>JBBDOA010000020.1:0-40111 GCA_040877275.1 Rhodospirillales bacterium | reverse complement strand
TATGTCAGTTACGACCGTGTGCACAGCATCAACAATGCATGGCAAGTGCAACAGGCAGACGAGGCCAGGAAAACTTCGGCACTGGCCGAGTTGCATCGCCATATGGGTTACAACGGACTGATCCATAACTTCAAAAACTATATCCTTCGACGCGACAAGATATACAAAGACCAGGCTGAGGTGAACATCGCGCTGGCCCTTGAGGCTATTCAGAAACTGGTCGAACAGCAGCTGACCAGGCCGGAAATCCAGGCCCTGGAAGTTGTCCGCAATGTCATCATTGAATACCGGGACCGGCTCGCCGATGCCGAGCTTTCGATCAGCAATGGCCTGACCCCGGTCGAGGTCGACCAACTGGTCCGCGTCGATGACGTCCTGTCGGCATCAGCGATGTTGAAGCTTGCCGAAGCAACCATGCGACAGCATGAAGAATCGCTGGTATCCACAGATAAAGCGATCAACAGCACGCTTAACATCTTGATCGGCGGTCTTATGGGTGTGCCGGTCATCGTCTTCGCGGCAGTGTTCATGATGCGCTATATTTTTCGCATCAACGACATGCGGAGTGAAAACAAACGCCAGAGCGATCTGCTGCATCTGACGCTGGAATCCATTGATCAGGGCATTTCCATGGTCGATGACAAGCTTAATCTGGTGGTCATGAACGACCGCTTTTACGAACTGCTGGATTTACCGAAAAAGGAAATGCCGGTCGGCACCCCACTCCGCAAGGCATTCGAGATCAATGCCGAACGGGGTGAATACGGCCCCGGTGACAAAGACCAGCAGATCAATGAACGGCTGGAGCGGGCAAAAAAAATGGAACCGCATCAGTTCATCCGAACCCGTGCCGACGGCACGGTACTGGAAATCCGCGGCGAGCCGATTGCCAGCGGCGGGTTTGTGACGACCTATAGCGATATTACGGATCTGGTCCATGCTGAAAAGGTCGCCAAGGATGCTCAGGCCCGCCTGATCGATGCGATATCGGTGATGGACGAGGCTTTTGTCTATTACGATGCCGACGACAGACTGGTTTTATGCAATGAAAAATATCGTGAGTATTACCCAAAATCCGCCGATCTTTTCGTGCCGGGGAACAGCTTCGAGGATATTATTCGCGAAGGGGCGAAACGGGGTGAATATACCATTCCAAACGGCGATATCGAGACCTGGGTCACGCAAAGGTCCGCGGATCACAGAACGTCTGAACGCTCGTTCGAGCGGAAAAACGCATCCGGCCGATGGCTGAAAATCACTGACAAACGCACACCGGATGGCGGCTCCATCGGTTTCCGCGTCGACATCACCCAGCTCAAGGAAGCCCAGGAAAAAGCCGAAGCGGCAAACGTTGCAAAATCGGCGTTCCTGGCCAACATGAGCCATGAAATCCGCACCCCGATGAATGCCATTATCGGTCTCAGCCGCCTTGCCCTGAAAGAGGATATAACACCGAGAGCCCGCGATTATCTGGGCAAGGTTTATTCATCCGCGCACGCCCTGCTCGGCATCATCAATGACATTCTCGATTTCTCGAAGCTCGAGGCCGGCAAGGTCGAACTGGAAAAAGTGCCGTTTAATCTGGATGATGTGCTGCAGAACGTCGGCACCCTGATCAACGAGTTGGCCGGACAGAAAGAAATCGAAGTGCTTTTCTGGACGGCACCGAACATGCCCCACCATCTGATCGGCGACCCGCTGAGGCTGGGCCAGATCCTGACGAACCTCACCAGCAATGCCGTCAAATTCACCAAATCCGGCGAGGTCGTTGTCCGCGTTGAGGTATCCCGGCAGACCGAAACCAGTGGTCGTTTTAACATATCCGTCACCGATACCGGCATCGGCATGACCAGGGAGCAAGTCGACAAGCTTTTCAAGCCCTTCACACAGGCCGACAGCTCAACGACCCGGCAGTTCGGGGGCACCGGACTTGGACTGACGATATGCAAGGAACTTGTCGGACTGATGGGCGGCACACTTTCGGTCGACAGCACGCCCGGCAAGGGCAGCACATTCCGGATCGAAATCCCGTTTGATCTGCAGCAGGACGTCGTGCCGCGCAGCCTGCCGGTTTCCATCGATCCGACGAAATTGCGCGTGCTGATCATCGATGACAACATAACCGCGCTGGATATTCTGAGCGACGCGCTCAGCAGCCTGAATTTCAATCAGATTGATTACCTGCAAAATCCGCTCGACGCCCTTGAGAAAGTCACAGCAACTCATAATACAGACCATCCCTATGATCTTTTACTGATCGACTTGCGGATGCCGGAAATCGACGGCATTGAGCTGGCCAGACGTATTCAGTCGCTGGATCCGCCCGGCAAACAACCGGCAATCTTTCTGGTTTCGGCGCATGGCCATCCGGATGTCATGCGCACAGCCGACGCAATGGGATTGGCCGGATTTCTTACAAAGCCGGTCAATACCTCGCTGCTGATTGATGCGCTCAGCAATCATTACGCCAAAAGCGATGGCGGGACGGATACCCGGCATCGCATCGGCCATAGCCAGACCTCGAGGTTCGGCGCCCTGGCCGGGCTGCGCGTGATGGTTGTTGAAGACAATTCCATCAATCAGCAGGTTGCCACCGGAATCCTCGACGAGGTCGGGGTACGTGTTGAACTCGCCAATAACGGCAAGATTGCCGTTGATCGCCTGACACAGAATCCCGGCGGCGTCGATATCATCCTGATGGATCTGCAGATGCCGGTCATGGACGGGTACGAAGCGACCCGGCAAATTCTGGCGTTGCCGCACATGGAGAAGATTCCGGTCATCGCCATGACCGCCCATGCCATGGCCGAAGAACGCGAAGCCTGCCTTGCTGCCGGCATGGTCGACCATGTCTCCAAACCGATTGATACGATACAGCTTTTCGACACCCTCAGCAAATGGTCGGCCGGCAGGCAGGCGGACAACGCGGATGCAAAGTTGCCGCCTCAGGCACCTGCACCAGCCGCACATCCTGCTCGCGATCCCGCCGTCAGCTTATCCGACCAGGTCGACGGGATAAATTTTGCCGAAGCGCGGCAACGTCTTGGCCTTGATGATGCCTTCTTCCTCAAACTGCTTGGCGACTTCAATGCAAAGTATGCGGACTTTGAAAGCACCATGACCGGATATCTGGCCGCCGGGGATACTGAATCCGCATCCCGGCTTGTGCATACCCTTTCCGGCCTTGCCGGCACCATCGGTGCAGAAAACCTGCAGCAGACTGCGCGCGACGTCGAAAAGGCGATCAATACCAACGGTATCGACGGCCTTGATACCACAGCCGTTTTTGAAGCCCATACGGCGGTCAGAAAAACGCTCGACCGATTGACCGGTGCGGTCAGACAAGCAAACCCGACGCTGGAGAAAACCGCATCAGGCGCCCCCGATATCGCCGCGCTGAAGCGGCTCATGCCGGATTTTGATCAGGCCTTTGCATCCAGAAAAATGTCCATTCGCAAACGGCTCGGCGAGCTTGAGAGCGCCTTGAATGGCATGTCCCGGGCGCAGTTTCAGGCGCTCAACATGGCCGCTACAAATCTGGACTTTGATAAGGCCCGGAAAATCCTTCATAAAATACGGGACGACATCGCTAAACATGAAGGTGAAGGCTCGTGAACATGGAACCGGTGCAGAGTAAAATTCTCATTGTCGACGACGAGCCGCTGAACATCGAAGTGATGAGCGGCACACTGGATGATCTCGGCGAGATATTGTTCGCAACCAATGGGGCCGAAGCCATCGATCTCAGCATTCGTGAAAAACCCGATATCATCATCCTCGACATCATGATGCCCGGCATGGATGGTTTTGAGGTTTGCCGGCAGCTCAAGAGCATGCCCGAAACGGCATCGATCCCGATCATATTCGCAACCGCCATGACCGATAATGCCGACGAAGCGAAGGGATTTGAAGCGGGTGCCGTCGACTACATCACCAAACCCATCGTAGCCCCGGTCGTCGCCGCGCGGGTGAAAAACCACCTGCAACTCAAACAGTATCGTGATCATCTGGAAAACATCGCTTTCATCGACGGCCTGACGGGCATCCCGAACCGTCGCAGTTTTGACCAGCATATCCGGGCCGAGTGGCAGCGCGGCATGCGCAGCAAATCCGAACTGTCGCTGCTTTTGATCGATATCGATTATTTCAAACCATATAACGATACCTATGGCCACCAGGCCGGTGATGCCTGTCTGACACTCGTTGCCAAGGCGTTGTCGTCATCCGTGCATCGACCGGGCGATCTGGTTGCGCGGTACGGCGGCGAGGAATTCGTCTGCGTTTTGCCGGCAACCAACCTGGAAGGTGCCAGCGCCATCGGCCAGACACTGCGCCAGGCCGTCAATTTTCAGAAAATCCCGCACAAGTCATCAAGCGTTTGCGGTCATGTGACAATCAGCATCGGCGCTGCCGCGGTCCTGCCCGACCCGTCGTCGGAAATCGGCGATCTGATTGGTGCCGCAGATGCCATGCTGTACAAGGCGAAATCCGAAGGCCGGGATCGCGTTGTCACCGCCTGAATGGTATAGTGAACATCATTTTCCACAATATTTTCGGAGTTGACCCTTGAGCACAATTTTGCTGATTGAAGATGAAGCAATACTTCAGGAGTTGATGGAGCATGTGCTGTCGGCTGATGGGCATCGGATTTTAAAAGCATCCGACGGTCAGGCCGGCATGGCGTTGGCCCGCGAGCATAACCCCGACCTGATCATCACCGATATGAGCATGCCGAAGATGACCGGTTGGCAAATGATCGAAGCGCTGCGCCAGGATACGATGACAGCCGCCATCCCCGTGATCGCCCTGACCGCGCATACAACAGCAGATGACCACGCCGCGGGGTATGCCGCAGGCGTCACCGATTACGAGGAAAAGCCGGTCAACATGGCCCGCCTCAAACAAAAGATCGCCATGCTTTTGAAACCCTGACGGCAGCGTGCTGCCTGTAGCCATCCCCGGACTTCCCCCGGCGCCTCAATACCGCTAACCTTCCGGTAGTTTAACCCGTTCGGCATTCAGGAGGACTCGCTATGGGCGAGACAAACGGCGGCAAGCGCAAAAAAGCCAAAGCCGCAAAGGGAATGAACCAGACCACGAAAATCATCCTGATTATTGCCGGGATTACCCTGCTCATCGTCGCCATCCTTGGCGGCGCTTACGCCATGGGGATCATTCATTCGATCATGGGCTGGCAACAGCCGCAAAGCCATGCAGAAATCTCCCTCGGCAAGCCTGTCTTTCATTCGTTACCGGAAATTCGCACCGATCTGAAAACCAACGAATGCAGGGCACCGTTTCTGCGCGCCGTCGTTGACGTGCAGCTGGCCCCTGAAGACATTGCGCGTCTCAAGGATGCCCAGCCCCAGGTCATGGATGCCATCCTGACTCACCTGCGCGGTCAGGAACGTCAGGGCATGGTCGGCAAGGAAGGCTCGGAACGCCTGCGCTTCGAACTGGTGCAGATCATTGAAAACATCATCAAGCCGGCCAAGGTCCACACGGTGCTGTTCAAGGATCTGGTCGTGCAGTAAGGCCTGCTCGCGAAATTTTTAAACCGGATCAGGAGCCGTCGGTTTCGTTATTCTTGATTTTTGCCGCCAGCGAGGCTTCCAGGAACATGTCAATATCCCCGTCGAGAACAGCACCGGTGTTCGACGTCTCGGCCTCGGTACGCAGATCCTTGACCATCTGATAGGGCTGCAGGACGTATGACCTGATCTGACGGCCCCAGCCGATTTCGGTCTTGCTGTCTTCAGTCGCCTGCGCCGCGTCCTCGCGTTTCTTCAATTCCATTTCATAAAGCCGGGCACGCAGCATCGACATCGCCTGAGCGCGGTTCTTGTGTTGTGAGCGATCGTTCTGGCACTGCACGATGATGCCGCTGGGCTCGTGCGTGATGCGGATCGCACTTTCCGTCTTGTTGACGTGCTGGCCACCGGCACCGGATGCCCGGTAGGTGTCAATGCGCAGGTCCTTGTCATCGATTTCGATGTCGATGTCTTCATCGACCACCGGTGAGACCCAGGCCGACGAAAAACTGGTGTGGCGGCGGGCCGACGAGTCATAGGGTGAAATCCGGACCAGACGATGCACGCCGCTTTCCGTCTTCAGCCAGCCATAGGCGTTCAGGCCGCTGATCAACAACGTCGCCGATTTGATGCCGGCTTCTTCGCCGGGGCTTTCTTCCAGCCATTCGACCTTGTAGCCGCGCTTTTCGGCCCAGCGGACGTACATCCTGAGCAGCATCTCCGCCCAGTCCTGCGCCTCGGTGCCGCCGGCACCCGCCTGCACCTGCAGATAACAGTCGTTTTCATCGGCTTCGCCGGACAGCAGGGTTTTCAACTGTGCTTTCTGGGCGCGTTCATACAGCTCGCGCAACGCCGTTTCCGCTTCGGCGATGACGTCGCCATCGTCTTCATCATCGGCAAGCTCAAGCAGATCGACGGTGTCGCGCAAATCGTCAAACAGAGCGCGGACTTCCTTGATGCTGAGCTCAAGCTTGGTGCGTTCGCGCATCAGCGCCTGCGCCTTGGCCGGATCGTTCCAGAGATCCGGACTTTCGGCGAGCGCGTTCAGTTCTTCAAAGCGGAGAACGGCTTGATCGTAGTCAAAGATGCCTCCTTAGCAGTCCTGCGGACTGCTCGATCTCGTCGGCCATGGTTTGCATTTCAGCGCGCATCTTTGCGTGTTCCCTTCACAGTGTTGCGGTGTTTTTAAACTTCCCGGGGGTGTCACTCAAGCCCTCACATTATCCGCACACTCTGCACATCCCCCTTATCCTGACCAAAATCGGGATAAGGGGGTGAAGCTAAAATCGGGGTTTCACCGGAATGCGGCTGGTCCTAGAGTTCTCCCATGGACATTGAGCTTTCCACCCTTGGTGTATTTATCGCCGCCTCGGTCGCGCTTTACATTGCGCCGGGCCCGGACATGATCTATGTCGCCTCCAGAGCCATGGGCCAGGGCCGCCGCGCCGGCGTACTGTCGGCACTCGGGGTGTCGACCGGGATCCTTGTTCATATGTTTGCGGCGGCATTCGGTCTGGCCGCCTTGCTCAAGGTCTGGCCGGCGGCGTTTCTGCTGATCAAGTGGGCCGGCGTCGGTTATCTGGTTTTCCTCGGCGTCCGCACGCTGCTGGACAAGGACCCGTCGCTCGCCCTGAAACCGACCGGCACGGTGCGCAACGACTGGCGGCTGTACCGGCAAGGTGTGCTCTGCAACCTGCTCAATCCAAAGATCGCTATTTTCTTTCTGGCCTTTCTGCCACAATTCACCGATGCCATGCTGGGCGATGTGCGGTTGCAGATGCTGTTCTTCGGCGCCCTGTTTGCGAGCGGTGGATTGGTATGGATTCTCATCATCGCCTACACCTTCGGCGGTGCCGGCAACTGGCTGCAGGCGCATCCCCGGGCCCTCAAGATGCAGAAATGGATTACCGGCTCGACGATGCTGGGATTGGCGTTGTTTGTCGCCCTGGACAAGGGCGCGCATAAATAGCCCTGGACAAGGGCGCGCATAAATAGCGCTGGACAAGGGCGCTGTCAGTACAGCCCGCCGGTACCCGTCATCGGTACGTTTGAAAGACTGTTATCGTCAGAATTATCGTTCCACCCCTGCCCTTCGATGACGCTGGCTTCGACACTGGGTATCGAGCCTTCCTTGAAGGCTTCCAGGATAACGCCGCTTTCTCCGGGTCCGATCGGCAGACCGGTCCTGAGGTTGACCCGTACCAGCCGGATGCCGGGTGGCGTGCGGAACGGGATCGCCGGCTGATCGGCCAGGGCCGCCTGCATGAAATCCTTGAAAACCGGTGCTGCCACGGACGAGCCGGTTTCATTGCGGCCCATCGGGATCGGCTCGTCAAAACCGATGTAGACGCCGACCGCAAGATCCGGCGAGAAGCCGACAAACCATGTATCGCGCTCTTCATTGGTGGTGCCGGTCTTGCCGGCGAGTGGCTTGTCGACCTCGGAAACCCTGCGGCCGGTACCACGTTCAACGACACCGCGCAGCATGCTGACAATCTGAAAGGCGCTGGCGGGATCGGTGATCTGTGCCCGTGTATCGGCGATTTCCGGAACCCGCTGACCGCGCCAGCCGTCAGCACGGCATTCCGGACAAGCCCGGTCATCATGACGGTAAACTGATCGGCCGAGACGATCCTGCACCCTGTCGATCAGGGTCGGTGTGATCTTCTTGCCGCCGTTAACCAACATCGCGTAGCCGGTCGTCAGCCGGATCAGATTGGTTTCGGCAGCGCCCAGCGACATCGCCAGGGTTTTCGGCATATCATCAACGATACCAAAGCGGTGTGCATATTCGGCGACCCGGTCCATACCGATGGTTTGCGCAAGCCGCACCGTCATCAGGTTGCGGGATTTTTCAATGCCGAGGCGCATCGTCGACGCACCATAAAATTTATTGCCGTAGTTGGCCGGTCGCCACTTCGGCAGACCGTATCCCTGATCGATCACGAAGGGCGCATCGAGAATCCGTGTCGATGGCGTCAAGCCCATATCCAGTCCGGCCAGGTATACAAACGGCTTGAAGGCTGAACCGGGTTGCCTGTAGGCCTGTGTTGCCCGATTGAACTGACTGCGTTCGTACGAATAGCCGCCGGCCATGGCCAGCACACGTCCGGTATGCGGATCCATTGCAATGATGCCGCCATCAACTTTTGGTAATTGCTGCAGGCTATAGACCGCCGGTTTCTGGGCAGCATTGTTTTTACTGTCCGGGGATTTCACGGCCTCGACAATCACCACATCGCCGGGGGTCAGCACGTCTGAAGGTTTCTTGATGGATGGTCCGAGAGCACGCCCTGCAAGGGGCTGACGCGCCCATTTCAGCTCGTCCAGAGGGATGGTGCCGAGGACACCGTCCTCAACTCCGATGCTGGCGTAGCCTTTGGCATCGTCGATGCCGATCACCACGGCCAGCTGCTTTTCGCCCATACCCTTGGGTCGCTTGGTTGTTCCCAGAAACGTACGCCAGTCGAGCGGCGTGTCGAGCCGCTGTCCGGCCGGTGCCGTGGTGACCGGGCCGCGGTAACCGTGCCTGCGGTCATAGGTTTCAAGACCGCGTCGCAGTTCGGTCCGGGCAATCACCTGCAATCTCGGATCAAGGGTCGTCCGCACGGACAGACCACCCTGATACAGTTGATCCTCACCGAACCGGGCGACCAGTTCACGGCGCACTTCCTCGGTGAAGTAGTCGGCCTGGACAAACTCGAGATCCTCGCGGCTGTACACCATCAGCGGCTCGCTCATCGCGGTTTGCGCCTCATCCGCGGATATCCGGTCGTCTTCGAGCATCCGCCCGATCACCCAGTTGCGACGCCCTTTGGCCGCTTCGTGTTTGGTCAGCGGGTTGTAGTTGTTGGGCGCTTTCGGCAACGCCGCAAGGAACGCCGACTCGGCGATGCTCAGTTCGTTCATCGAATTATTGAAGTAGTTGAGCGCTGCAGCAGCGACACCGTATGAGCCGTTGCCAAGATAAATTTCGTTCAGATAAAGCTCGAGAATACGGTCCTTGGTAAAAGCCCGCTCAATACGGATGGCAAGGATCGCTTCCTTGATCTTGCGGTCGAAGGAGACTTCATTGGTCAGCAGAAAATTCTTGGCGACCTGCTGGGTGATGGTCGACGCGCCAACCAGCCGGCGCCCGGTGGCGATATTCTGGATATTCATAATCACGGCGCGGGCCACACCGGTGAAATCGATCCCCGAATGCTGATAGAACGACTTATCCTCGGCAGCCAGGAAGGCATCGATGATGCGCCTGGGCATCGCATTGATCGGCACAAATGCCCTCTTTTCGATGGCGAACTCCGCCAACAGGCGACCGTCACCGGCATGCACACGGGTCATGACCTGTGGATCATAGGTCGCAAGCTGGCGGTAATCGGGCAGATCACGACCGTACTTGTGCAAAACCAGCAGCGTGCCGCCACCAATGGCAGCAGCCGCGATCACCAGCAAAAACAGCGAAACCAGCGTGAAACGCAGCAAAAACTTCATTTATGCAACACAGCCCCTTGATTATCCCCGTCTTAACCAACCCTGTTTAGCACAGACCCGGCGAAGTGAAGAGTCTTGAGCTTTTGTATCGCAAGATTGTGACCAATACATGGCAAGCTTGACCAGCCGAAAAAATCTTCAAGTCCGGGATTTTCTAGCGGCTGGCCGATTCGATTTTCGCGAAATACCGGTCAACGGCACCGGCAATCGATTGTGCCAGATTGCGACGGTGGGCTTCTGATCGCAGCGCCCGTTCATCATCCTTGTTGGAGAGGAAGCCAAGCTCAATCAGCACCGAAGGAATATCCGGTGCCTTGAGGACGGCGAATCCGGCAAATCGATGCGGATTGCGGAGCGTCTTGACCCGCTTGTTCAACTCGTCGACCAGCAATGCCGCCAGATTGGCCGACTGGTTCATGGTTTCGCGCTGTGCCAGATCGATCAGGATGTTGGTGACTTCAGCGCTTTCATTGGTCAGGTCGATGCCGGCAATCAGGTCCGCCTTGTTTTCCCGCTCCGCCAGTTCGCCGGCCTCTTTGTCCGACGCCCGCTCGGACAGGGTATACAGCGACAGGCCACGAACACCGCGATCCCGGATCGTGTCCGCGTGCAGTGAAATGAACAGGTCCGCTTTTCTTTCGCGGGCCCGCTCGATCCGGTCACGCAGGCGGATGAAGATATCCCGGTCGCGGGTCAGGTGTACCTCGAACCGGCCTGTTCCTTCGAGATAAGATCTGAGGTCACGGGCCGCTGCCAGGGTGATGTGCTTTTCATAGATGCCGGAAACACCGATCGCGCCGGGATCAACACCACCATGGCCGGGGTCAATGACGATAATCCGTTTCTTCGCCTGTCCCGGAACCTCGGGTTTGCGGGGAATCCTGAGCGAGGACAGCCGGGTTTCAGACTGACCAGCCGGGACCGGGACGGCAGCGGCAACGGGCTTTGGCGTCTGCACCATTGGCGGTGCCGGCTTGACCGGTACCTGGGCAACGATCTCAGGTTTAGGCCCGACTTCGGGTGATTGCGGTTGTGTCGTAGCGGTCACCGGCCGGGCGCTGACAATCTGTGTTTCAGAACCACGGATGAGCATCGGCGGCGCAGCGACGCTCTGCAGGAAAGCCGTGCCTGTGGCACGCGCCATATCGATCACCAGCCGGTCCGCCTGTCCGCCGTCTCCCGGCAGTGCAATCGCATCATGCACCCTGGACGGCTGGCTGAGATCAATGACAATCCTGGAGTTTCCCGGCTGGAACAGACCGTAGCGCAGCCGGGCCAGCACTCCGGTATTCTCGGGCAAGGGCTTTTGCGGCAGACGCCACCCAACCTCCGGCAGATCGATGACCAGTCTGGCCGGCCCGGCAAGGGTAAAGACTTTTGCCTCGACCGGGCGGTCCAGGTCGATGACGATGCGCGTCGACAAACCGTGCAGGCCGACCCGGATATCCGTGACTTCGGCATCCGCAGCCGAAACCGCACCCGATGCCGGCAGTGCCAGCAGGGCTGCGATAAACAGGAACAGGGGGCAGCGATAGCCCATATTTTGCGTCCGCCGGTTCAAAAAAGTCACAATATCTTGTCGTTATAGCGGTCCGAGGCCGTCATCCTCAAGCTTTCTCGGGTTGTCGGTCGGCAATAATATGACATTGTGGATTTTAATTCCTACGGTTATGTTAACGCGGGTCGTTCAATACGATCCTGCTTTCGACCTGTCGCCCCGGCGCTTTGCGCCCTCAGGGCTCGTATTTTTGCGTGCCGGCCTGAAGACGGCACCACGGAATTTAGAGGTTTCTTCACATGCCGGTGCAAGCCGCCCGAAAGATAGTCACTGATGACACCCGGATGCCACATGGCGTTCGGCGTGTCGCTGCTGCCGAATCTCGAGGCGCCGCCGGTTTTCACAACACAAATTGGCACACGAACCCTTTCAACAACTCGCCTTCAGGCGAAATGCTGAGATCAGGTGCGCCACGGAGTTCCTGTTTAAATGTCTACCAAACGCATGTTAATCGATGCCTCCCACCCGGAGGAAACCCGGGTGGTTGTGCTGAACGGCAACCGGGTCGAAGACTTTGATGTCGAAGTCGAATCCCGTCGCCAACTCAAGGGCAACGTCTATCTCGCCAAGGTAACCCGGGTCGAGCCGTCCCTGCAGGCGGCGTTCGTCGAATACGGCGGTAACCGGCACGGTTTTCTGGCATTCAGCGAGATTCACCCCGATTATTACCAGATTCCGGTCGCCGACCGCGAAGCGCTGCTGGCCGAGGAAGAAGTCGCCCAGCACGCCGCCAAGGAGGCTGATGAGGCAAACCACGCCCAGGGCCTTGAAGAAGGTGTTGAGGAAGTCGGCGGCGGCGAGGACGAGATGGACGAGGCTGAAAAGGTCCGTCGTCCGTCGATCAGCCGTCATAAATACAAGATTCAGGAAGTCATCAAGCGCCGGCAGATCCTGCTGATTCAGGTCGTCAAGGAAGAGCGCGGCAACAAGGGCGCTGCGCTGACGACCTATCTGTCGCTGGCCGGCCGTTATTGCGTGCTGATGCCGAATACGGCCAGAGGCGGCGGCATTTCCCGCAAGATCGCATCCGGCCAGGACCGCAAGCGCCTGAAATCGATCCTTTCGGAACTTGGCATTCCGGACGGTATGGCGGTGATCGTCAGGACCGCCGGCGACAAGCGTACCAAGGTCGAGATCAAGCGTGATTACGAATACCTGATCCGGCTGTGGGAACAAATCCGCCAGAAGACCCTTGAATCCATTGCGCCTTCGCTGATCCACGAGGAAGGCAATCTGATCAAGCGCTCGATCCGCGATATCTACAGCAAGGATATCGAGGAGGTCGTGATTGACGGTGAGGAAGGCTACCGCACGGCCAAGGACTTCATGAAGCTGATGATGCCGAGCCATTCCAAGCGGGTTCAGCCGTACAAGGATATCAGCATTCCGCTTTTGCAGCGCTATGGCGTCGAAGCCCAGATCGACAGCATGCACAATCCCGAAGTGCAGTTGAAATCCGGCGGCTACATCGTCATCAACTCGACCGAGGCGCTGGTCGCCATCGACGTCAACTCGGGCCGCTCGACGCGCGAGCGCAATATCGAGGAAACAGCCTTCAAGACCAACCTGGAAGCCGCCGATGAAGTGGCGCGTCAGCTCCGGCTGCGTGATCTTGCCGGTCTGATCGTGATCGATTTCATCGACATGGAAAATCACCGCAATCAGGCTAAGGTCGAACGTGCCCTCAAGGATGCCATGCGCACCGACCGGGCACGCATCCAGATCGGCCGGATTTCGCCGTTCGGTCTGCTCGAGATGTCGCGTCAGCGGCTGCGCCCGAGCTTGCAGGAAATTCATTCTGAGCCCTGCCCGCATTGTGCCGGCACCGGCATCCGCCGTTCGGCCGATACCACGGCATTGCAGATCCTGCGCGTCGTCGAAGAAGAAGCGATGCGCAGACGCAATACCGAAATCAGCATGCATGTGCCGACCGGGGTCGCCCTGTTCATCCTCAACTACAAACGCGACATGCTGGCCAAGATTGAGAGCGAATACGAACTGAAGGTCTTTATCGAAAACGACGATACACTGATCTCGCCGGATTACCGGATGGAACGCGTCCGCACCGACGGCAAGACCGTAGAAGCGAACGCCGCCGATGTCGCCGCAAGTTCTCAGGCTGCCAATGCGCAGATCCCTGCGCCTGCCGCGCCCAAGGCTTCCCCCGATGATGACGAGCAAGAGGGCGAAGACGCGAACCGCAAGCGCCGCCGCCGCCGGGGTCGCCGCCGCGGTCGTCGCGACGAGGAAACGCCGAACGAACGCAATGCCTCAGCGGCAACCGATCCGGCAGAGCAGAATGCTGCCGGCGACGGTGACACTGTCGAGGAAGCGCATGAGGACGGCGCAAAGCCGGCTGAACAACACGCCGAAGACCATGAAGACGGCGAAGGGGGGCCGGCTAAACCGCGCCGCCGCCGTCGTGGCCGCCGTGCCGGTCGTCGCAAGAACCGCACAGCAGAGGAAATTGCTCAGGATGAACTCGATGCTGCCGCCACCGGCACCGATCAGCAGCCCGACGCTTCCGAACAAGGCAACGACACCGAAGACACGCCGGTTGAAACCGCTGATGCCGTAAGCGATGGCAATAGTGATGGCGACACGAACGATGCAGCAGAAGCCGTGAAGGCCGATGACGCTGAAGACAAGGCCGCCGCAGAGAAACCGAAACGCCGCCCCCGTACACGGCGCACAAAGAAGACCGACGATGCCAAGCCGAAAAAAGCGGCATCCGAAAGCGTTGCCGAACCGGCTGCAGAACCTGAACAGGCAGCGCCTGCAAGCGCAGAACCTGAGAGCGCCGATAAGCCGTCAGGCGATAATAACGGCAACGGTCAGGGCAATGGCAACGGTTCGGGCGAAAAAGCTGAACAGCCCGCTGAACCCGAGCCCGCTCCCGCCGTCTCCAGCGCAGAACTGATCGTCGACGACGTTCCCACCGCCACGGCAAGAACCACAATCATTGATGTGGCGCAAATGGCGGAAGCGGAAAAGGGCAACAAGCGCGGCTGGTGGCGTCGCGGCGGTTAACGCCCGCGGCACACTATGCGGCGGTTAACGCCCGCGGCACACTATGCGGCGGTTAACGCCCGCGGTACACTATGCGGCGGTTAACGCCCGCCTTACTTAACAAATCAGAAGAACGGTCCTTGTGGCCGTTCTTTTTTTTACCCGCCCCTCACCCCCGGCGTGCGTTACTGCGCCAGGCAATCAGACGCTTTGCCGCTTCGGCCATGTCTTCCGGATCCCGGGCAAACGAGAATCGCACGAACAGATGGCCGCGTTCCGGATCGAAATCGACGCCCGGTGTCGCCGCAACCCCGGTTTCGGCCAGCATCGCCTGACAGAATGCGGCGCTGTCGTTGGTCATTTCGGAAACATCGGCATAGATGTAAAAGGCACCGTCCGCCGAGGCCAGCTTGTCAAATCCGGCCTTCGGTAATTGCTTGAGCAACAGCGCCCGGTTCGTGGCATAACGCGCGAGGTTGGCCTGTAATTCATCGGTACACTCAAAGACCGCCAGCGCCGCATACTGCGATACAGCCGGTGGCGATATAAACAAATTCTGCGCCAGACATTCGATGGCCCGGACCAGATCCGCCGGCATGATCATCCAGCCGAGCCGCCAGCCGGTCATCGAAAAATACTTGGAGAAGCTGTTGATGATCAGGGCATCGTCACCAAACCGAAAAATCGTCTCGGCCGGTTTTTCATAAGTGATGCCGTGATAGATCTCGTCGGAAATCAGCCGGATTTCGGCCTCAGCGCAATAATCATACAAAGCTGCAAGGCCTTCGGCGTCAATCATGGTGCCGGTCGGGTTCGACGGGCTGGCGATGATCAGGCCGTCCAGCGGACCCGTCATGCGCACCAGCAGTTCCGGCGTCGGCTGGAAATTGGTTTCCGGGCCGACCGGAATTTCAACAACCTCGACACCCAATGATTGCAGGATATTGCGATACGCCGGATAGCCGGGAGAAGCCAGGGCAACCCTGTCTCCGGCATCGAATGCGGCAAGAAAACCCAGCACGAAGGCCCCGCTTGAACCACTGGTCACGGCAATCCGCTCAACCGGGACATCCACACCATATGTGGTTTTGTAGTGACCGCGAATGGCTTCACGCAACGCCGGAATGCCGAAGGCGTCGGTATAACCGAGACGTTCTTCGCGGACCGCCCTGCAGGCAGCTTCGACAACGCCGGCAGGCGCACCGGTGCCCGGCTGGCCGACTTCCATATGCACGATATTCTGGCCCTGAGCCTCAAGCGCATTGGCGGCGCGCATGACGTCCATGACGATGAACGGCGAGACCTGGCCCCGCCCTGCAACTTTCAGCGCCATGCCTCAATTCCCGCCAAGCGCGATGCCGTACCCGCGTTGATCATTGGCGCTGGTACACGACACACCTTTCTCGGAAGGCACGCCGGTCGGGCAATAGACAGCCGTGACCCGGCCAATCGCATTTGTCTGCACGACATCATGACCACGTTTGCGCAAACCCTCAACGATGTCTGCCGGCATACTCTCCTCGACAAACACCTTGTCGGGAACACCGGCATAATGAGTGCGCGGCGCACGCATGGCTTCAATCAGGGACTGAGGACCTGCGGCTGACCGGGCCAGCACGTTGACCAGCGCTGTCGATGCCGTCACGCCCCCGGAAGCGGCCGCAGCCATGTAGGCCCGATTAAACAGTTTACTGGTCAACAGGGCGGGGCCGACCGGTGTAAACGTCCGGCCGAGATTATCGGGAGCCGCCGCCAGGATCGTGCCGAAACCGGCAGCCACCCGCCCGGTGCCGAACAGATTGTTCATGGTCAGGGTACAGGCGACCGCACCGCCCCGGGTATCCATGATCGCATAGCTGACGGCCGCCGGTGTTTCCGGCCAGTCGACCGGTGTCGCGATCAGCGATGACAGGGGCGTCGCGCGGTCGTCGTCGATGCCGTCTGAAATTTTGCTGGCAGCTGCTTCGGTAATACGGGTTTCCGGGCCTTCCCGATAGGTGCCATCGGCCTGCAGATTGTTCATCCGCTGCACGAAGGCCCGCTTGGCTGCTTCCACAATCAGATGTTCACGCAGCATCCCGTCTGCCTTTTCAAAACGCTGGCCTTCCAGCAATACCGCCAGCATCTCGGCAGCGACACCCCCGCCAACGGCGGGAGGACCGGCAAAGTGCCAGATCGTATTGCTTTCCCAGGGAAAACTGATCGGTTCGCGAACCAGCGGCCTGTAATCACGCAGATCCTCAAGGGTCAGGGTCCCACCGGCAGCCTTGACCGCCTCAACCAGAAGTTTTGCATCCTGGCCGAGATACAAATCGCCGACACCGTGTGCACGGATGCGCCCCAGCGTACCGGCAAGATCGGGTTGCTTGAGAAAATCCCCTTCAACAAGCGGTGCACCCTTGCTGCTGCTCAGTTTTCGCGCCATCGCCGGGTCACGCAGCAGAATTTCCGAGACCTTGGCATACTCCGAGGCGAAGGCACGCGGCACGTTGAAACCGAAACGGGCCAGATTTTCAGCAGGCACGATAACCCGTTCCCACTTCAATTCACCGAATCTGGAATGCAGAAGGAAAAGTCCGCGCGGCAGTCCGGGCACAGCGCTTGGGCGGTCAGCACCCGTTGCCGACGCGTTCGACGCGCGGGGCAGAAAATCGATCACCGTCGGGACTTCACCCCGTGCATCACGCGCGATACAGATGCCGCCACCGGCAAGACTGGCCGAAGACGGCATCGACGCCGTCAACGCAAAACCGACCGCTGTTGCGGCATCGGCGGCGGTGCCACCGGAAGACAGCACGTCACGGGCAATCAGCGCGGCCTGCGGTTCTTCCACGGAAATAACGCCGAGCGCCCCGGAGACATAGCCGATTGTGCCCTTGCGACTGGTAAAGTCCTCGTCGGAAATACCCAGACAGGAGACCAGCATCGTCAAGGTCAATGACAGAACCGTCATTTGACGCCACACTGTGCCATGACTACGTTCAGGAATGCTTTTATTGGCGATGCGCATGCTTAAATCAGGTTTCTTTTGTCGAATTTTCATGGTCGTCATACTTTCTGCGTCGGCATCATTGCCCGCGCGGGCTCAGGGTATATCGCTCATTCGTGACGCCGAAATCGAAGATACCATCCGCACGATGGCAACGCCACTTTTCCAGGTCGCAGGCCTAAATCCTGAATCCGTCTCGATCCATCTCGTCAACGACAAGACACTGAATGCTTTTGTCGCCGATGGTCAACGGCTGTTCATCAATACCGGGTTGCTGATGCGCGCCGATAATGCCCAACAGGTGATCGGCGTGATCGCGCATGAAACCGGCCACATGTCCGGTGGCCATCTGAGCCGCATCGGCAAGGCTCAGGAAATGGGCACGACGACGGCATTGATCGCAACAATTCTCGGTGCCGCTGCCGGTATCGCAACGGGTCGCGGCGATGTCGCCGGTGCAGTTATTTCAGGTGGCGTTGGCGCCGCCGGACGCGGCTTTTTGTCCTTTACCCGTTCACAGGAAAATTCGGCCGATCAGGCCGCCTTGAAATTTCTTGATGCCACCGAACAGTCGGCACAGGGGCTGCTTGAATTCATGCAGATCCTCGAAGGTCAGGAACTGCTCAGTGCCACCAATCAGGATCCCTACGCGCGCACACACCCGCTGACCGAAGACCGTATCGATGCCATACGTGCGCACATCAGCCGATCCGCCTACAGCAAAACCCCTGAAGATCCGGCTGTGCAACAGGCCTTCGCTCGTGCCAAGGCGAAGCTGGTCGGTTATTTTGATCAACCGGCCCTGACCCTCAGACAATTTCCGACCAGCGACGATTCGGTGCCGGCCCGCTATGCACGGGCCTTTGCCTATTCGAAAATTCCTGAACCCGAGAACGCACTCGCAGAGCTGGACAGCCTGTTGCAGACGATCCCGGACGATCCTTATTTCCTCGAGCTGAAGGCACAGGTCCTGTTCGAGAGCGGCAAAATCGACGCCGCCATTCCGCCGTTTCGCCGGGCCGTCGAAATATTACCGGAAGAGCCCCTGCTGCGTAACGAGTTTGCCCGTGTTCTGATCGAAAGCCAGCGCAAGGAAGATCTGGAAGAAGCCGTCAAGCAGCTCAAGATATCATTGTCGCGCGACAAGAATTCGGCGTCGGCGTGGCGGCAACTGGGGATTGCCTATGGCAAGCTGGGTGACGTCGGGCGCAGTTCACTGGCACTCGCCGAAGAAGCCCTGATGCGCGGCACCGAGGCTGAAGTCAAATTCCATGCCGGACGGGCAGCGGAGTTGTTCCCGCGCGGCTCGCCGGAATGGCTACAGGCGGAAGACCTGCTGCTGGCGGTCAAGAATCAGAAAAAATGACCGCCCGAACCGCGCCCTGCAAGCTGCTGCGCCGGTTAACGGGATGCGTGCTGCCGGCGATGCTTTTGCTGAACGCGGCGGCCTGCACCCCGCCCCATCCGGCGATGCCGGTCGGAGGCACGCTTCAGGTCATGGGCCCCGGCCCTGCATTCACATCGGCCATCAACAAAGGCACATTGCCGCAAGGTTGGGAATTTTCCGGCACCATTGCAGCCGGCAATCTCTCGATCAGGCAGGTCGAACGCTTCACGGCCCTGAATGTGATGGCCGGCACACAGCCCTTTCAACTGGTCCGGCGTATCAATGCATCCCTGCTGGCGACGCCCTATCTGAACTGGGCCTGGCACACACAGCCGCCGCGTGCCGGTGCGCACCCTGTCAGACTGTTGGTCGAACTGACCGACCGTAATCCGCAATCAAAACGATCATTGTGGCCGTTCAGCGGGTCAGGTCGTGCCGATGCCAGTCGGATTATCCTGCTGGGATGGGACGCAACGGCGCTCGGCCGGGGCACCATCGTCGGTCCGATCCGGGCAGATGATTATCCGGAAACCGCACGCTACATTGCCCGTGGTGGACCCGAGCAAGCGGACCGGTGGTGGGTCGACAGCGTCGATCTGTCGCTGATCCACCGTCAGGTCTGGCCGGGCGACGACCCGGCGAATTTTGATATCAGTGCGATCGGGATATCGGTTCAGGCCGCCGGCACCGGGGCCGCCATGAATCTGGCCGAAATCCGGCTGACCCGTTGAACCGTCTGTCACAACCCCGTGAAGGGGACGCTAAACCTTGAACACAAGGCCCCGCTCGCCCATCATCGGGCACCTTGAACCAGCTTTGGATGATCATGATGTTTCGAAGACTTGTTTCTGTTTTACCGGCAGCCGTTATCGCTATTGCCCTGACCAGTGTGCCGACGGGCAGCCGCGCCACCAACGCCCAGCCGATGACCGACGCCGGAAAAGCCGCGTTCGAAAAGCTGATTCACGACTACATCATGAATAATCCGACCGTTATTCTTGAATCGGTGCGTGCCCACCAGGAAGCTCAGGCCAAAGCCGAACAGGCAACCCAGCAGCAACGCATCACGGATATGCGCGAGCAGATCGAAAACGGCAAGCTGTCACCGGTCGGCGGCAATGTATCGGGTGATGTTACCCTTGTTGCATTTTTCGATTATCGCTGCGGTTATTGCAAAAAGGTGCATGACGCGGTCATGAACACCGTCGAGAAGGACGGCAATATCAAGCTGGTTTACAAGGAATTCCCGATTTTGGGTCCGGATTCTGTGGCGGCAACCCGCGCCGCGCTCGGCGTCTTCTATACCATGAAAGACAAGTATATTGCCTTCAATGACGCCCTGATGCGCTCGAAGGGCGGGCTTAACGAAGGCCGGGTCTTGCAGATCGCCGAAAGCATCGGGCTTGACGCCAAGGCCGTCAGGAAAAGCATGGAAGACCCGCGCATCGATATCGAACTGGGCCACACCATGGCCCTGGCGGAAGCTCTCAATATCCGGGGCACACCGGCTTTCATCATCAACCGGACGCTGGTCCCCGGTGCCGTTGATCAGCAAACGCTGGAAGATATGGTCAAGGAAGCCCGCAAGGGCTGATCAGCAAAGCGGCGGCTGTCGCTGCTTTATTTCTGGCCGGGCAGTTTGAACACCGGCGCTTTCAGGTTGTTGTTATCCATTGCCTGAATGATCGGCTGCAGCATGTACTTGAATCCATCGGGTCGCTCGACCAGCAAAAGCAGCGCCTGGCGGCCTTCTTTCTTGGCATGGTCGTAGGCTTCAAGAAACTGCTTTGGCTCCCAGACCGGCTTCTGGTTGACCTGCGCCACCACATCACCGCGCCGCAGGGACGTCAGCCCGGCAAACAGATCATTGAATACGGAAACGACGATACCCGTCGAGCCCCAGCGGATCCCCATGTGATTACGCATTTTCGGCGTCAGCGCAGCAAAGGTAACGCCAAGCTCCGGCTGTGCCGCAAACGCCGATTGCTCGATGTTCCAGCCATCCGGCCACGCCGACATCTGCATCTGAACGGTTATCAGCTTGCCCAGCCTCATGATTTCCACGTCAACCTTGTCACCGGGCTGCAACGTACCGGCAACCTGCAACAGTCTCTCAAAGGTGTCGATTGGCGTGCCGTGCAATTTAGTGATCAGGTCGCCTCTGGCGATGCCGGCATGGGCTGCCGGGCCGTCAATGCTGATATCGCGAACGAAGACACCGATAGCGCTTTCCAGGCCGAGCGCCGCAGCAATTTTCGGTGAATTGCCCTGCACGTTCATGCCGAGGAAGCCGCGATCTTCCGCCGTGGCCAACGAGACCTGACCGACAAACACGCTCAACGCCATGACACAGCCGACACCAAGCGCGCGGCAGGTCGCGAACACATTCAACATGGACGACGCCTCCCTCGGCTTGCATGTTTGTATAGAATCTAGCGATTCCAATGATTTGGAACAACCATCAACTGCAATACCCGTCACCCGCACTGTTCATCCCTGGCCGGCAGCACGTCCTGAAGAACCTGGTCGACGATCAGGTCATCAAAGATCAGCTCAAAATGGGTGATCACCCCATTTTCCAGCAACCGCAGCGATATCTCGAATTCCGGTCTGGATTCCTGACTACCGGTTTTGAAGAACGCCAACCGCGCCTGCCAGGCCTTTTTGTCGAGCAGGGATTGATCACCGGGCACACCTTTGCCGCCGATGCCGTCGGGCAGGATAAAGGCCGTCACTTTCTGCGGCCCTTCATCGTCGGTCCCGTCAAAGGCAAAGCGCTCGCCGGTACGTTTCTCCGATCTGGCCAGATCAAGCAGCCATTCGGTCGTGCCGATATAGAATAGCGTATCCTTCGGTAACGGCATTTCAAACGGCCTGGGAGTTACGAACTCGGCTTCTGCCTCTCCGTTATCGGCGCGCCGGGCAGAGCCGGAATACGTGTTCTTTTCACCGTTGGTTATGCTGTCACTATGGAAAAAGTAGTTTTTCCCGTCGCGGCTTTCGCGGGCCTTGAAGTTCATTTCACGCTCGATCGCGCCGCCGGCAACGGTCAGCATGGTCATGACCACCTGCTCGGTGACGACCCAGCCTTCACAACCCCGCTCAATCAGCGAGACCGAAGCGCCACTGAGCCCGTTGAAGCGGGATGTCGGGCTTTTCGATGCCAGTGTCATTTTATAGATTGCCTGATGCGGGACCAGTTCGGCCCATGCAGCGCCCGGGCCCATGACTGCCGGGACGACAAGTGCCGTCAGCAACACAGACCATCCGAAAAGACCGCTGCCACGCCTCATGATTTGCTCCCGCCGATTGTGTCGATGTCTGCAAGCTTATGTAATGCCCCTCCGGTGTGAAAGCTAAAGTTGATAACGTTTTGGCGAGTTCCTTTGCATTTCTGCAGGTATCGCCCTTGCCATGCGTTTCGTCAGGCACTATCCAAAAGCGCTTGAACGGCATTTCGTGCCGAACCCATGAGGCAGACCGTGCACGTACTATCCATATTCGGCACCCGCCCGGAAGCGATCAAGATGGCCCCCGTGCTGCACGCCCTGACTGTCGCCGGTGCCCGCGCAACGGTCTGTGTCACCGCCCAGCACCGAGGCATGCTCGATCAGGTGCTTGCACTGTTTCATATCACCCCCGATGCCGATCTCAACCTGATGCGCCCCAATCAGACCCTGGAAGGCCTGACCGCCGCTGTGGTCGAAGGCATTTCAAAGACACTGGGCGAGATGAAACCGGACATGGTTCTGGTGCATGGCGACACAACGACGACATTCGCTGCTGCACTGGCAGCGTTCTATCAACGCATACCGGTCGGCCATGTCGAAGCGGGTCTGCGCACCGGTGACATCTATGCGCCGTTTCCCGAAGAAGTGAACCGCCGCCTGACCGACAGCATCGCCAGCCTGCATTTCGCCCCCACCGAAAGAGCCCGCGCCAATCTGCTGGCCGAGGGCCATGCCGCGTCCGGCATCTTTGTTACCGGCAATACCGTGATCGATGCGTTGATGATGATGATCCACAAGCTTGATGAAGACGAAGGCCTGGCCGCCAGACTGGATGCAGCATCACCCTATCCCGGCAGCGGGCGTCGTCTGATCCTTGTGACCGGGCACAGGCGCGAGAATTTCGGCCAGGGGTTTTTGAATATCTGTCAGGCGATCCGCACCCTCAGCGAACGGGATGATGTCGAAATCGTCTATCCCGTGCACCTGAACCCGAACGTCCAGAAACCGGTGTCGGAAATTCTCGGCGGCATTGCCAACATCCATCTGCTTGACCCGCTCGACTATCCGGCCTTCGTCCGCCTGATGTCAAAAGCGCACATCGTGATTACCGATTCCGGCGGCATCCAGGAAGAAGCCCCATCGCTGGGCAAACCGGTACTGGTCATGCGGGATGTGACCGAACGCCAGGAAGCGGTCGATGCCGGAACGGTCCGGCTGGTCGGCACGGACGCTGCAAAAATCGTTGCCGAAGCCACCTTGCTGTTGGATAGCCCTGATGCCTATGCGAGCATGTCACGGGCTCTTAATCCCTATGGTGACGGTTCGGCCGGGATACGCATTGCCCAGGAGGTTTTGCGACAGCATGCGGTTATGAAACAAAAGGGGCTGAAACATGGCGTATGAACATATCTGCGTCATCGGGCTTGGCTATGTCGGTTTGCCGACCGCCGCCGTCCTCGCCAGCCGCGGCATCCGCGTTACCGGCGTCGACATCAATCCGCAGACCGTTGACAGTATCAATGCCGGCAAACCTCATATTATTGAGCCCGATCTCGACATGGTTGTGCATGGTGCCGTCTCCAGAGGAAACCTGACCGCCAGCACCACCGTCGCCAGCGCTGATGCTTTCATCATCGCTGTCCCGACACCCTTCGATGCCGACCGGAAACCCGATCTCGCCTATCTAGAGGCAGCGACTTTGAGCCTTGCACCGGTACTCAAGAACGGCGATCTGGTTGTCGTCGAGTCAACCGTACCGGTCGGTGCCACAGCCCAGGTCGCGTCGTGGCTTGCCGATCAGCGGCCCGATCTCAAATTTCCGGACCCGGCAAACCCTGCTGCCCCGCATGATATCTGCATCGCACACAGTCCCGAACGGGTTCTGCCCGGCCGGGTGCTGCTGGAACTGGTACACAATGACCGGGTCATCGGCGGCCTTGGCGACGATTGCGCACAATGCACCGCAACGCTCTACGGAGCCGTTGTCGAAGGCAAGATGCATCTGACGACAGCCGCAACCGCAGAACTGGTTAAACTGTCAGAGAATGCGTTTCGTGACGTCAACATCGCTTTTGCCAACGAGCTGGCCAATGTCGCCGAACCGTTGGGAATCGACGTCCGCGAAGTCGTCCGGCTCGCCAACCATCACCCGAGGGTCAAAATCCTCAACCCGGGACCAGGCGTCGGTGGCCATTGCATTGCTGTCGATCCCTGGTTTATCGCCGCATCGGCACCAGACCGAACGCCGTTGATCCAGACCGCGAGACGCGTCAACGACAGCCGCCCCGACATCATCGCCGAGCAGATCGCCGCGCTGCCGTCGGTTGTCGGCGGCGGCACCGTCGCTTGTCTGGGCCTCAGCTATAAGGCCGACATTGACGATCTCAGGGAAAGTCCGTCGATCCATGTGATTGCCGCGTTGCGTAAGCGCATCGACAACCCGATCCTCATTGCCGAGCCGCATGTCAGCGCACTTCCGGCGGCGCTGGCCGGTTTAAAAGACGTGCAGCTTGTCGCTTTCGAGGAAGCATTGAGCCGGGCCGATGCCGTTGTCTTGCTGACTGACCACAAGGCCTTTGCCGTGCATGATCCGGACATGCTCCAGGGCAAGGATGTCATCGACACCCGTGGCGGCTGGATACGTTAGGGGCCGATTCGAAAGTAATATAATAATATCAATGAATTACCGTTTTATTGTCCGTCATCCCCGCACCCGCCTTCGCGGGCACAGGCTGCGACGGGGTGCTATTAACATAGTTACTGTAACTCATTGTTACCAAATCAAAACTTTCGGATCAGACACTTAGACGCCGGTTCCGTTCTTCTTTGATTTTTTCTCGGCATCCTTCAAGGCCTTTCGTCGTTCTTCACCATCATATTTCGGATCATCCCGACGCCGCCGGTTAGGGCCGAAATAGGTTTCCGTGCGGATATATTGCCTCGGGTTATCAAGGATCGCCTTGATCCGCTGATAGATTTTTGCTGCCGATACAGGCTTGGCCAGGAATTCATTGACCCCGGCATCCCTCGCCGTCACCACCCGGCTGATTTCGGTATGACCGGTCAGCATGATAATCGGCACATAGGCGTTCGGACTGTCGTCGCTGGTACGGATCATCTTGGTAAATGCGATACCGTCCATCGGCTGCATGTTCCAGTCGCAGATGACAATATCGGCTGCGTAGTTGTTGAGCGTCGTCATAGCAGACGTGCCGTCTTCGGCCTCAAGGATTTCCTGCACGCCCAAAGATTTGAGGATCATGCGGACCAGATACCGCATATGATGATTGTCGTCGACGATCAGGATGTTCAGACGTTCAATATTATATTCGGTCATATATTCCGACAGTCAAAATTCTGAAATGCTGCAGGGACTGTAATACGATCAAATCAACAGCAAATTATTGACGTCCAATACAATGCGTCAAGCCTTTGACACTTGCACCTATTATCGCTCGGGACTTGCACACATTATCGAAACACCTATGTTTTAAAGAATCCATGCAGTCATGAGGGGACACAATATCCGATGATCCAATTATATACCTGGGCAACGCCGAACGGTCGCAAGGCATCCATCATGCTGGAAGAATTGGGTCTGGCGTATCAAACGCACGAAATCAACATTTCCAAGGACGAGCAGTTTGCCCCGGACTTTCTGGCCATCTCGCCGAATAACCGGATACCGGCCATTGTCGATGAAGACGGGCCCGGCGGGAAACCACTCAGCCTGTTCGAATCAGGCGCAATCCTGGTCTATCTGGCTGAGAAAACCGGCTCGGCATTGCTGCCGAAGGAACCGGTGGCACGCGCCAGTGTCATGCAGTGGCTGATGTGGCAAATGGGCGGGCTTGGCCCGATGGTCGGGCAGGCGCACCACTTCCTGTTTAACCCAAAGGAAGTCGTGCCCTATGGCCAGACGCGCTACCACAATGAAACAAAGCGCCTGTACGGCGTCATGGACAGGCAACTCGCCGACAATGCCTATATTGCCGGGGCCGACTATTCGATTGCCGACATCGCCTGCTACCCCTGGATTTCCAGACATGAACGCCATCAGGTCGACCTGAACGACTTTCCGAACGTCAAACGCTGGTATGACGAGATCTCCAAACGCCCTGCTGTAGAGCGCGGCATGGCGGTCCCGTTTCTGAACTGATCCCTGTCGAAAGAAACCTGCCATGAGCCATCTGGAGCGACCGGCCGTTAAACGCGTACGAGACGCCCTGCTGGCGGCAGGGCTGCACGATACCGTCATGGCGTTGGCCGCATCCGCCCGCACGGCGGAAGATGCGGCAGAGGCGCTCGGCTGTGCCCAGGGCGCGATTGTCAAATCGCTGGTGTTCTGTGTCGGCACCCGGTTCGTCATGGCGCTGGTGGCCGGTGATCACCACTGCCTTGAAGCCAATCTGCCGAAAGTGCTGAACCTGAGCGGCACGGTGCGCCGACCGCAGGCATCAGAAGTCAAGGGTATCACCGGCTTCACCATCGGCGGTGTCGCACCGCTCGGCATGACCCATCCGCTGCCGATGGCGCTTGATACATCATTGCGTCGATTCGATACAATTTATGCTGCAGCCGGCCACCCAAACTGCATTTTCCCGATTGCCTTCACCGATCTGGCCCGCATCAGCGACGCTGTCATTTCCTACAACATTGCAACACCATCAGAAGGTGTGCAGGCCTACAAACCACCTATCCGGCGCTCAAAAACCCTTTCAGCGCGCCAGAATTAAGCAAAAAACCGTCGCCCGTCGATACGGCTTGGGCTTTCGTGCGTCCGCTACTTGTGTCATTCCGGCACTAGTCTTGTGCGTGATAAGCATTATTTTACTTGAACTGTCCGCAAATGAACGCATCCTATGTCATCGGACGTGACTGTCGCTGTACCCGCTGCAGTCATGCGGATGATAAATTAAGTCTATTCAAAAACGTGAACAGGGAGCTAACACAATGAAAAGACGTGATTTTCTCAAGAAATCTGCTGTCGCAGGCGCAGGTGTGGTTGCCGCATCGACGGTCTTCTCGACGCCGGCAATATCACAAGGCCTCAAGAAAATGGTCGTCGTCTCAACGTGGCCGCGTGATTTTCCAGGTCTCGGCACCGGCGCACAACGTGTCGCGAAACGGATCAACGATGCGACCGACGGACGGATCAGCGTTGAATATTTTGCCGCCGGCGAGCGGGTCGGTGCCTTCGACTCCTTCGACGAAGTCGCATCGGGCAATGCCCAGGGCTATCACGGCGCCGATTATTACTGGAAAGGCAAGCACCCAGGTTGGGCGTATTTTACCTCTGTGCCCTTCGGCTTGACCTACACCGAGATGAACGCATGGATTCGCTTCGGTGGCGGTCAGGAACTGTGGGATGAACTTGCTGCCGGTTTTGGCCTCAAGTGCATCATGGCTGGCAGCACCGGATGTCAGATGGGTGGCTGGTTCCGCAAGGAAATCAATTCGGCCGACGACTTCAAGGGCCTGAAAATGCGGATGCCCGGCCTCGGTGGTGACGTGATCGCCAAGCTCGGCGCATCACCGGTATCGCTCCCCGGCGGTCAGATTTACGAAAACCTCGTTTCCGGCGCCATTGACGCCACCGAGTGGGTTGGCCCCTGGAACGACAGCTTCATGAAATTCTATGAAGCCGCCAAGTACTACTACTATCCGGGCTTCCATGAGCCAGGCTCAATGCTTGCTCTCGGCATGAACAAGAAGTTCTGGGACGGCCTGACGAAAACCGACCAACTCATCATCGAGTCCGCTGCCGGCCTCGAAAACGACATGATGATGGCCGAATTCAACATGAGATCGGGTGCCTCGCTTGCCAAGCTCGTCACGGAACAGGGCGTGCAGTTGCGCCAGTTCTCGGACGACACTTACGACAGCTTCGGTGAAGCTTCCGATGAGGTGTTTGCAAGTGTTCGTGCTCATTCCGATCTGGCGAAACGTATCGACGCCAGCTTCCTTGCAGCCCGTAAGGAACTCGCCGGCTGGACGAAGATTTCCGACCAGGCCTATCTGGCACAGCGTAACCGGGTCCTCAAAGCCTGATCATGCTGTTTTGTGACAAATAGACGGTGTGCGGGGCGTCGAGCCTCGCGCACCGTGTTTGTTCAGAAATGTGCCTGCCCTGACAATACGTAATCAATGATGGGCCTGGGGGGTAAATGTCAAACGGTACGCATGAAGTCGCATCGGTTGATTCAACCATGCATGCAAATGCAGAGACGCACGGAAGCATCGTCGTCCTTATGCGCATATTTGCGTTGACGATGGTGGCCTGGACGTTTTTGTTCGTGTTCAACAATGTTCTTATTTTCTGGTTCGGTTGGCCGGGCACACTGAGCATCTTTGGCAGTGCCGAACTTTTCGGACAATCGCTACCTGCCAACGGCATCCCGCCACTGGCATGGGTGCAGATGCTGAGTTACGCCGGATCGCTGGCGTTGATCGTCTTTTGGGTCCTGAATTCGTCACAGCGATCCCTGCATACCGACTCTGAAATGCTGGGGGAAATTGCAGGCTATATCATTCGGGCAGCATTCTGGGCTGTTCTGCTGATCGGCATCGTTGACGGGTTCATCTCATTCCTGCGGATTGAAGGTTTTGCCGTTTACATATTCGGTGAACAGCTTGCCGAAGATCTGGGTCGCCCGTCATACCGTGGCCAGTTCGTACACTATCCGCTGATGATTGCCGGCCTGATCATAGCCCGTTTCAATCGCAATCTCGGATTTCACTGGCTGGCCCTGCTGATTGTCGCCGCCGAATTGCTGATCGTCATCGCACGGTTCATTTTTTCCTATGAGCAGGCGTTCATGGCGGATCTGGTCCGTTTCTGGTACGGCGCTTTGTTCCTTTTCGCCAGCCCCTACACACTGATCAAGGAAGGCCATGTCCGGGTTGATATCCTGTACGCAGGCTTTACCCGGCATGGCAAAGCCATGGCCAACAGCATCGGCTGTGTCTTGCTTGGCCTGCCGCTGTGCTGGGTCATCATGACCATGGGTATGTGGGGTCAGGCCAATGCCATCAATGGCCCACTGCTGAGTTTCGAGGTGACGCAAAGCGGCTATGGCCTGTACATCAAATACCTGCTGGCGGGATTTCTGCTGATCTTTGCCGTATCAATGCTGGTGCAGTTCATGAGTTATCTGCTCAGCAATGTCGCCACCCTGTTGCACGAGCCGGGTCACGAACAGGACCTTGAAGAGCACGCAACGTTCTAGAACATAAGGCGGAATTTCTGGCATGGAACTGTTATTCCTTTTAATCCTGATCGTTCTCATGATTTCGGCTTTGGGCTCGGGATTCCCGGTCGCCTTCGCGCTTCCGGGATCAGCCATCCTGACGATTGCCCTGGCCGCCATATGCGGTTTTATTTTTGAAGGCAGTGTCTCCGCCTATTTCGCGCACGGCGATCCCGGTCAGTGGTTGTCCGCCGGCGTCACCAATCTTCGTGGCATTTACTGGGAACCTGAACGGGACACGCTGATCGCCATCCCGCTGTTCATCTTCATGGGCATCATGCTGGAACGCTCGAAGATCGCAGAAGATCTGCTGGTCACCATGGGGCAGTTATTCGGCCCGATCCCGGGCGGCATCGGTATCTCGGTTGTCCTGGTCGGTGCCTTGCTTGCGGCAACGACCGGCATCGTCGGTGCCACCGTTGTCGCCATGGGCCTGATCTCGCTGCCGGTCATGCTCAGGGCGAACTATTCACACGCACTGGCAACCGGTACGATCAGTGCATCCGGTACTCTCGGTCAGATCATTCCGCCTTCCATCGTGCTGATTATTCTCGCTGACCAGTTGTCGAACGCGACCGATCAGGCGCTGGCTCTGCGCACCGCTGATTACAAGGCCGGAACCGGCCAGATGTCCCTGCCGTCAGAATTCGGCATCGTCTCAACCAGTGCCGGTGATATGTTCCTGGGCGCTTTTCTGCCCGGCATGGTGCTGGTCGCCCTGTACATCATCTTTATTCTGGTGCTTGCATTCCTGCGGCCGAAAATGGCACCGGCAGCGCCGCACCTTGGCGAATATAACCGGGAATTCTGGATCAAGGTTTTCGTCGTTCTGGTACCGCCGCTGGCCCTGATTTTTGCCGTTCTGGGCTCGATCATCATGGGGATTGCAACCGTCAACCAGGCCGGTGCCATCGGTGCCGCCGGTGCCCTGGTCATGGCCGGCTACCGGCTGACCAGCGGCCAGCCCAGACAGTATTACCCGGCAGTACTCGCCATCATCTCTTTTGCAGTCCTGATGTATGCCGTGCAGTCATATCACGTCAACGTCAAGAACATCCAGACCGCCGACGACGTCATGGGCATCATCATTGCCTGCATAGGCACGCTCGGCATGATCGGCGCGGTCACCTGGAGCGCCCTTCGCGTCAACCGGATCGACGGTACCCTGACCGGGGTGATGATCGAAACCGCCAAGACGACGTCACTGGTGTTCATCATTCTGCTTGGCGCGGCAATGCTGACTGCGGCGTTCCGGGCCTTCGGCGGCGAGGAAATCGTCAAGGATTTCCTGACCGGGCTTCCGGGCGGGTTTGTCACCAAGTTTGTTGTCGTCATGACCGTGATCTTTGTGCTCGGCTTTTTCCTCGACTTCATCGAAATCGCTGTCGTCGTGGTGCCGATCATTGCACCGATTCTGCTCGCTGACCCGACCGCAAACATTACAGCCGTGTGGCTCGGCGTGATGATCGGCGTCAACATGCAGACATCGTTCCTGACGCCCCCGTTTGGTTTTGCGCTGTTCTATCTGCGCGGCGTCGCGCCGAAGATCGTCAAGACGATTTCAATGTACAAGGGGGTTATTCCGTTCATTGCACTGCAGCTTATCGGTCTGACGATTGTCGGCCTGTATCCGCCGCTGGTGAACTATCTGCCGACCCGCATCTATCTGACATCCGATAACGCACCGCCGCCGCAAAATCCGCGTCTGCAATCCTGTCTGCAGGAATCCCTGTTCCCTGTTTACGATGCCCGCAAGGATGAGCTGATGGGCGCCATCAGCGAAGTCAGAGGGCTGAATATGTCGTCGCTGCCTGATAATCTTCAATCGACACTTAAAAAGGCAGTCGATGACGCCGCAGAAACCTTCGATCATGTCGCCAGGGTGCGCACTGCCGAACAAGCGCTCAGCGATTACATTCCGACCTACAAGCCATTGCATGCTGATGCACGCAAGATCAGGTTATCTCTGGAAACCCATATCCGCGACATCAGGAAAATACAGGATAAAATTGATGCGCAGCGCTACGTCAAGGAACCAGATCCTGCCTTAGTAGAGGAATTGAATGCGGAGATGGCCCTGCTCGTCCGAGAAAAGGAAGAACTGGAAAAGCAAACACCAGAAGGCTGGGACGAAGCGCGCAAGAAATATCGCGATCTGGAAAAAGCCAGGACCAATGCGGAACGCCAGTATCAACGCAATGTCGACGAAGCCTATGAACATCTGCCGAAGATCATCGCAACCATTGATAGCGTCGATCAGTTGGCCCGGATGAAAGATCAGATTACCGGCCTGAAAGACGTGATCAACGACAATCCGCCTGAAAAAGCGATGGACATGGTAGAAACCGTCGAAAAACAGGTCGCGGTTATCCCCGGCGCACTCAGCGTCAAGACACCGATTTCCAGGGCCAGACGCAAACTTCGCGGCGACAAGCCTGATCCGGCTGCAGCACTGAAGGAACTTGAGAAAGCCTTCGAAGCATTCGACATGGAAATTGCATGGCGCACACAGGCCAAAGCGGAATTGCTGCCCGGTCTGGAAAAATACGATGCGACAATTGCCACAACCATCGGCCTGCGGCTACAGGAAGCATTGCCAAGAGAACTGGCCAAGCAAATCGCAACGTGTATGGCCGCGCATCGTGACATCTCGTTGAGTTTCTGATCTTTTATTGACGGTATCGTCTCAAGAATCCGTTCTGGTTTCATTACCGGAACGGTTCCGCCGCTGGAGCTTTGTATGAGTGGCATCACACTCGCCGGAATGTGGATGTGCGGTGCGCTGATCTCGTTTCTGACGATGGCCATAGCCGGGCGCGAGCTGTCCGCCGAACTGAACACTTTCCAGATTCTTTTTTTCAGAAGCATCATCGGCCTGCTGATCGTCTCGTTAATTTTAAGCCGCTTCGGCTGGCAGCAGGTTCGAACCAGGCAGTTACGATTACATATTGTTCGTAACATCACCCATTACGTCGGTCAGTTCGGCTGGTTTTTTGCAATTTCGATGATCCCGCTGGCGCAGGTTTTCGCCATTGAATTCACGATCCCGATCTGGACTGCCGTGCTGGCCCCGTTTCTGCTCGGTGAACGTCTGACACCGGCACGCGCCCTGGTCATTGCCATCGGCTTTGCCGGCATCCTGGTTATTCTCAGACCCGGCATGGTGCCGTTTGAAGTTGGCGCTATCAGCGCCCTGATCGCAGCCATCGGCTATGCCCTGTCGCACACCCTGACCAAAAAAATCACCCGCACAGACACACCGCTGGCGGTGATTTTCTACATGACCGTTATTCAGTTGCCGATGGGCGCGGTACCGTCATTTCTCGACTGGACCACACCCTCTTTGGCGATGACGCCGTGGCTGGTCATGGTTGGCGGCACAGCGCTCAGCGCACACTATTGCATGGCCCGGGCCTTCGCGCATGCCGATGCCATGGTCGTGGTGCCGATGGATTTTCTCAGACTACCGATGGTCGCCCTGCTCGGATTGACATTCTATGACGAGCCGCTCGACCCCTGGGTGCTGGCCGGGGCCGTCGTGATCTTCGTGGCGATCATCCTGAACGTCGTTTTCGAACGGCGCGCCGTGCGTCAGAGCGCGGAGAGCTGACGCACTTAATGCCTTGCCCACGCTCGCCGGGCGGCCAGCATTCAGCGTACTTTATCGACGTCGATGTAACCGCGTTCAATCGCCGTTTCGATGATATGACCGCCATTCAGCAACTCGTCGTACGACCGCCTGAGCAAGCTCAACTCCTTGACCTGCTCATCGCTCGGCAGCTTGCTTCCCGAACCGGCAATCTCCAGAAGTTTCTTGATATAAAGGCCGCGTGCCTTGGCGACCAGCGTGAAAAACGGCTTAAGTGATTCCAGATTGAGCTCAGGCACCTCTGCGTGAATGATTTCCCGGTTGATCCCCCGGAGTGCCTGCTGCATCGCCATACGGGCACGATTGATGTCTTTTTCGTCGGTCATTGAATGTGTCCAATGTTGAGGGCAAGGATAAATCGCCAATAGTTACGGAAAGACGAAACAGACAGAATATACCGCAGTTTCATATCCGGCACGATCAACTTCTTGTGGCCCTGAACCGGACAAGGTGCCTGGATGATTAATGCTACCGATGTCAGCTTCGTCAAGGATGCCGCATCAGGGATCAATCGCCGAACACCAGCAGAACCGGCTGGTGATCAGATGCCGCCGTCATTTCATCGACCTGGATCCGGTTGATGGTGCCGGCCAGATCATCGGTTACGAACATAAAATCACGGCAGTGCGCCCCCTCGGGCCATTGCCGGTGATCATAAATGCCGCACGTCGGCGCGTGCGGGGTTGTGCCCATCACCCGTCTCCATGCATCCTGGTATCCGCTGTCCGCCCCGTCGCCCACACTGATCATATGATTATACACCGGGTCGTCGGGTGCTGAATTGAAATCACCGCAAAGGATGCCGCTGGCCGGCCTGGCGATCGCCGCATACGGTCCGGACTTTGGCGCATGGTCGGCATAGGCACTGTTTTCAGTGATTTCCGTCTGGATCGTACGCAAACGCTCAACCTGTGCCATGCGCTGTCTGGCACTATGATATTCGAGATGCGTCGCGGTAACCCGGAACGGCTTGTCATGGTCAGCAACAACGATTTCCAATGCCTGGCGCGGCATGTGTTTGCAGGGCTGTTCCGGGACCGGCTGCGGCAGGGGATGGTTGAAAATCTGGATCACCGGCAGACGGGAGAGGATCATATTGCCGAACTGCTTGCGCGGTCCGACACCGTTGTCGCGATCCAGCGCAGCGCCGAAAACGGGTTGGTGATCAGGAAACAGCGCTGCCAGAACAGCAGCCTGATCTGCGCCAGCCCCGTTATCAAGGTCGGGGTTGAAGCGGGAGACCTCCTGCAGGCAAATGACATCGACATCGGCCATGGCGCGGATGACGCTGGCGATCCCGGGCAGATCAATCCGGTTATCAACCCCCTTGCCGCACTGAATATTCCAGGTCAGAACGCTGGTCATGCCTTGCCCTCCGTTTTGCTTTTTGCCTCAATCAGCATATTGGCGACTTCGGAAAACCCGGCGCCGCCCTCGCCTCTGGTAATATAGACAGGCGGGCTGGTCAGTCGATCTTCAAAGTCCCTGACGTTGGCGACGCCGACCGAGTTCCTGAAAAATTCGAACATCGGTCCGTCATTCGGGGAATCACCCGTGAAAACGAAGTCCTGCTCGGCTGTGTCGAGGTCAATCCCCAGGCAGTCAGCGGCGAAGGCCTTGCTCATCGTCAGCTTGTCATAGTTGCCGAACCAGCCGTTGACGTGAATGGAACTGACCTTGGCGGTGACACCAGCCCCGGTCAGGATGGCGACAATCCGGTCAATGCTCTCGGGCGGCAGCGGGGTCACATCTTCAGAAAAGTCAACGGCGAGATCCGTTTCGCGGTACATCTGATCCGCCGAGATCGCCGCGCCCGGCACGTCTGCGACAATGCGGCGGCCAAGCGCGGCCAAGCGTTCCCTGTTGATGGTTCTGACGTCGTCGCCATCGACATAACGCCGGATCATGCGGCGGCTTTGTCGATCATAATGGAAATAGAATGCGCCGTTCTCGCCGACGACGCCGTCAACCGGCCACATCCTGGCAATGTGATCGCACCACCCCGCCGGACGCCCGGTGATCGGCACCACGGCGATCCCGGCGGTCTGCAGCCGTTCCATCGCCGTATAGGCTTCCGCCGTCAGACGGCCCGACGTGGTCAACGTATCGTCGATATCCGTAAATACGCCCTTGATCGCCCTGCGTACACCGACGGGCATGGTTGAGAGCGGCTTCATGCGGCACCGCCGTTGGCATCGAGCCAGGTCTGCAGACGCGCTTCGGCAGCGGGATCGGCGCGCAGCCCGAGCTTGGTCCGCCGCCATAGAATATCAGTGGCGGTCATTGCCCATTCATGATCGACGAGATACCGGATTTCAGAAACGTGCAGTCCGGGGCAAAGCGCATCACCCAACCCCTGCATACCGGCGACACCGTCCAGCATGACGGCAAGGCGGGTCCCGTAGGACCGCGCATAGCGCTCGAGCAGATCATCCGCCAGCCACGGATAATCCCTGGCCGCCGCGTCGATGAAGGCGTCGATGTCGGCTCCGGGGATATCTCCGCCCGGCAAGGGTGCCGCCGCCGTCCAGTTGTCCTTGTCTGTGTTGAAGATCGCGTCGAGCTTGTTGACCGCCTGTTCGGCGAGCTTGCGATACGTGGTGATCTTCCCGCCCAGAACCGAAAGCGCCACGGACCCACTTGGTGTTCTTCTGAGATCAAGGCGGTAATCGCGGGTCACCTGATCGGGCTGATCCGAACCGTCCCCGAGCAACGGTCGGACACCGGAAAATGACCAGACGATATCGTCCCTGGAAATTGATCGGGTGAAAAAGCGGTTCGCCGTCTCGCAGAGATAATCGACCTCACCGGCTGATATCGTCACCGCATCAAGATCGCCGTCGAAGTCGGCGTCGGTGGTGCCGATCATTGTAAAATTCTGCTGATAGGGAATGGCGAAAACGATCCTGCGGTCGGGGTTCTGGAAGATATAGGCGTTATCGTGATCGAACAGACGCGGGACAATGATATGACTGCCGCGTACCAGTCGCATGGACGTCACCGGCAGCCCTTCCAGAACATCCGCGAGGCAGCGTTCCGCCCATGGCCCGGCCGCATTGACGACGACGCGGGCCCGTATTCTTTTCCGGGTGCCACTCCGATGATCCAGCAACATCACCTGCCAGCCCGCACCGGATGCTTCCGGCACGGCGTGAACGCATTCCGTGCGGGTCAGTATCTCTGCCCCGCGCTCCGCCGCATCCAGCGCATTGAGCACGACAAGTCGGCTGTCATCGACCCAGCAATCCGAATAATAGGCGGCCTTCTGTAATTCCGGTTTCAGCGGTGCCCCATAGGGCGAACCGTTCAAATTCAAAGAGCCGGAGCCGGCCAGCCGCTTGCGCTCACCCAGATGATCATAGAGAAACAGACCGATCCGGATCAGCCAGGCCGGCCTGACGCCGGGGCTTTGCGGCAATATGAAACGCAGCGGACGAACAATATGCGGTGCCGCATTGAGCAGCACTTCACGCTCTCTGAGCGCAGCCCGCACCAGTTTGAACTCGTAATGCTCCAGATAGCGCAAGCCGCCGTGAATGAGCTTGGTGCTGGCCGAAGACGTTGCACCGGCGAGATCACCCTTTTCGCACAGAATGACCCTGAGCCCGCGCCCGGCAGCGTCACGCGCGATGCCGACGCCATTGATACCGCCGCCGATCACCAGCAGATCGGCATCAAAATCCTGTTCACCCATTACTTGATTCCTGCATGCATGAAGGACTGTACGAACTGGCGCTGGAACAACAGAAATGCAACCAGCAACGGGGCCACCGCAAGCAGGGTTCCTGCCGTGATGATCGACCAGTCGACACCTGATTCCGGTGCGCCGAAGATCGCCAGTCCTACCGTCAGCGGGCGTGTGTTGACGGAATTGGTGATGACCAGCGGCCACAGGAAGTTATTCCAGTGATAGCTGACGGAGACAAGGCCATAAGCGACATACGTCGGCCGCGCCAACGGCACGTACACTTTCCAGAGAATCTGCAATCTGGAGCAGCCTTCGACCCTGGCTGCATCCTCCAGTTCCTTGGGGATCGTCTTGAAGGTCTGGCGCAGCAGAAAAATCCCGAACGCACTGGCCATGTAGGGCAGCCCGATTCCGGTGATCGTGTCGACCAGGCCCAGATTGCTCATGGTGACATAATTTTCGACGATCAGCACTTCCGGCATGATCATCAACTGCAGAAGCACGAACACGAAGGCTATCGATTTACCTGGAAACTCGAAGCGGGCGAAGGCGTAGGCGGCCAGTGTGCAAAGCACGAACTGCGCCGCCAGAACCGTCGTCACCAGCACGAACGTATTCAGGAAATACCGGGCGAACGGCGCCTGATTCCAGGCCACGCGGAAATTCTCAAGCGAGAGCGGCGCGAACAGTTCGAACCGGGTGGCGTATTCCGGCGGATGAAAGGCGCTCCAGAACGCATAGATCAGCGGCAGCATCCACAGCACCGCCAGCGTCCATGCGGCGACGTTTTCCAGATGGAACGTCAGCCCGCGATGCCGGTTCATGCCGCTCATCGGTAATGCACCCGTTTATCCAGAAAGAAGAACTGACCGACGGCAATCAGGGCCAGAACCGTCAGCAGCACCACCGTCAGTGTCGATGCGTAGGCCTGATCGAGGAAGCTGAAGGCAACCTCGTAAATGTAATACAGCAGCAGCGAACTGGCGTTATCCGGCCCGCCCTTGGTCAGGATGAACAAGTGATCGACCAGCTTGAAGGAATTGATGATCGCGTTGATCAGCACGAACAGCGTCGTCGGCATCAGCAGCGGGAACATCACGCGGCGGAAATAATACCAGCGGCTGGCACCCTCGAGATGTGCCGCTTCTTCCAGTTCCGGCGGCAACGTCTGCAACGCCGCCAGATAGAAGATCATGAAAAAACCAGCTTCCTTCCAGATGGTGATGACGATGATGCAGCCCAGCACGGTATCCGGATCACCAAGCCAGTTATGACTGGCAAAGCCGAACTCTCTGGTGACCTGGTCAAGCAGTCCGATGTCGGGGGTGTAAAAGAAAAGCCAGATATTGGCGACGGCAATCATCGGCAGAATCGTCGGCGTAAAATAGCTCATGCGCGCCAGCGATTTCATCGGCAAGCGGCCATTGACCCAGATCGCCATCAACAGCGCCAGGGCGATCGAGATCGGGATCGTGCCGGCGGCATAGATCACATTGTTCCATGCCACCTTCCAGAACACCTCATCATCAAGCAGATAGCCGAAATTCTCGAGCCCGACAAACTTCGACGGTTTCAGTGCCGTCCCCTGCGAGAAGAGGCTTTTCACCAGTGTTGCGGCGGTTGGATAGTACGTGAACGCAATCAAAAAAATTGCAGCCGGCATCAGCAACAGCCAGCCATAAATATGCAATCGTGTGATGCGGCAGTTCATATCGGTTTTGACCTGAACACGAGGCCCGTTGACGGGCGGCAACCACCGGGAACCACCGTTCTGATGATCCCCGGAGGCAAGTTTGCCGCTGTTAACGGTACTTTTTCAACAGCTTGTCGGCTTGCTTTTGCGCATCGCCGAGCGCTTCGGCCGGCGACTTGCTGCCGGTCAACGTCGCCTGAATGGCATCGTCAAGCAGCTTGCGGACCCGGCCTGTCTGATACGTCGACAGCTCTGCCGTTGCGAATTCAAGCTGGTCGCGGGCAACCGCAGCCGGCGGGAATTCCTTTACATAGGCCTTCAGCGCATCCGTTGCATAAGCAGCCGGACCTGTCGCCAGATAGCCTGTCTTGATGCTCCATTCGGCGGTCTGTTCCGGCTGCGTCAGGAATTTTATCAGCTTCAGGGATGCTGCCTTTTCTTCGGCAGAGCTTTTCTTGAAGATATAGAAGTTACCGCCACCGGTCGGCGTGCCGCGGCGTTTCTTGGCCGGCAGCATGGCCACGCCGAAATCGAACTTGGCGTTGTCCTTGACCGTCGTCAGGTTCCCCGTTGAGTGCCACATGATGGCGGTCTTGCCCTCAAGGAAGTTCTGACGGAGCGTGCCCCATTCAATGGTGCCGGACGGCATGATGCCGTGCGTCTCGCCTAGGTCTTTCCAGTACTGCAATGCCTCGACGGTTGCCGGTGCATCAAAATAGGTCACGTTGCCATCACCGTTCATCAGGGTCTGGTCGTTCTGCATGGCGAGCGCGCCGAACATCCAGTACGGATAACCGGTCGACGGGATCATGGCACCCCATTGCTCGACATTGCCGCCGCTCTTCTTGGTCAGCTTCTTGCCGGCAGCGACCATTTCGTCCCAGGTTGCCGGCGGATTTTCCGGATCAAGCCCGGCGGCACGGAAGGCGTCCTTGTTGTAGTACATGACAATCGTCGAACGCTGGAACGGGATGCCCCAGGTCTTGCCCTGGGTCTTGCCGTTTTCCATCAGCGCCGGATAGAAGCTGTTCAACCATGCTTTATCTTCCGCCGTCTTGACGACATCATCGAAAGAAACGATTGCGCCCTGTTCGATCAATTCATAGATATCGATCGAAAACATCACCGATGTCTGAGCCGGCTCACCGCTCTGCAACGCCGCCAGCGCCTTGATGCGGGCGTCATTGTAGTTACCGGCATAGATGGCATTAACCTTGATGTCGGGGTTTTGCTTCATGAAGTCGGCAACCAGACCGTCAACGATTTTCGTCAGCGCGCCGCCGACAGCGACCGGATAATACATCGTCAGTTCGATGGCCGAAGCCGTCGATGTCAGGCCGAGACAGAGCGCCAGGGCCATAGCCAGTTTCCCGGCCGAGCGTTTCAGTTTGCTAAACATGCTTGCACCTCCTGTTAATTCAGATGACCGAACCTTCGGCCTTCTGTCTCTTCCCGCGCCCTTGTCTTCTGGGTGTCACGGGTAGGCTCTTGTCAGGGGTTCAGATATCCAGAGCCCTGACGGTATCGTCCCGTTTGCCGGTGTCGGCATGAAACACGTGGACGTGTCCCGCCTGCCACGACAGCCGGGTCTTGATCGGTTGCGGCACCTTGATATGTCCGGGTGCCTGAACAAGGA
>JBBDOA010000019.1:0-7833 GCA_040877275.1 Rhodospirillales bacterium | reverse complement strand
GCAAAAACGTCGGCTAGCGGTGAGGATGAAACCCGCAAGGTCGTCGCCGACATGCTGGCCGAAATTGAGGCGGGCGGCGAGGAAGTCGCCCGTGCTTACGGGGCCAGGCTCGACGGCTGGGACGGCAACATCGTCATCGGGCCCGAGGATATTGAGCGTGCCAGCGCACAGGTCTCCGGGCAGCTCAAGGATGACATCAGGTTCGCCTATGATCGGGTCCGCAGTTTTGCCGAAAAACAACGCGCCAGCATTCAGGCGTTCGAGACCGAACTGTCGCCGGGCCTGTGGGCCGGGCAGAAACTGATCCCGATGGCATCGGCCGGGTGCTACGTGCCGGGCGGGCGCTATGCCCATGTCGCCTCGGCGATCATGAGCATTACCACGGCCAAGGTCGCCGGTGTCGACAATGTCATTGCCTGTTCAGCGCCGAGTGTCGAGCGCGGCGGCATACACCCGGGCATACTCTACACCATGAACCTGTGCGGGGCGGATCACATCCTGGCGCTGGGCGGCGTGCAGGGGGTCGCGGCGATGGCCTTCGGGTTGTTCACCGGGCACAAGGCCAACATTCTGGTCGGCCCCGGCAACCGCTTTGTCGCCGAAGCCAAGCGCATGCTGTTCGGCCGGGTCGGGATTGATCTGTTCGCCGGTCCGACGGAAATCCTGATCATTGCCGATGCTGCCGCCGACCCGGAAGTGGTTGCTGTCGATCTGGTCGGTCAGGCCGAACACGGTTTCGATTCGCCGGCCTGGCTGATTGTCCGTGACCGGGCATTGGGTGAAGACGTGGCCGCCCGGATGCAGCCGCTGATCGACAAGCTGCCGGACGTGCAGCGCGAAGCGGCAACTGCGGCGTGGCGTGACTATGGCGAAATCGTCTATTGCAGCACGGATGAGGAAGCGGCCCTGATCAGTGATGAATACGCACCCGAGCATCTTGAAATTCATACGCAAAATCTGGACTGGTATGTGAACCGGCTGAAGAATTACGGCTCGTTGTTCGTCGGCGAGGAAACCACGGTCGCCTTCGGTGACAAATGCTCGGGCACCAATCACATTCTGCCGACCAAGGGGGCCGGGCATTATACCGGTGGCCTGTCGGTGCATAAGTTCATCAAGGTTGTGACGACGCAGCGGATGACGCGGGAAGCCAATCGGGATGTGGCGCAGGTGACGGCCAGGATTTCGCGCCTTGAAGGCATGGAAGCACACGCCCGCACTGGCGACATCCGATTGCACAAGTATTTTCCGGACGAGACCTTCAAGCTGCAGGTGTGAACAGCATGGGCGAGACCATATCCTTTGATCTTACGGGGCAGGTTGCGCTGGTCACCGGTGCCACGTCGGGGATCGGGCAGCGTATGGCCGGTGCCCTGGCCCGGGCCGGCGCGAAAGTCATCGTCGCTGGCCGCAATGCGGGCCGCCTGCAGAAAACCGTTGATGATATCGCGGCGTTTGCGGGTGAGGCGTCGCCGGTTCGTGTCGATCTGAATTTCAAGCACATCATTGATGATTTTTATCGGCGTGCGGCGGCTCCATACGGTGCGCCGAGCATTCTGGTCAATGCGGCGGGGATCAATCTGCGTGAACCCTGGGCGGACGTCACGCTGGAAAGCTGGGACCAGACAATTAATCTCAATCTCGGCGTGCCGTTCTTTCTGGCCCGTGCCTGTGTGCCCGGAATGATCGATAGGGGCTATGGCCGTATCATCAACATTGCTTCCCTGCAAAGCTACCGGGCTTTCGCCAACAGCATGCCGTACGGCGCATCAAAGGGCGGTATCGTGCAGTTGACCCGGGCCATGGCCGAAGGCTGGTCAAAGGACGGCATTACCGCCAATGCCATCGCGCCCGGCTTTTTCCCGACCGGGCTGACGGCGGCGGTCTTCAGCAATCCGGCGCTGGCGGCACATAATGCCGCGATGACGGCAATCGGGCGCAACGGGGCGCTGGATGATCTGGACGGGATCACGGTGTTTCTGGCATCAGCGGCGTCGGCGTATATCACCGGCCAGACGATTCCCGTCGACGGCGGCTTTACCGCCAAATAGGAGTTCGGCAATGAAAGCGCTGGTCTATACCGGGCCGCAGACGATTGTCTATCAGGACGCGCCAGATCCCGTCACCAATGAGGGTGATGTGCTGATCGACGTCGCCGCCGTCGGTATCTGCGGATCGGACATGCATGCCTATCTGGGCCACGACGACCGTCGCCCGGCACCCCTGATTTTGGGACATGAGGCGGCCGGGGTCGTCTGCGGTGGTGCGGATGACGGCCGGCGCGTCGTCGTCAATCCGCTGGTCACATGCGGGGTCTGCCGGGACTGTCTGTCGGGTCGGGAAAATCTGTGCGCAAAGCGCGAAATCATCTCGATGCCGCCCCGTCAGGGTGCCTTTGCCGAGAAGATCATCGTGCCGGCACGCAATATCATCACGGTGCCGGAAACGCTTGATCTGACCCGTGCCGCGCTGGCCGAGCCTTTGGCGACATCGTGGCACGGCGTCACCTTGGCGTCCCGTCATGCGGCGCGCCCGCTGGCCGAGGCGCGGGCCCTGGTGACGGGATCGGGTGCCGTCGGGCTGGGGGCGGCACTGGCGCTTCGGGCATTCGGCTGCACCGACATCACGATTGCGGAAACTAATCCACTCAGACGGCAAACAGCCTTGGCCCAGGGCTTTGATCAGGTTGTTGATCCAGGCGTCGAGAATGCTCTTGCGACGGGCTTTGCCGATGTCGTCATCGATGCTGTCGGCAACAAGCCGACCCGTGCCGCGGCAGTTCGATGCGCCCGGCCCGGATCGGTGATCGTGCATATCGGACTGGGCGATGGCGTCGACGGGTTTGACGCCCGTCGGGTGACGTTGCAGGAGATCACTTTCGTCGGAGCCTATACCTATACGATGATCGATTTTCGTGCGACGCTGGCGGCGATGGCGTCGGGCGCACTTGGTGATCTGGACTGGATCGAGGAACGCAGCCTCGCAGATGGCGTCGGTGCCTTTGGCGATCTGCTGGCAGGCCGCACCGGGGCAGCGAAAATAGTCCTCCAACCATAAGATTGAAAAACATCGCCCCGGAAACGGATGACCGGCCTACCCGGTCACTGAAAGGGCCTGTGCAGCTTTCCGCAAGATCGGAAGATACGTCCGGGCTTTTGTGATGTCCATGCGGACCGCCGGCGCGTGAAATGCCAATGCGGCAACCATACGGCCCTTGTTGTCAGTTATGGGCACGGCGACGGCGACCATGCCTTCGACAAATTCCTCATCATCGACGCCGACCTGGTCGGTGCGAATGTGTTCAATCGCTTTCAGCAGATCATCCGGGCGGACGATGGTGTTATCGGTAAACCTTTCCAGCGGCAGAGCGGAAATCAGCGTCGCACACTGATTCTTGGGCAAGGAACTGAGATAAAGCTTACCGCTGGCCGTGCAGTGAACCGGCACATTACTGCCAATCGGCAATTGATGGCGCAGCGGCCATTTTGTCTCAACCCGGTCCGAATAGAACATCTCGATCCCAAGCGGAATGACGATGTTGCAGGTTTCGCCGATTTCCTGCGATACGGTCGACAATATCCCATGGCGATAGGTGTGCTCTACCGTCGTCGCCAGCGTCAGGTGAGCCAGCTTCCGCATCCGATGCCCGACCACATAGCCACGGCCATTGATGTCCTGGCGGATAAATCCTTCCTGTTCAAGAAGATTGCATTGCCTGTGCAACGTCGCCTTGGGAAAACCGGTTGGTTCCATAAGATCGACAACCGTCATCGGCCGGTCGGCACTGGCAATCGCCTCGACAACTTCGAGGGCGCGAACGGATCTGGAAGATTTATCCGATTTGGTTTCGGCCATTAATCAACACTTACTTGGCATGCTGGTATACTCCCGCACCATCTTGCGTCAGCAGTATTGTCGAGAAATCCGGGATCAGGATAATCACCACCCAAACGGCAAGTAATGCCACCAGGTATGGCACGATATATCGCAGCAACTGGAAATACGGTATCCCGGTAATGCCGCTGGCGACATAAAGATTGAGCCCGTAAGGCGGTGTGATAAAGCCGATTGCATCACCGACCAGGAAGATCACGGCGAAATGAATGGGATCGACGCCGATGCCCGCTGCAATCGGGGCCAGAATAGGGGCCAGGATGATGGTATTCGGCAGGCTTTCCAGAACCGTTCCGGCGATCAGTACGATCAGCATGCAGGCGAACAGGATCGGGTAATAGCCCCCCAGGTTGGCCAGCAGTTCCGTCACGAAAACATTGGCACCCAGCAACGACAGAATTTGCTGCATGACGACGGACACGGCAATCAGCGGTGCCAGCAGACCTGTGATCTGGCCGGAACGCATGATCAGATCAGGCAAATCCTGGACCCTGAAACCCTTGACCACAAGGGCGCGGGCAAACTGCTTTCCCTGACTTTCATTTTCCTGCACGTCACCCAGCATTTTATTCAGCGGATACATGATCAGGCCGACGACCAGACAGAAGCCGGCCGTAACGCCGGCGGCCTCGGTCGGCGAAAACTTGCCGGAATAAATGCCCCAGATGACCAGCAGGATGGCGAAGAAACCAAGCCATGCGCCTAACGCATTCCGCGCCACGCGCGCGACATCAAAACGGATCAGGTGACCCCAGCCGTTTTTCCTGGCGACGTACCAGCAGGTAAACTGCATCGCCAGGACCATCAGCAAGCCGGGCAGCAGGCCGCCAATGAACAGATCACTGATCGACAGGTTCAGCAGAAATCCGTAAACGATGAAAATGATGCTGGGCGGGATGATGATCCCGACCGTTCCGCCGGCGGCGATTGTCGCTGCGGCGAAGTTCTTGTCGTAGCCGTTTTCACGCATTTCCGGATACATGATCGAGCCGATGGTCGCCGTGGTCGCGGAGTTGGAACCGGAAATGGCGGCGAACAATCCGCACGCACCGAGCGAGGCCATGCCGAGACCGCCGCGCATCCAGCCCAGAATAGAAAAAGCAAAATCCGACAATCGCTTGGCGATCCCGGCGTTGTTGATCAAATCCCCCGTCAGGATAAACAGCGGCAGCGCCAGCAGGCCGAAAAAATTCAGCCCTTCAAACAGGGTGACGCCGATATTCGCCAGTGTGAAATCAATCACCAGACTGATTCCGACGACCCACAGGCCGATCACCAGAAAGATCGGAACGCCGAGAAGAAACAGGCCGGTTACGCCCAGCGAGACCATGACGATCAAAAATGTATCCATGACTTCACCTATTCCCCGAGCATGCTGACAGATATGGAAAACGGCTTGCTGCTGCGCCATTTAAGATAATCACTGCGCAGATTTTGCAGGACCCGAACACACAGCAGCCCCCAGGCAACGGGAGTTGCCATATAGAACCACCACTGCATGATATCATCAGTACCCGTGACAATCGCGAAGTTGTCGTGGGACAGTTGGACCTGCTGGATCGAAAAATACAGAACGATGCAGGCAAACAGGAGCCACAGGAAAGCATCAAGAACAAGACAGCAGAACTGCGCATTATAGGGAAGCCGCATCCGCAGTTCATCGAAGCTCAGATGGGTGCGGATTTTGACGTTGTAGGCCGCACCGATCCAGGTGACCCAGAGGAACAGCAAAATGGGTATGGTCGAGCTCCAGGGTTCCTGTTGGTTAAATGCAAATCTGCGGATAACCTCGACGAAAATGATCGCAGCCATGGTAAAATAGCTGATGATAATGATGATCTTCTCGATGTTCGCATCAATCCAGCGGACGAGTGCCATCCCACGAACCTCCTGTATTTTTAGTTTCTTGTTTCGCGCAGATACAATTCGGGTGCGACTTTATACAGGCCGCACCCGAATTTTAATCAGGGAATTATCCCTTCCACCAGCGACGCGGCTCGACGTTTTCGGCCAGCGTATCTTTTGGAATTTCCCGGGCGATATCGTAAATGAACTTGTAGGTGTCCATGCCGCCGGACCATTCATTTAGACGTTCACGCCATTTTTCCCACTCTTTGGGATGGAATTCCGGCGAGCACATTTCTTCGGCTTCCCGTTTCGCTGCGTCCGAGAACATCGATACGCGCGTGCCGTTCTGGGCAAAAATCGTATTTGGATGTTGCGGATCGGAGAAGCCGACCGTATTCACGAGTGCGGCTTCGTTGGCCGCCTGAACGTGTACCTGCGTCAGATACGAGGATTCCATGACGGCATCCTGCAATTCGCCACCCAGGCTGTCGAACACCTTGGAATTCATGGATGTGTGTTCGGTGCCGCAGAAGAACTCAAGATTGAGGCACTGCGAAACCACCGGTGACATGTTGGCGTAGGCAACAGCGGACGCCCATGTTTCGGCACCATCAATGAGGCCCTGCTTGAGACCATCAAGGGTTTCCGACCATGCGACCGGCGTCGGGTTCAGCTTCATCAGCTCCATGGCGATACGGCCAAGCTGCGTCCCCGTCACCCGGTTCTTGGTGCCGGCAATCTGCGTGACACTGGTAACCAGCGGCTTGTCTTTCCACGACAGTCCCAACTGAATGCCGCGCAGTTCCGCATGGCTGAACAGGAATTCCAGGCCATGTCTTTTCCGCATCGGCTCGCGCAATACTTTCGCGCTGCCCGGGTGATACAGGAAGTAATACTGCGAGGCGCGGGACGGGAACATATAGGCATAATCCAGCACGTTCAGATACGGCGCACCACCGGCCGAGTTCTGCGTGGAGGCGGCATAAATATCGACAATGCCCTGTTGCGTTTTCTTGACGCAGTCGCCCTGGCCGCAAATCTGGTTGTTACCGATGAATTCGATCTGGATTTCGCCGTCAGTGCGTTCTTCCAGGTCATTCACAAACTGCAGGCAGCCGGCGCGTTCGACGAGAAGGTTTTTTTCGTTGAAGCCGGCGGCACCAAATTTGAGTTTGAATTTGGGCTGTTTCTTGTGGCGTTTGGTGTAGGTGGAATTGGCGGCTTCTGCCAGGCGCGGCAACGAAATCGCACCCGTTAATCCACCGGCGGCAATCAGGACCGAACTGATCCCGAAATGTTTGGTCAGACGCAGCATATCGCGTCGCGAAATCCCTTTAAGTTTATCCGTAAGCATGACGTCTCCTTCCTAAATGCAAGTCTTCCTGTTGGACCCATGGGGCTCGTGGTATTTTTTTATTATTGTCATTACTGATAATTTGAGTATCAATATGGCAAGGTTTATTTTTTCCGCGCAACGCTTATTTTTGATCCGGATGCAGGGTGCCTGTCCTTGCCGGTACCGTAACGGGGCTTTTCGAGTCCCATGCAGCCCGAAATCGTCAACATTCACTGGCCATGGCATTAGCCCTGTGGAACGCTCTTGAAAGCAGGGGCGTGAGAGATCACCTACTTGGATTATCGACATTGGGAGGGATTAATCATGGACGTAAGAATGGACGGTCGCAACGCCATCATCACAGGCGGCAGCGCCGGTCTCGGCAAGGCCATGGCCATGGAATTCATGCGCTCCGGCGCCAATGTCGCCATCGTCGCCCGCAGACAGGACGTGCTGGATCAGGCGAAGGCCGAGATCGCGGCTGAAGGCAAGGGCACGGTCATCGCCATCTCAGCCGATATCCGCCAGGCCGATGAATGCACCCGCACTTTTAACGAAGTCGTCGCAGCCCTGGGCCAGGTCGATATTCTCGTCAACAATGCAGGAACGTCGAGACGCGGCCCGTTTCTTGATATTTCCGACGCCGAATGGCAGGACGATTTCGACCTCAAGGTATTCTCGGCGATCCGGTTTTCGAAACTGGTGATCCCCGGCATGCGTGAGCGGAAATGGGGGCGGATCATCAATGTGCTGAA
>JBBDOA010000018.1:0-7849 GCA_040877275.1 Rhodospirillales bacterium | reverse complement strand
GTCATTCCGGCGCACGCCGGAATCCAGAGTGACAGGCACGACCTGACCGACCGGGATGCGAACGTGTAACCCTGGACCCCGGTCTGCACCGGGGTGACACTTGTTTAAAGATCGCACATTCGCCCTGAACACACCCATCGTCGCCCCTACTCCGCTGCTGATTTCCTGGACAGATTGCCGTCGAGTAAAAAGTCCGGAACCCGGCAGCCGATGGTGCAGCAGCGGCCCGGCTGGCGGTCGGGGCCCTTGCCATCCGTGCGTTCCAGCATGTCGCGGTCCATCAGTTGCTGGACGATCTCTTTCTTTTCGGCCATCGGATAGTTGCGCCAGATTTCCCGCTTCATAGCTTCGGGCGAGCCGCCGCCGTGCAGCGAAATCACCGAATACCAGCCGCCCTGATGCGACGCCGTTAGGTCTTCGAGCAGTCGCGCCGTCTGCAGCCGCTGGCTGGCCGGGATGTTCGGATTGGCCTGCAGCACTTCCGATAACGTACCGGCGGTTTCCGGGTTGTGATCTTCGTCCGGGCCCGGCAGCGCCACGATCAGGCCGCCGGAAACGGTATGCGCCAGCCGGTGCATGTCATAAATCTGTGTCGCCATTAGCAGTTTGCCGATGTTGGAAAACACCGGTTCCGGCATGATGTTCCCGGAGCCGTCCTTCTGGCCATAGATCGACGCCGCGACGCCGGTCGCAAAGAATCCTTCGACGATCTTGATCAGCTCCACCATGTCATTGCGCAAATGGCTGTGGCGTTCCGGGTCAAGGCCGTTGGCCTCGATCATCAGGGCCCCGGCTCCGATCAGCAGATCGCCGAACCCAGCCCTGGCCGCGATGCACGACTGGCGATGGTGCGTGGCGTAATTCCTGGTGATGTCTTCGGAATGTTCGGTCTCGCCGTTCAGGAACACCCGTTCGTGCGGGATGAAAACGTTGTGAAAATAACGACACCCGTGGTCTGGCCATAGCGCTTCGAGAACACGGCAGCCGCTTCGTCGGGGCGACCGGACGGGCGGCAGGCAATGGTCACACCCGGTGCGTCGACCGGCACAATACCGCAGACGGCAAAGGCCTTGTCTTCGGGTGTCATGGCACGGCACGGCATGACCATGAAGCCATGCACATAAGGTGCCGAGGTGACGATGGCCTTGGTGCCGGAAATGACGATGCCGTCGGCCCGTTCCTCAACCACGTGCACGTAGGTATCGGCGTTGCTTTGCTGGTGTGGTTTTTTCGAGCGGTCGCCTTTCGCATCGGTCATGGCGATGGCATAATTGTAGCCGTTTTCTTGGGTTTCGATCATGAAGTTAAGGAAACGCTCGAAATACTTTGTGCCCTTTTCCGCATCGCACTTTTTTGTCGCCTGATACAGGCCGTTGAAGGCGTCATGTACCAGATAGCGTTGCGAACAGCCGCTTTCCCGGCACATCATCCGCACCGCTTCCAGTTTGGCCAGCAGGTCTTCAGGCGTGCGGTCGATCTGTGTCATGCGGTCTACGGTCTTGCCGGTTTCCTGCTCGACGGCCTTCATCAGGGGGGCCAGTGCCGGGTCCGACGCCATGTCATAGGTCACACCGATGGCGTTGATGCCGGGCTGCAGAAGCGGCTCGTCGGCGACGCTTTCAATCCGCCGCCCGTCGATGAAGACGCGCGGCTTGAACGGACGCAGGCTGTCGCGGTATTCGGCGAGTGAACGGATCATGACCTGACTCCCTTCAGATTTTTCCAAGTTTTCTCAACACGTCGGCCATGTCGACCGTGCGCCGGGCTTTCTCGACAATCGGATAGTCAACAAAGTAGCCATCGACCTGAATCGAGGCGACCCCGGCGGCCTCGGCCTCGGCAAAGGCAGTGACGATCTTTTCCGACCAGGTGATGCTTTCCGCTGTCGGTGTGAACGCGGCATTGGCCGGGTCGACCTGATCGGGGTGGATGCAGAGCTTGCCCTGAAAGCCAAGCGCGCGGACGGTTTCACAGGACTTGGCGAACAGCTCATGTTCCTTGATGTGGATGTAGACGGTGTCAATCGGCGGTTCCAGCCCGCCCAGCCGTGACGCCAGCACCATTTCGGAACGCACCGGCAGCAGTTCGTCTTCATCCTTGGTCCAGTCCATGCCGAGATCGCGGGTATAATCGCCAGCACCGAAAGCGAAGCGTTTCACGCGTGAGCCGCACTGCACCATATCGCGCAGATTGGCCTGACCCTTGGCGGTTTCGATGATCGGGATCAGATCAATCGCGTCTGGCTCCATGCCCTGCTGCAGTTCAAGATTGCCGATCAGCCATTCGACTGATTTCAGATCGGCGACGCTTTCCAGTTTCGGCAGCATGATGCCGTCCAGCTCCGGGCAGATCACGGCGCACAGGTCGCCATAACAGAACGGCGTGTCATAGGCGTTGATGCGGACGATGACGGCGACATCGCGCGGCAGTTTCAGGGTTTCGCGGACGATATCCCGGGTTTTGACCTTTTCCGCCAGTGCGACAGCGTCTTCCAGATCAAGGATCACCACGTCGGCCTCAAGACCGAGCGCCTTTTCGACCCGTCTCGGGTGATTGCCGGGGGTAAACAGATAGGTGCGGTTGGCGTGCTCTCTCATGGGTTTTCCGTTACCGGCGTCAGATGACGCCGTCCTTTGCCAGTTGTTCGATTTCGACGTCACTCAGGCCCAGCCGCTCGCCGTAGATCATGTGGTTGGCTTCGCCCAGGGTCGGGCCGAGTGTCGTCACTTCACCGGGGGTTTCGGAAAGCCTCGGCAGCGCCGCCGGCACCACCACCGGGCCGACACCGGGCACGTCGACGCTCATCAGTGTGCCGCGCTCCTTGAAATGCGGATCGGCGAAGATATCGGCGATGGAATTGATTGCACCAGCCGGCACGTCGTTGCCGGTGCAGACGGCGATCACTTCATCCCGGGGCATCGAGGTGGTCCAGGCCTCGACCTCGGCCAGAACGATTTTACGGGCTGCCAGACGCGTTGCCTGATCGCCGAATCTTTTAAGTAAATCGGGTCGTTGCATGGCGATTGTGAGACGCTCGAACATCTTGTTGGTGGTGCAGGCGATGGCCAGAAACTTGCCGTCGCCGGCTGGAAAATGACCGTGCGGGCAGGCATTCACCGTGCCGGTGCCCTCGGCTTCACGGACAAAGCCATCGACGGCAAATCTGGGGGCGATTTCGTCCAGCGCCCGGAAGATGCTTTCGTATAAGGCGCAGTCGATGGTCTGCCCCTGCCCCGTTGCGTCGCGGTGTCTGAGCGCCATCATGATGCCGATGCAGCCGTACATGCCGGTCATGTAATCGCCGAGTGATGTCGAGCCGGGCGTCACCGGCGTCTCGCCGGGCAGGCCCGACAGATAGGTCAGACCGCCATAGGCGTGCGCGATGCGGGCAAAGCCCGGCCGGTCCCGGTATGGACCGGTCTGGCCGTAGCCGGAAACCCTGAGCATCACCAGACGGGGATTGATCTCCTTCAGGACTTCCCAGCCAAGGCCCCATTTTTCCAGGGTGCCGGGGCGGAAGTTCTCACAGACGACATCAGCATCACGGACCAGTGTCTTGAACAGTTCAGCGCCGCGCGGGTCGCGGAAGTTCAGCGTGATCGAGCGTTTGTTGCGCGCCTCGGTCAGCCATGCCAGCGTGCAGTCGTCGAGTGCCGTTTTCGTGCCGTAGCGCCGCCACGGATCGCCCTGGCCCGGCTGTTCGATCTTGATCACCTCGGCACCAAACTCGCTCATGATGGTGGCGGCAAAGGGTGCCGCGATGAAACTGGCGATGTCCAGTACGCGGACGCCGGATAATGGTTTTTGCGGTTGTGTCATATGCTGAGCGGTCCTTGAAGCACGTCCCAAATACATTTTTATTTTTATCGCTGGGCAAATTTAAACACTGTTCAAAAAATAAATCAATGTTGAAATTCTAACGATATTCAGCGACAGTAAGCCCTGATTTTGCACATTGGAGATCGCCATGAGCAAGCCCGTTACGGATACCAGGCAGGATGCGCGGCAGGCTGCCGTTTCATCCATGAAGCAATCGCTGATTCTGGATGCGGCGCGCGAGATATTCGAATCCGAAGGTATTGAGGGCGCGTCGATCCGTGCCATCGCCAAACGGGCCGGTTATACGCCGGGTGCGATCTATTTTCATTTTGCCGCCAAGGAAGACATCTACGCCGCCCTTCTCGACCAGTCGCTGGATAGCGTTGTCGCCGCGGTGCATGATGACTTCCCGTTCACCCTGCCGCCCCTTGAGCGGATGCAACTGGCCGGTCAGCGGATTTTCGCCTTTTACGCCGATAATCCGGGTGAGCTTGATCTCGGCTTCTATCTGTTCCGGGGCGGGATGAAGCCGCACGGTCTGGGCCGCGAACGGGATCGGGCGCTGAATGCGAAATTCCTGAAAGCGCTGGCACCGTTTAAATCGGCGCTGACCGACCTCGGATATCCGGATAAACAGGCCGATGCGGAAACCGCTGCCTTCTTCGCCCATGTTTCCGGCTTACTGTTGTTGCAGCAGACGGCCCGCATGCGACTGTTTGAAACGAATGCTGCGACGCAGATCGACAAATACCTGAATGATCTGGTGCAACGGATTGAGCGTGATAACACTTTTGAAAAGATGGCCTGAAATCACGACAGTTCCTGATCGCCCCTTTCGTCGCCCTGAACTTGATTCAGGACCCATAGCTCCGGCACGTCGGTTGTGTGATTTGCATGGGCCCCAAATCAAATTTGGGGCGACGATCATCAAAAATACCATCTTCGTCGCCCCGGTGCAGACCGGGGTCCAGTGAAACATATCCGCATCTGGCAGGGGCAGGCCGTGCCAGGTCGTTTCCGGCGCTCTGGATTCCGGCGTACGCCGGAATGACGAGGGGCGGGGTGTGTAATCCATAAACAGAGTTGATGACGACTGGCGCCATCCGTCATCCTTTCCTTGAGTAGAGGGTTCCTTTGGGTGAGGGAATGCTTGACCTGCCGGTTACCGGAAGCCTCATCCTGCGGATCCATTCAATGAAAGTGGAACGCCGATGCACAGACGCGATTTTCTTGGCCTGACCGGGGCGATGGCTCTGGCGCCCCTGCTCCCCTTACCCTTGCGTGCTGAAGGTGTGCCGGATCATGTTATCAGGGCCGCACCGTCAACGGCGAAACTGATGGGACCGGGCAAGCCGTCAACGGCGGTCTGGGCGTTTGGCGGAAGCAACCCCGGTCCGCTGCTGCGCATCCCTAGAGGCAAGCCGGTTCACATCCGCCTTGAAAACGCGCTCAGTGAGCCGACCTCTGTTCACTGGCATGGTATCCGCATCGATAATGCTATGGACGGTGTCAGCGGCTTCACCCAGCCACCGGTCAAACCCGGCGAAAGTTTCGATTACCGCTTTACCGCACCTGATGCCGGAACCTACTGGTATCATTCCCATTTTCGATCATGGGAGCAGATCGACCGTGGTCTCTATGGTGCGCTGATCGTTGAGGAAGATGTCCCCGTTGCAGTTGATCATGACCTGCTGTTCATCGCCGACGACTGGCTGCTGGGAGACGATGGCGTTATCGCCGAAGGGTTCGGCAATGTGCATGATGCCGCACATGGCGGCCGTATGGGGAACTGGCTGACTGTTAACGGTGACACCAGGCCGACTTTTCCGGTCCGGCCCGGTTCCAGAGTCCGCCTGCGCTGCATTTCGGCCACCAACGCGCGGATTATGGGCTTCGCCTTTCCCGGATTGGAGCCAATGCTTGCCGCCGTTGACGGCCAGCCGCTGGAGAAACCGGTGCTGCTTTCGGGAGCGCTGGAACTGGCACCGTCACAGCGCGCCGATCTGATCATTGATATCCCGACGACTTCGGGCGTGACGTTGGACATTCATGAAGTTTCTGCGGGTGAGCCTCTGGTTGCCGCCGCCTTTGCCGTTGCCGGGCCGGCTGTCCGGAACACGGCGGACCGTGAGCCACTGGCCCTGCCTGCAAACCCGCTGTCCGGGCTGAAACCTGATCTCGATAGCGCCCAGCACGTTGATCTGTTGATGGAAGGCGGGGCCATGGGCGGCATGCGGCAAGCCATGCACGGTGGCCAGATGTTCGATATGCGCACCCTGATCATGGAAAAAGGTCAGGCCTGGGCCCTGAACGGCGTTGCCGGGCATCACGAAGGGCCGCTTGCAGTTATCCGCAAAGGCCGCACGCTGACGGTCAACATGATCAATGAAACCCGCTGGCCGCACGCCATGCACATGCATGGCCACCATTTCCGCGTGATCGAGCGGAACGGCAAGCCCGTTGCCGATGCGCCCTGGCGTGATACCGAACTGGTTGGTATCGGCGAAAAAGTGCGGGTTGCCTTCGTCGCCGACAACCCGGGCAAATGGCTGCTCCACTGTCACATGCTCGAGCATCACATGGCAGGCATGGGCACGTGGATAGACGTCGCGTGATTTGACGAACATCCTCCCTTTCGTCGCCCCGTTGCAGACCGGGGTCCAGTGAAACTTATCCGCATCTGGCAGGGACAAAGCCGTGCCAGGTCGTTCCCGGCGTTCTGGATTCCGGCGGGAGCCTGTCCCGGCGCAGGCCGGGGCCGGAATGACGAGGGGCGGGGGTGTTCAGGGCACGATGCCAATCTATAAACAGAGTTGATGAAGGGTGGCGGTTTGGGGGTGACGAAGGTCGGATGCCGAATTATCATCTGTCCATGACAGGATTCCTTGATCGCCTCCCCCGCCCTCCGCTGAAAGCACTCCTGGCCTTTGTGATGGCAGTTATGCTCAGTGGTTGCTATATGCCGATCCGATTTGATGCCGAAATCGATATCGGCCGCACCGGCTATTACGATTTCATATTCGACGGGTATCTGGCCAAGGTCGAATTGTATCAGGATCTACAGGAAAACAAGATCAGCCGTGACGAGGAATTGGTCCAGGTCACGCAGATCAGGGAAGATTTTGAGCGGGATTCAGCCGTTTCGGGATTCAAGTATTACGAAAAGGGCCATTTCCGTATCAAATACGTGCGTTCCGGCGATCTTTTGAAAGCCAAGACGCTGACGTTCTTCCGCCGTAACGAATATATTCTGGGTCTGGCCTATAACAAGAACACGGCGCAGATCACCATGCTCGGCAAATCGCTGAGCCGCGATATCAAGGACAGGCTCAGGGCCTCCGGATTGGACACGTCGGGTGAACTGAGGGTCTTTACCGACGCCAAGGTCGTCAGCCACAACGCGGGCACGGTCAAGCCCTTCCCGGCAAAAGGTGCGGCGTACAAGGTCTATACCTGGAAGATCCAGAATCTGCTGGCACCGACACCGGTCCTCAAAATTCAGATCCAGTAAGCCGGTGCCGCCAGATCAGTTTCTGGTCAGACGACGGATCAGGCTCGACGTATCCCAGCGTTTGCCGCCCATGGCGATCACTTCGCCATAGAACTGATCGACCAGGGCTGTCACCGGCAACTGGGCACCGTTGCTTTTGGATTCCTGAAGCGCGATACCCAGATCCTTGCGCATCCATTCGACGGCGAAGCCGAAATCGAACTTGTCATCTGCCATGGTGTAGCCGCGGTTGGCCATCTGCCAGGAACCGGCGGCACCCTTGGAGATGCAATCGACCACCAGCTTGGCATCAAGGCCGGCTTTCTGCGCAAAAGCCAGGCCTTCGGAAAGCCCCTGCACCAGACCGGCGATGGTGATCTGATTGACCATCTTGGTGATCTGGCCGGACCCGGCCGGCCCCATCAGGGTAACGGCGAGGGCGTAACTGTCGATCACCGGCTTGGCGGCGGTGAACGTCATTTTCATGCCGCCGACCAAGACCGTCAGCTTGCCGTTTACGGCCCCGGCCAGACCGCCGCA
>JBBDOA010000017.1:0-7903 GCA_040877275.1 Rhodospirillales bacterium | reverse complement strand
AACGCCGGGGGCCGCATCGGTGAATCCGGACTTGGGGCCAGACTGCTCGGCACCGACGATGCAGCCGAAGCCGCCGCTATCGCAACCCGACTTGATCTGTTGAACGGCGAACGGCGCGAAATTGAAGCGGCCGTTTTTGAAGATGCGTTGCAGCAACTGGAACGGGCAGGGGAGCCGGGTGCGGTCGTGGTTGTCGCCGGTCAGGGTTGGCATCAGGGTGTCGTCGGCATCGTCGCCAGCCGACTGGTTGAGCGTTATCACCGTCCGGCCTGCGTCATCGCGCTGAACGGTGATGAGGGAACAGGTTCCGGACGCTCCGTCTATGGCGTTGATCTGGGCTCATCAATCATCGCCGCGCGCCAGAAAGGACTACTGATCAAGGGCGGCGGACACGCCATGGCCGCCGGATTTTCGCTCAGCCGTGATCAGCTTGACGCTTTCAGGGCATTCCTTGATGAACGGGTCGCGAGGCAGACCGGCGGTGCAGCCTATGCACCGGACCTGCGTCTCGAGGGTGCTATTTCGGTCCGTGGTGCCAGCGTCGAGCTGGCCCTGGAAATATCCAGACTGGCCCCGTTCGGGCCCGGCAATGCGGAACCCAGACTGGCGATCCGCAATGTCCGGATTGCCTATGCCGATATCGTCGGCAAAGACCATATCCGTTTTTCAATGTCGACCAGTGCCGGTGGCGGCACCCTTGACGGGATTGCCTTTCGCAGTGTCGGCACACCGCTTGGCCATTTGCTGTTATCGGCACATGATCGGCTGGTTCATGTGGCAGGACGATTGAAAGCGGATACCTGGCAGGGCAGAACCCGTGTTAAGTTTCATCTTGAGGATGCCGCCCCGGTCCTGTCAGATCAATCGGATGGTCAGGCATTGCAATAGAAATCACAAAGGAATGCGATGAGCGACAAATGGGATAAACGCTTTATGGAACTGGCCGGGTTTATCGCCCAGTGGTCCAAGGACCCGTCCACCAAAGTCGGTGCGGTGATCGTCGATCCGCGCAACAAGCGGGTCGTGGCAACCGGCTTCAACGGATTTCCGTTCGGGGTTGAAGATTCCGCCAATCGGCTGGAAGACCGCACGATCAAGTACGAGATGGTGGTGCACGCCGAAACCAATGCCCTGATGTTCGCCGGCAGCCAGGCCAACGGCTGTACCCTTTATGTGACGCCGTTGCCGCCGTGCGCACGGTGTGCCGTGCTGATTATTCAGGCCGGGATCAAACGGGTGATTTCACCGACCCCCGATACCTCGAAGGAACCCTGGAAAACCCAGTTTCAGATATCCAGCCAGATGTTTCGGGAATCCGGTGTTATCGTCGATTTATTGGATATCTGAAGTCAGAACAGATTGGCTGTCCGGGGCTGCTATGCTAAGCCAATCAAGAACCATGTGCCCTGATCCGGCGGCACTCGGATGAGTTAACAATAACGGGGGAAACCGTGTCATACCGCGAGACACTGAAGCATTTCATCATGCGTCAACAAACGCAGATAACCGGTGCAACCGGTGAATTCACTTTGCTGCTCGACGACGTTTCCTCTGCCTGCAAAGGGGTTGCCAATCTGGTCCGGCGTGGTGAGCTTTCGGGAGAGCTGGGTGCCGCTGTCGGTATCAACGTGCAGGACGAAGACCAGAAAAGGCTCGACGTTCTGGCTAATGAGCTGGCGATCAGCTGGTGTGAACAGGGCGGTCAGCTGTTCGCCATGGCATCCGAAGAAATGGTTGATGTCTACCCGGTGCCGCATGGGCTCAAACGGGGAAATTATCTGCTGATTTTTGATCCCCTCGATGGCTCGTCGAATATCGAGGTCAATGGACCCATGGGCACGATCTTTTCGATCTGTCGCGTTGATGACAACCCGGATCAGGACCTGACCGGCAGTTTTTTGAAAAAGGGCAATCAGCAATTATGTGCGGGCTATGTTCTGTTCGGGCCGGCAACGATGATGGTGCTGACCACGGGGAACGGCGTCAATGGATTCACCCTCAATCCCGACATCGGCGAATTCGTTCTCACGCATCCGAATATACGGATCCCCGAAGACACCCGGGAATTTGCCATCAATGCTTCAAATCGACGGCATTGGGAGCCACCGGTCAGACGCTATTACGACGAATGCCTGGAAGGGAAAGAGGGTCCGCGCGGCAAGGATTTCAACATGCGCTGGGTTGCCGCCATGGTCGCCGATGTGCATCGGATCATCACGCGCGGGGGTATTTTCATGTATCCGATCGACGAAAAAGTGCGCGACAAGGGCGGCCGGCTCCGGCTGCTTTATGAAGCCAACCCGATGTCCTTCATTATCGAACAGGCTGGTGGACTGGCCTCAACGGGTCGCGGCCGCATCATGGATGTTCAGCCGACCGGTTTGCATCAGCGGGTTCCGGTTATCATCGGTGCCAAAAACGAAGTGCAGCGCCTGATCGATTATCATCAGGAATATGACGCCGGCTGAGGTTCTCTAGAAACGTGAGCGCGGCCGCTGGGTCGAAATCCCCATCTTGCGATGAAGTAATGTGACGGCCTCTGGACTTAAGCTGCGGACGCTCAGGATGTTATGGATGCGTTTGGTCTGATGATCGCAAAACGGTAATCGCAAGCACTGATAATCCTGCTTTTCCGTTTCAAACTGCGACGTCATGACAATGGTTGTCTGCAGATGTGTCGGTGCACCACAGGCAATAACCTGGGCGGTTTCCGATAACATTTTTTCTCGCATGCTTTCGTCTTTGACGTCATTGGTCGTCAGTCCGGTATATTCTCCGCCCATTATCCAGACACATTTAGAGCCGAAAAAACGGTAGCGTAATTCCAATGGGTCCATAGTGATGATGTCGGTTACAGTACTCAGTGGAATATATTTGGAAGGGATTTTCAACCAATCGAATTGTCGCCAATCCGGCATGGCGTCTGTGCCTTGCATATCACGCCAGTAGGCAAGGATATCCCGTAAAGGCTCGTGAAGCTCGGCCTCTGAGAGAGGTGTCACGGTTGTCTCGAATTTTTCCATTCACGTTCTGAAGTTATGACTTTCGGCAATCAGTAGATCATAAAATTCAACCAGGCGATCCAGGGATTTTGCCGTTAAATGAACGATGGTTTTCCGACCGCGCCGTTCAAGCTTCACGTATTTCTTTTCTTCCCAACGATTAAGCAGGCGATGCGCACTCGTCCTCGGTATTTTCAAGGCTGCCGACAATGCCGATATATCCGTCTCATAACCCTGTTTCTGTGAACGATACAGCAGCGTCATGGCTATCATGACAACGTTGCTGTTGCGTTCCGGCCATAGTTTCTCAATCAGTGATACAAGCTTTAGATAGGCCTGCGCACTATAATACGTATCTTCACGTGTAAAGGCGACGTGGGTCAGCGGATGCGAGCCCGATTGTGTGACTACCAACGGAAAAAAACTCCAGCAATAACTTATTATTATGTGTATTTAGTCCCGTTTAAATGATCATAACGTATTCTACTACACTATTCGTGTCCAATTTGGGATATAAAAACTAGGTTCAGTCTTGAACTTTGTTTTCATGTCATCGTTGCTATCGATTTTGTTGAGAATAATTTTCATTATTATGAGTCGCGAGGTTGCACTTATCGTGGCCGATCTTCGGTTAGCCCTGATCATTTAATTACTTAGAAATCGTTGTAGGGAATTTTTGGCGGAACCTTTTGGTCTTCCACCCTGTCAGTATGAACAGGATTGAACGAATTCAATTCCTGTAAGCAGTCATTATAGTTGAAAGAGAGGTTCACCATGTCCCGTTTTCATCCTCTGCATATGATGGTTTTTGCCGCCGGTCTTTTGCTTTTAGGCGCACCATCGACCAATGCAGCCGACGGCATGCCGAAGCAACTTGCCCAAAGCCAGCAGAGTACCACGGTCAGCGAAGAGAACATTCGCTCCTACGCTGCGGCGGTACCCCAGGTGCAGGAAGTAAGCGCCGAATGGCAGCAGCGCATCCAGAAAGAGGCCAAAACCCAGAAAGACATCGAAAAAATGCACCAGGAAGCGAACCAGGAACTGGTTCAGGTCATTAAAACCGAAGGGTTGTCGGTTCGGGAGTACAACCGCATAACGCAACTCGCGGCAAAAAACCCTGACCTCAAAAGTAAAATTACCAGCTACATGGAATAATAAACATTACACCTCGACCGTTGCTCCCTGTAACGGGTCCATGCGCCATCCGCCTAACAGCGGGTGGCGCTTTTTTTATGTCGTTTTTCCTAACCAGCAGTTCGCGCCATCAGGGTTTGCCCTGCGGCATTCACACACCTTTCTGATCTGGAATACGGATTTGATCGGGGCCTATGCCGGCACACCGGTACCGTGACGTAGCGCATGGGTCCTGAATCAAGTTCAGGACGACGAAGTTTATTATCCCCGTCATCCTGAACTCGTTTCAATATCCTCGAAAGATTCTATTCAGCCTTTTTGGACTTTCCCTCAAATGATTTCTGAGAGTCTGTGATCTCCTGCTTCGTTTCCTTGATTAACTTTTGAAGGCATACCGTATATTTGTTCGCGTCGTCCACGAAGCGTTGCAGGTCCTGCTTGCAGCGGACCATGCCAAGTTCGTCATCGTAGGTGAAATCAACATCAATGCACGTGGGGCGCATTGGACTTGAGCACAATGTTACAGCTTGCGCGACCATCGGTTGAACGATCACCACAAGTGAAAAAATGAATGCGGTCACAAAAAACTGGGTCATATGTTCCTCTATCTGGTCAAAGAATATTCAGACGGTGTGTCGGTTCCGGGTCGAACGCTAGTTGGTAATGATCGGCACTATTGGTCCTGCCGTGGGGGGCATGGCAGGGGTGCTGACCGTCGGCCGCAGGACCGTCTCGCCATTGTGTTGTTGCGGCGGTGACAGGTCGGCGCTTTGTTCTGTGCCCGCCGCAGGCTTTATTTTCGGTGCTGTATCATTATCGGCGTGCATGGTGTCCCTGACAATAGCGGCAAGCTCGCTCAGTCGCTTGGGCGGAAGTTTGCCTGCCAGCGTGGCCGCCAACGGACCGTCCAGCCATACGGCCAGGGAAACATCGTTTTCCGTGACAACACGCACATCGCGGCGTCCGGATTCCCAGCGCGGCCGAAGGAACAGGCTGAATGCCTCACCGTTCGCGGCGGCATAGACCAGCCGCACCATTTGCACATCACCGATTTTGATCGTTTCCTGGCCAACGATTGCGTATCCATCGGAACGCAGATCAGGAGCCAGCAGCCGTAGCGACAAGCGGTTTGATAGCCAGTTTACCGGCATGTCGTCCGACACGTTGGCTGCCTTGCCAACAGCATCCGCTTTCGTTTCGACAAATCGTTGATAACTTTGCTCAAGGAACTGATCGGCAATCTTTTCTTCGTGTTCATTGCTGTTTTGTCCGGCATACCAGCCGACGACAGCAGCAAGAACAACCGCTGACATCCCGGCGATTTTTGGCAACATCCAGGCAGAAGATCGGCCAGGTGTTTCCAGAGCATGAGAAAGATGCGCCGGAACATGTGAATCGAGCAACAGACCTGAATAGGCATCACGCAGGGCGTCGTTTTGTGCACGTATATCCCAGACGAGTTCAGCGAGTGCCGGATCATCGGCAATCCTGCGCTCGACCGCCTGTTTGCGAAGTGGCGCTTCGTTCAACAGCCCGTCGATATAGGCCATCAGTTCCAGGTCAATTTCCTTCGAAATCGTGTTTTCGTCATTCATGATCATTTCACCCGTTTCAAGGATGTGACGGTCGCCGGTGTTCGGTCGTCATTCGGCTGATACAGGGTTCGCAATGTTTCGCGCGCACGCGACAGGCGGGAGCGCACGGTGCCGATCGGCACCTCGAGGGTGAGTGCGATCTCATCATAGGAAAATCCCTCGATCACCGACATAGCCAGGACCGCACGCTGTTCATCCGGTAACTTCTGAAAGGCAGCGATGATTTCACGGCAATTTCTGGTAACTTCCTGTTGTGGCCGAACCGAGAGCAAATGTTCGACGTCATCAATGGGAACATGCGCCCGTGCGTTTCTGTGCCGCTTCTGTTCGTTGATGAAGCGCGTATAGAGAATGCGAAACAACCATGCACGGACACTGCCGGTTTTTTTAAGCTGGCTACGCTTGCGAATTGCGTGTTCCAGGCAATCCTGCACAAGGTCGTCAGCCCTGCCGAGATCGCTGGACAGGGTCAACGCATAGCGACGCAAGCGGGGGATTTCCTGTATCATCAGCTGTTTGATATCGTCCACACGCACTCCCGCTTTTTCCGCCACAGGCACAACAAGGCCTTCGGATCAGGCCTTACAAAGTTTTCAGTCTGTATATAGACAGCATCAGAACACAAATGGTTCCACGATGCAGATTTTTTTGTCCTGATCTTCCCGGAAGACTCGTAAAAAAAATCAAACCGTCCGGAACTAATCAGCGTCATGGACTGTCATACATTCAGATCAGAGTGGGACAGCCCGTTCGATTGTGTAGAAATAAAGCTGGAGGCTCATATATGGTGCGCTATTCTTACACTGTCGTTGTGATGATCCTGTTCGTCTGTTCCGTACTTCTGACGACGACAGCAATGGGGCAGTCTGGTGAAAATCTGGCAAATTCCGGAACCGACGAATACAGTGAACAGGAACTGAAAGAATATGCCAGAGCGGCCAATGCGGTGGAGAGGATCAACGAGGCTTACATAAAGCAGCTTGCCCAAACGGAAGGAACCGAAGCCAGGAACAGGCTGCGACAGGTTGCCATGGATCAGATGATCCAGAGGATCAGGGAAACAGATATTTCACTCGATAAATATAACGAAATCACAGTCAAATCAGGCAACAGGCCAACCCTTGCCCATGAAATAAATCGCCTGAAACGACAGCTTCAATAATTCAAAAAAGTGCAGTCGCATCAGGCTTTCTGCAATTCCCGTGCAATCGCTTCACCAACCCAGCGTCCCGTGGCCAGACATGCGCTCAGCAGATAACCGCCGGTTGGCGCTTCCCAGTCGAGCATCTCGCCGGCAATATAGATGCCCGCTACCGGCTTCAGGCTGAGACTTGCCGTCACATGATCCCAACTGATGCCGCCGGCTGTCGATATGGCTTCGGCCAGCGGGCGAGGCCGTTGCACGGTCACGGCAAGATTCTTGATCCGCGACGCCAACAGCCCTGCATCAGCAAAATCGCCCGGGCGACTGCTTTCATGCAGCAAAGCCGATTTGATCCCCGTCAGTCCCGCTGTCCTGCGCAGGTGCGTGGCCATGGATTTCTTGCCGCGGGGTCGGGCAAGCCTAGCAACGAGGTCCGTTTCCGGAATGTCAGGCGTCAGGTCGATGCTGATTGTGGCTGATCCGTTTTGTTTGATCGTTTCTCGTAACACAGCAGAGAGCGCATAAACCGGCCCGCCTTCGAGGCCATAGGCCGTCACCATACATTCGCCACGGGCTTGATGCCCGTCAATACGCATGACCACGCCTTTGAGTGGCTGCCCTGCAAAATTGAGGCGAAGATGATCGCTCCAGTTCACATCGAAACCGCAATTTGCCGGCTCAAGGGCATGCACGGTGACACCCCGTGCTTGCAGCAATGAAACCCATGATCCGTCCGAGCCGAGTGCGGGCCAGCTTGCGCCGCCCAGCGCCAGAACCGTGATTTCAGCGCTGCTCCGCACGTCGCCATCCGGTGTCTGAAACAACAGATCACCGTTCGGGGCCCAGCCGGTCCATTTGTGCCGAACGTGGATGCGCAGACCGTTGGCGCGCAGCTGCCGTAACCAGGCGCGTAACAGCGGTGCCGCTTTCATGCCGGTGGGAAAGACCCGTCCCGATGTACCGATGAAGGTTTCGATGCCCAGACCCGTGGCCCAGTCGCGAATGGCATCAGGCGGAAAAACATCAAG
>JBBDOA010000016.1:0-7984 GCA_040877275.1 Rhodospirillales bacterium | reverse complement strand
GGATGGTCAGATCGAAACCGAGCGAATAGCCGATCACCACATCGCTGCCGGCCCACGCGACAAACCGCGCCATGACATCGGCAAAGGGTTCGGCATCGGCAAGATCGGCATCGCGAATGCCGTGGATTGCGGTCGATTTCGGTGGCACAGGGATGCCGGGCGCGATGAACGCGGCGATGGTTTCATCAAGCTGTACGCCGTTACGGATGCGGACGGCGCCGATTTCGATGATCCGGTCATTCAGGGTATCCAGACCGGTCGTCTCGGTATCCAGCACGATCGCCGGCAGTGACGCCAGGGGCAGGGCCGAAAGGCCGCTTTTGCTCGGTGGGAAACTCATCTCCGGGCTCCTGTCATTCCCCCGGTGCTGGCCTCGCCCGGTTATCGGGTGCCGGTCCGCTCCGGGGCGGTTGCTTTTGCAACCTCACGGGCAATCGCCGCGGTGTCGAGGCGCTTGGCGAACGCGCGGCGGACATCGGCCCAGGCGAACGTGACCGAATTTTCAACATACTCCGCATCCATTCTTTTGAGTGTGTCGGCAATCGGTGCCCATTTGACGACACGGGCCGGGCTTTCGATAAAGTTGTCGCGGGTTGCGGCGATCCCGTGCCAGTCGGCAAACTGTACCCGCCGGTAAAAGACAGCGCGGGCATCGGCTGGGGAAAATTCGGTTACCGAGGGATCGGGGTTGCGTTCAAGGCCGTGATCAAAGATGCGCACGGCCATCGCGGCCAGGGCCGAATCATCTGCGGCGATGCGTGCATAGGCGACGGCAACGGCCCATACGGTCAGATCGGACAGGCAGGCATCAAAAACCTGCATCTTGGCAATGTTGATCGAGCGGATCATCTGATCGTTCTTGAACATCTCGGTATAGCGCGTGCCCATGCGCGTCTTGACGTAACCATAGAGTGTCTTCTGGGCGATGAAGGCACTGCGCGTGATGACGAAATCTTCAATCTTTTCAAAACTGTCGAGGGGGCCCGCATGACGCCTGAAATTGAATCCCGAAGCAAAAATGCGCCAGTATTCGCCAACTTTGGATAGTTCGAAGTTCAGCATGGCTACTCCCGATTCGCACCGCCGGTTGAAAGGAAATTTCGTCTGTCAAGTTACAAAATTCGTGGTGTTTCGTATGCAGTTGCGTTGAACGAATAATAATGCAGTATAAGACGAGTCGCATTCATGTAAATGCGCGTAGTTTGGGGATGAAATGTCTGAGGGGATTTAAATACTATGGCAGATAATACAAACGAAATCCGCCAGCAGCACTGGGTGAAGACGCGGAACCTGACATGGCTCGTTCTGGCCATCTGGTTTGTGTTCGCTTTTGTGGTGCCGTGGAACGCTGCGTCACTGGACAAAATGTCGTTCATTGGCTTCCCGTTAGGATACTACTTCTGTGTTCAAGGCTCGTTGATCATTTTTGTCGCACTGATTTTCTTCCAGAACTGGAGACAGGACAAAATTGATGACGAAGCCGGTCTCAGTGGCGAATAGGGAGTAGGATCATGAAGGGTAAATTTATCGATAACCTCGGTCGCGTGTACGCTATGTACACCGGCGGGTTCCTGGTCTTCGTCCTGATCATGGCGGTTCTCGAACAGATGGGCGTTGCTGCTGACACCATCGGTATCATGTTCGTGGCTTTCACGATTGCCATCTATGCCGTCATCGGCTGGCTGTCGCGAACCATGCAGGTCGATGCATATTATGTCGCGGGACGCGAAGTGCCGGCGGTCTATAACGGTATGGCGACGGCAGCGGACTGGATGTCCGGTGCATCGTTCGTGGCGTTGGCCGGTGGTATCTACTTCGGTGGATACGGCTATCTCGCCTTTATCATCGGCTGGACCGGCGGCTACGTGCTGGTCAACTCGCTGATGGCGCCGTACCTGCGCAAGTTCGGTTGCTACACGGTGCCTGACTTTATCGGCACCCGTTACGGCGGCAACCTTGCTCGCTTCTGTGCTGTTGTCGTGCTTGTTATTGCATCGTTCACGTATGTGACCGCACAGATCAACGCTTCGGGGACGATTGCTGCACGGGCTCTGCACATTCCGTTTGCGGCAGGTGTCTGGTTCGGGCTTCTCGGTATTCTGCTGTGCTCGATGCTCGGCGGGATGCGGGCCGTGACCTGGACCCAGGTGGCACAGTACATCGTGCTGATCATCGCCTATCTGGTGCCGGTTATCTGGATGTCCAACAAGCAGGGCTTCGGTATCATTCCTCACTTCTCGTACGGCGAAGCCGTGGCGCGAATTCAGGAACTGGAACCATTGATCGGCCTCGGCGTCGCTGCCGTGGACAAGGCACCGTTCGGCGGGGTCGGCATTCTCAAGACGCCGCACTTCGCACCTTCCGGTGGCATGGAAAGCTGGAAGTTCATCACGCTGGCTGCCTGTATGATGATGGGTACGGCATCGCTGCCGCACATCCTGATGCGCTACTTCACCACCCCGTCCGTGCGTGATGCACGGCGTTCGGTGGCATGGTCGCTGCTGTTCATCTTTCTGTTGTACTTCACGGCGCCGGCCCTGGCCACGCTGACGAAGTTGCAGCTGATTGACCCGAACCTGGCAACCAGCATCATCGGCAAGTCGTTCGATGCCGTTAAAAACCTGGCATGGGTACAGAACTGGGAAAGCGTGAGCATGCTTTACCTTGTTGACAGTAACAAGGATGGCATCCTGCAGCTGAACGAGTTCTTCATGCGGGCCGACATCGTCGTTCTGGCAACCCCTGAAATCGCGGGTCTCCCGTACGTGATTTCCGGTCTTGTCGCAGCCGGCGGTATGGCAGCTGCCATGTCGACGGCGGATGGCCTGCTGCTCGCAATCGCCAACGCACTCAGCCATGATCTGTACTACAAGATCATCGATCCGAAAGCCGATACCCGTCACCGCCTGATCGTGGCGCGGGTTCTGCTGGTCGGTATCGGGGTGGCCGGTGCTGCGGTGGCCAGCTTGAGGCTGACCGGTATCCTCGGGGCCGTGGCATGGGCGTTTGACTTCGCCATGTCCGGGTTGTTCTTCCCGCTGGTGCTCGGTATCTGGTGGAAACGTGCAAACCGTGCCGGTGCGATTGCCGGTATGGTCGTCGGCCTGGTTGCCGGCACGCTTTACCTGTACCAGGTCTATTGGGGCGGTATGACGCCGTGGATGGGCATTGACCATCTGCGCTTCGGCATCATCGGTGCCGCAGCCAGCCTGGTCGCCATGGTGGTGGTGTCGCTTGCGACACCGGCACCGGACGCGGAAACCCAGGCGATGGTGGACGAAGTCCGCGTACCGTCGGGTAAGTCAATTCTCAGCAGCGACCACTGATCCGTCGCTTTTGAGAGCAAACTTCGGGGGGCGGATGAATGTCCGCCCCCCATTGTTTTTGCCGTGCTGCTGTGATTTTCTAGTGTCCCGAATCCACCAGAAGAGCTGACCCATTACGATGCAAGATGAATTTGCCGCCTTTCCGGTCTGGGTGCTGGCGATTGACTATATCCTCGGCATGGTCATGTGGACCCTGATCGGTCGGGTCGCCATGAATGTCTTTCTGCCGATCGACAGCTCCTTCGCCTTCATGCGATTTTTTGTCAAACTGACCGAGCCGATCTTGCGTCTGTTCCGGCCCCTGACACCGGGCTTTATTCTGGAGCCGCTGGTGCCGCTGTATGTCGCCTGGTTCTTTTATATGGGGCGCTTCTATCTGATGCCGTGGCTGCTCGGCTATGACGTCATGGGGATGCTGTCGTTCCCGCTCGAAGGCGAGATATCGCACGCGCTCTATCAGATGTTCTACAACAAGTAAGCAGGACCAGGGGCGGCTCTAGCTGCTCCGGTGCGCCTTCTCGAGGCTGCAACGGACCGCGGCCTCTGCGGCGGACGCCAATGATTTGCGGTTCGGAAAAGCGGCCGGGCGGATCGGCGGCATGAAGTTGACGGCAACGATGCAGCCTTTCAGCCCGAACACCGAAAGCAGGTGATCGGCCAGCGTCATGTCACCATACCAGGCATAAAGATCGCTCAGCGCCCCTTTCAGGCGCCGGCCATCGGCATAGCGGACATAGGTGATCGAGACCGGCTGCATGATCACGTCGGCTGTGACCTGCTTCGGCTCGACCGCGGCAAACAGGGTCGAGCGGAACGGCAGCACACCCTGACCGTTCGAAGACGTGCCTTCCGGGAACAGCACCAGCTTTTCGCCCCGCTGCAGCGCCGTGCCGAGGCTGGTGCAATCGCAGATCGCGCGTTTGCGCTCGCGGGTGACGAAGATGGTACCGGCAAGTCGTGCCAGCAGGCCGAACAGCGGCCATCCGGCAACGTCGCTCTTGGCGACGAAACGGGCATCGACAAGGCTGCCAAGGACGAGGATGTCGAGATACGATACATGGTTGGCGGCATACAGCGTCGGCCCCTCAGTGTGGGGGGTGCCGTTGACACGGACATCAAGCCCGCACAGGGCCAGGCAGGTCTTGAACCAGAGCCGGGCAATCGGCCGTTTCTGCGTCGGCATCAACCACGCCGAAACGGCATACGGGCCGATCAGGGCCAGCGTGACCAGCGAGAACCCGGTCGCCCTGACGACGGCACGAAGGACCGATGGCCTGGTCGCCGCGTATTCGTCTAGGATGTTCCAGATGGTTTGTAGTGGCGACGGTATCTCTCGGTAATTTTCGTGCATTCGACGATCACACATATGTCCGTGGTGTTAAACTGACGGTCGATGACGGCGCCTTCGCCGACCACCCCGCCGACGCGAAGATACCCTTTGATCAGGGGCGGCAGTTCACTGAGCGCCGAGCGGCGGTCGAGCCAGTCCGGCTGGATCTTGCCCATATCGACAAAGCGGGTCTGCTGTGCGCGTGGCCGGATCTCCGCCGGTGCCAGGTGGTAGTGGTGCAGATAAGAAAGCCCGGCCTTGATCGCTTCCGGATCGGTGCCGGGGAAACTGGCACAGCCGAACATCATCTCGATATCATAGGCATCGAGATAGGCAGCGATCCCGCGCCACAGCAACTGCATGACGCCGCCGGAGCGGTAATCCGCATGCACGCACGAACGGCCAAGCTCGACGATTTCACCCGGATAGCCCATCAGGGTGGAAAGATCGAATTCGTTCCTTGAATAAAAACCATCGGCCTTCAGGGCGACACTGCGGCGCAGCAACCGATAGGTGCCGACGACGAACGGCTTGCCGTTGGATCGGGATTTGTCGACCACCAGAAGGTGATCGCAGATGGGATCGAACGGGTCTTCGTCGAGTTTGGTACGCCTGGTTGCCAGAGACGGGACGGCCCCCATCTCGTTATAGAAAACCTTGTAACGGAGCCGTTGCGCGGCCTCGATTTCAATCGGGTTGTCAGCCAGATATACCAGCAGATCACCGCTTGAGATGATGTCTTTCATGGCCTCTCCTTTCCCGCATCGACAGGGGCAGGGTTAAGACGCGGGCGACGCCGAACTGCGTCTTTCCTGCGTCAACAAGTGGCAGAGGACGATGGGAAATTCAAAAGAAGCTTATTTGCAGGTTTGATGGCGGAAATATGAACCGGGGCATTATTAATATTATCGTCACCCTCATACTTCGAGACGCTCGCTTGTGCTCGCTCCTCAGCATGAGGGATATCATCCTGAGGGTCATGGCACACACCTCATCCTGAGGAGCGCAAAGCGCGTCTCGAAGGATAGGGACCGGGAAGTACAGGGCGACGGGTGGGCGTTCAGGATGAGGTCTTTAAACAGGTGTCACCCCGGTGCAGACCGGGGTCCAGGGTTACACGTCCTTGTCTTGGCGTGTCAGCCGTTCTGGATTCCGGCGTGCGCCGGAATGACGAGCAGTTACATATACCCCGTCACTCCGGTGCAGGGCGACGGGTGGGGAGCGAAACTCTTACGCGGCACCGCACGCACTTTGTTGTGCGGTCGGATTGCCCCTGTGCTCGCCGGTCTTTTCGTCGTCACCATTGTCATCGCCGCCATGATTGCGACGGTTTTCATTGACCTCGAGCAGCCGACGGCGACGGTCCGGGCCGAAGAAATTACCGGTCCGGACGAACGAGCGCGGTTGTTCGGCAATGATGTGCAGGCGCAGATAGATCAGTTTCGGTGAGAACGGCTTGGCGATAAACTCGGTCATGCCGAGATCACGCGCCGTCAGGACGTGTTCCTTTTCCGACATCGAGGTCATGACGATGACCGGGACGAAAGGGTTGGGGCTGTCGTCGTCACGGCGGATGCGTTGCAGTAACCCCATGCCGTCGAAGCCCGGTGCCCAGTCGACAAACACCACGTCGGGCTTGTGCAGGCAATAGGAATCCCAGGCGTGATCAGGGGAGCGGGCTTCCTCGATGGTGCCGACGTTGAAGGTGCGCAGGATGCTGCGCATGGTCTGACGCATGTACGGGTTGTGTTCGGCAACCAGAACGGAGATGTCTGAAAAGTCGAACCTCGGTGTGATACTTGCCATCTGTTCCTCATCAAAAAAGCGCAATGCCAGTGATGAGGGTCGCATACCCCTGTCAACGGGATATGTCGGCGTGATGCCCGATGGTAAGAAATTGTTACAGAGTGTTAAAGCAGAACGGGACCCGAAGGCCCCGTTCTCTTGATATTACTGACGCAGGGATTATCGCGTCATAACTGACGCAGGGATTATCGCGTCATAACTGACGCAGGGATTATCGCGTCGGTACCGGCGTGTCGGTGGAATAATCATAAAAGCCGCGACCGGTCTTGCGGCCCAGCCAGCCGGCTTCGACATATTTGACGAGAAGCGGGCAGGGGCGATATTTGGTGTCGGCCAGACCGTCGTGCAGCACGTGCATCACGGCGAGGCAGGTATCGAGACCGATAAAGTCGGCCAGTTCCAGCGGCCCCATCGGGTGGTGCGTGCCGAGTTTCATGGCGGTATCGATGGCGTCGACCGAACCGACGCCTTCATACAGCGTATAGATCGCTTCGTTGATCATCGGCAGCAGGATGCGGTTGACGATAAAGGCCGGGAAATCCTCGGCGTTGACCGAGCGCTTGCCGAGCTTGGCAGCCAGCTCGCGGATGATGGCATAGGTGTCTTCGTCGGTGGCGATGCCGCGGATCAGTTCAACCAGCTCCATGCGCGGCACCGGGTTCATGAAGTGCATGCCGAGGAACTTGCCGGGACGGTCGGTTTGCGCGCCGAGCCGGGTAATGGAAATCGACGACGTGTTGGACGCAATCAGCGCTTCCGGCTTGAGCACCGGACAGAGTTTCTTGAGGATCGCCTTTTTGATGTCCTCGTCTTCGCTGGCGGCTTCGACGACAAAGTCGCAATCGGCAAAACCGGCATAGTCGGTGCCGGTGGTGATGCGGTCCAGGGCAGCCTTGGAATTTTCATCGCTCAGATCGCCACGGGTAATTTGGCGGGCCATGCCCTTCTTGATCTTGTCGATGCCGGCGGCCAGTGCGTCATCGTTCATATCCAGCATGTGCACGCTATAGCCGGCCAGGGCACATACATGTGCAATGCCGCTGCCCATTTGTCCGGCACCGATGACGCCGATCTTCTTGATGTCAATCGCCATGGTCTTATCCTCACTATCGAAAGCAGCGGTTACGTGTTTGTCCATTTTACACTCAAGTCCAGTTTTTTTTGTTATTTATCGAGTTCGGCGGAAAGGGCGGGCACTGCTTCGAACAGGTCGGCGACCAGCCCGTAATCGGCGACCTGAAAAATCGGCGCTTCTTCATCCTTGTTGATGGCGACGATCACCTTTGAATCCTTCATACCGGCCAGGTGCTGAATGGCACCGGAGATGCCGACGGCAATATACAGATCAGGGGCGACGACCTTGCCGGTCTGGCCGACCTGATAATCGTTCGGCACGAAACCGGCATCGACAGCGGCGCGGGATGCACCGACGGCAGCACCCAGCTTGTCGGCGATTTCTTCCAGCATCTGGAAGTTGTCGCCCGACTGCATGCCGCGGCCACCGGAAATGACGATACCGGCA
>JBBDOA010000015.1:0-8031 GCA_040877275.1 Rhodospirillales bacterium | reverse complement strand
CGCGAATGGCAACAGGCGGAAAAACATCAAGGATCGGGGCCAGCCGGGTTCGCGCTGCGGTAAACCGCCCGGAAAAGATATCGGCGGATTCACTGTGCGTGAGGTTCAGGCCGCTTTTTCCGGCCATCAGGAATTTACGGCCGAGCGACGGCATTGCGTCATAGAGGTCCACGGCAAATCCCCTGGCACACAAAACATCCGCCGCCATCAGACCGGCAGGACCGCCGCCAATAATGGCGATGCGTCGGGGGCTGTTTTCAGACATGTTCTGGTGCGGACTCTGAATGGGAAACGACGCTCAAATGATCAACTTCCTTGATATGGTTTTCTTGACCAGTCAGCCTATCACACGGTAATGCCGATGAGCGCCCGAATATATCTATTATGAAATTGTATATGAAAAATCCTGGTGCTAGCTTTCAACTCGTCTTCTACTCAGTCCATGCCGGATCATACTTTTGAGCTTGAGGGGAGGGTGGCTCATGTCACGGGCCGCCCGACTTCGCTGATCAATAATTGATGGAGATAAAAATGCGTACATTCGTTGGCATCCTTGTTCTGGGGATCCTTTTCGCCGGCTCTCAGATAGCTGCTCATGAAATGAAACATGACATGAAGCATGCAGGGATCATGGTAGAGAAACCATGGGCCAGGGCGTCGGCCGGTCCGGCAAAGGCGGGTGCCGCCTATTTGAGTATTACTAATATGGGCGATGACGTCGACCGCCTCATCAACGTAAAATCTGATCTCGCCAATCGCACTGAAATTCATACCCACATGATGGAAGGCGGCATCATGCGGATGCAACAGGTGGACGGGATCGACGTCGCGCCCGGCACCCCCACTGTCCTGCAGCCAGGCGGAGTGCATATCATGTTCATGGGATTGAAGAAGCCGTTCATGGAAGGCCAGAAGCTTCCCTTGACCCTGGTTTTTGAAAAAGCCGGGGCCGTTGAAATCGAGTTCGTGGTTCAGGGCGTGGGCGCCAAGGAACCTGCTGACGGTATGCCGGCAGGGCACAAACACTCGCACGGCAGTTGATCAGTTAACAGGCATGGGCCCTGAATCAAGTTCAGGGCGACAATGGGGGTGTTCAGGGCGACGATGGGGGCGAAAATTCTAATTGGCCTTTGAAATGCTAGACTAGGCAGCGCGCAGAAGGTGTAATGCTCCCTAGAAGTCCGTTAAGCTCAGTAAAGTGGCCTTGCGGTAATCTTTGCAGGATGCCCGCCCTGGCTCATTTAATGTCATTTGCAGAGTTTACAGTAGGGGATTATTCACTATACGCGGTACAAGTCCGGTAAGGTGGCTGGATGGACGACTAAATTGTATCGTGTTGTTATAGGCAACTGGATGAGATGAGGCTGAGCATATGAGACTTGGGAATGTTCTTTTGGTTACAGTTACTGGCGCTTTCCTGCTGTCGGGCTGTACGGACGCCGGTGACCGGGGGCTCGGTCCGGATTGCGAGTCCCGCCTGACTGCTGCCGAAAATGAACTCGGCCATGCAAAGGCGAACAGTATTGGCAAATCCATCGACTGGGCTCGTGCAGCGGCTTTGATCGCGGCGGCCCGAACCCAACAACAATTCGACGAGTTTCAGAATTGCGTCATCAAAGCCGACAGTGCCCGTAAGATTATTGCAGAAAGCAGATAGACTGGAACGGCCAATACTACCGGCTATTGGTATTTAACGTCTGTAAATGCCGCCATGCTGTATATGGATGTTTCATGAAATGCCATCTATTTATAACAGTATATCGTTAATGTACTGAGTCACACTGTTTACGAAATAGAGACGACGAGAATTTAGTACAATTAATAATGGTGTGCGTTCCAGCAACTATAAAAAAGCCCCTTAACTTGTAAAGTTAAGGGGCTTTATGGTGTCTTGAGTACGGATTAGATAAGCAATCAATTATCACCTGGAATCAAAAAACCGGATCGCCAAAAACGTCATAGTTGATGCGCGCTCTAGTAAACCGATGATCTGGCAACGATCGCTTTTTGCAGATTCTGGATCCAGCCATTGTAATTCGAGTGAATATTGGTCCCGTCATAATCCAGGTTGGTACTGTCTTTGTACATGATGCTGAACTGTTTGGTGTCGTGCGTAATATCGACAATAGCAACATGTGTGCGGATCGGCAGGGTCGCGATCAATTTTCCCGGCGACGCCTGCTTGACCTGCCACCCAAGACTGGCACCTGCCAGCTTAATCGTCTTTTCAGCTTCGGCAAGTGACGGCGCAGTCATTGTAAACTGGTCGTTGACGACATTATAGACAACACCTGAGCGGCAGGCGACAAGACCGCCAGCCACCAAGACGATGGCCAGAAAGGTAAAGAACTTACGGTGAAATTGGTGCATTTAATATTTCCAATTCGTCAAAAGATTGAAAAACTGTGCCCTAATTATTGTCGATGATCAAGGCCCGGTGCGTAGGAAGGATTAAGCATTGTGAGGCTTGCGTTTTCGGAGCGCGTAATACAGTCCGAGTGGGTACATGCCACGGCTGATCAGTTTCCATGCGACCATCACAACGATCCGCGAAATATCGCGAACCGGTCGAAAATGGCTCGGCCTCTGGATCACACCGGCATAGAGAGCGGGAATCGTGACGGCTTCGCTAAGCACGCCAGCGCGCGCCGCAAGGATCAGGACCTCACTCTCGAACATAAACCCTTGATCAACAATTTTTGTCATATCGAGGCGTCTGAGCAATGACGCCGGATAATAGCGAAAGCCGCTTTGACTATCTTCGATCCGATAACCGGCGGCCCATGATATCCAGAAATTCGCGAAACGATTGGCACGCAACCGGGCTTTTGGAAAATTTTCCGGCTGGCTGAGGCGTGCACCTATGACAATCCGTTCGCCCGGTTTAAGGCCGGCTTCGGCAATGCGGATAATATCTTCCGAACGATGTTGCCCGTCACCGTCAAGGGTCACGACACCTTCAACCCCTAATTTAAGAGCGGCTTCGAAACCGTGTGCGAGGGCAGCGGCCTTGCCGCGGTTTGCTGCCAGGCGCAGGCACACTACCGGCAGGCCATCAAGGCAGGCTGCTGTCTGATCGCTGGAACCATCGTCAACAACGATGACGTGATGCGCCGCTTTTGCTGCCCCCAAAGCCACGTCACGGATCGTTGCCGATTCGTTGTACGCAGGAATGACGACTGCATATCGGTGCTGTAGCATGTCAGTCGTCGCGTGGGTTGCCTTTTCAGTCATTATTATTCAAATCGAAAAGTGTGAATCCCAGGAACGCGAATTAATCAGCCTCAAAGCGTACCATGAGTAGCGATACGTAAACAACCATGCCGCCTGTCAGCATGCCCCCCCGTTTACGGCGATAATCTGCCCCGAAATGTACGACGCCTCAGGCGATGCCAGAAACCCTACGGTATCGGCAACTTCTTCGGGGCGGCCGGCACGCTGCATCGGCACGAGCGACTTGATCCGTTCCGGTGAGAAGGAGGTTTCGGTGTCCGGTGTGCCGATGATTCCCGGTGCCACGGCATTGACGGTGATCCCGCGTGAGGCAACTTCAAGGGACAACGATTTGACAGCACCGTGAAGTCCCGCCTTGGCAGCAGCATAGTTGGCCTGACCACGGTTGCCGATGACGCCGGCCATTGACGACATCGCGATGATACGGCCCCATCGGGTTCGCATCATCTGAAGTATAGCTGGCCGCACCACATTGAAAAATCCATGCAGAGAAACGTCGATCGGCAAATGCCATTGAGCATGCGACATGCCGGCCAGAGGCACATCAATGTGATCGCTTGCATTACTCACCAGGATCTGAATCGGTCCCTTTGCCAACTGCTCCTCGAGCGCAGTTGCGGCGGCTTCCGCATCGGTAACATCGAAACGAACGATCTCGGCACGCCCGCCGCCGGCAATGATTTCTGCGGTCACGGCCTCCGCACGGTCTGAATTGCGGTGTGCATGGACAATAACCTCGCAGCCGTCCCGGGCCAGCCGTCGGCAGATTGCAGCGCCGATCGGCCCGCTTGCGCCGGTGACAAGGGCGCGCACGATATCCTTCGTCATGTCGTCTCTCCTGGGGTCAGAAAAATACTGATCCGGCCATCCACCAACAGTTGCCCGCTGTCTGCCCGGATGATGCTGAAGGCGTAGATCAGGGCGCCGCTATCGGCAAGCAGGCGGCGGGCGTGCACACGCAACTCAGAGGGAATATCGTCAAGACGTGCGGCTCGGATCTGCACATCCTTGATCGCCGCGAGATAACCGGGATTGCCGTGCCCTGTGAGTGAGCCGTGCACGGCAATCGCCTGAGCGCCGTATTCAATGCCATAAATTGCCGGCAACATGTCGTCACGGCGCAGCGGGTTTTCGACGTTGCGGTGTGAATTGCTTGAGCAAATAACTTCATTGACGTCCCAGTGCATGACTTGATCAAGCAAGATCATGCTGCCTGCTTGCGGCACCAAATCTTCTATGCTGAACGGGCTCACGCTCATGGAGATACCGTGAGTGTGATGAAATAATCCTTACTCGCCTCAACAACCACCGTGCCACCGTTGACCAGTCCTTCCAGTATCGGTAACGCGCGCGCCGCCGGGCACCCATGCCAAATCCGATGTAGCGCCGCCAGGCGGGGTGCCGTTGCCGCACCTTCCGCGCCACTGGTTAAAGAGACAGTCGGCCCCCGGACACCGTCGTCCGGGACAAAGACGAAGCCGGTGGCAAAAGCGGCGGCAAGCGGGCGCCTGGTGTTCAGGGGGGCAGGGAACGGATGATCAACCGCGACCAACAATGCCGGGCAATGATCACGTGTCACCGTCATCATTGCTTTCAACAGCCCGGCTCCGAATGTCGCGTCTCCAGCGGCAAGGCTGGTTGATGCGGTATGGCTCTGCACTCCCTGGCTCCAGTATCCCACGGCCACATTGTGGACGGAATTATGAAAATGCGTCGGCGAAACCAGCTTTTCCGGCTCACACAAAGCGTTGAGGATGGCATTGGCGGTGTCGCCGTCACCGAGTGCGCTGGCGAAAATGCAGACGGGGATATCGCCTTTCATGCCGGCGTCTGCGCACGCCGCTTCGGCTGCATTCAAGGCCAGACGCACCAGTGGGCTGGCGCGGCGGAGCTCACGCGGTGACAGCACGCTCGGTACCCCTATCGACGTCGGGGTATCGACCCACGGCTGTTGGCCTGAAAAGACCGCGCGTGCCGTTTGCCAATCGGGTAAACCCGGCCCCGTCACGGTAACTCCGGCGATGCGCACCTTCATAACGCACTCCCGCCAGTGAAGATGAGACAACAATTATTGCCGCCAAAGCCAAAACTGTTACTCAGGACGGTTTTCACCTGCCGGGCCTCGGTTCTATGCTGCAAGGTACAGGTAAATGTCGGATCGGCTTGCTGAAGGTTAAGATTCCCCGCAACGAAACCCTGTTTCAGGCACAGCAGGGAGATTACGGCTTCGGTTATACCCGCCGCCCCAAGCGTATGTCCGGTCCATCCCTTTGTCGAACTGCAGGACACATCTTCACCGAAGACGCGAACAATAGCCGCCGCTTCCACAGCATCGTTCACCAGGCTGCCGGTCCCATGCATGTTGATATAGCCGATGTCATGCGGATGCAGATCCGAACTGCGCAAGGCACCCTGCATCGCTATTACCGCTCCCAATCCTTCGGGATGTGGCGACGACATATGATGGGCGTCGGAGCTCTCGCCATAGCCAATGAATTGCGGAGCACCTGTTTCCGCACGATCTGCCCGCTCCAGCAATGCGAAACATCCCGCTTCACCGATACAGATGCCGTCGCGTGTTACGTCGTTAGGGCGGCACGGTGTGGACGACAGCAACTGTAGAGACTGAAAACCGCGCAAGGAGGTATCGCAAAGACTATCGACGCCACCGATGACCACAGCATCGCAGAGGCCTGCAGCGATCAATTGGGCGCCATCGACGAACGTCTTTGCGCTCGAAGCGCAGGCGGTTGAAATAATGTAGGATGGCCCTCGCAAGAAAAGACGTGTCCGCACATAGTCGGCGAGAGACGATAATTCGTGCGTCTCTCGGTAATAAAAGTCATCCGGTAAATTGCCGTCGGCATCCCGGCGTGCATATGCGTGCTCGGCTTCACCGATACCGGATGTACTGGTACCGAGAACGACGCCGATCCGCTCGGCACCGTATTTCTCAACGGCCATCGCGACGCGTTCATCGAAGCCGTCCAGCCCGAGCGCCAGTTCTGCCAACCGATTGTTACGGCAATCGAAGCGGCGTAGTCGCTCAGGCAATGTCACTGAATCGGTTGCGGCGACCCGCCCGATGAATGTATTCAGCCCGCCGGCGGCTTCCGCATATGGCTCAAGACCACCATGATGCCCGATCAGGGCCTTGTGGAGGGCATCGACGCCAAGTCCGGCAGCCGTCGCACAAGTAAAAGCGGTTATGGGAAGCGGCACACTCACAACGACATTCAATCCTCACCAAAGCATAATGTCAGTACAAAGCTTATCGCAGATCCGCTCGCCACCGTCATGCCAATGGCGCTCAGGATCGGGATCGACGAAAAGGAGAGGACCGCAAAAACGCAAACCGTAGTGATACAACACAGCGAAATCGATTGAAACGCTCGCGATCCATCACCGTGAATTGCCGAATAACCAGGGAAGAACAAGGCGTAATCAACCCCGATACTGGCGACGAGAAGCAGGGCCAGAATATGAAACAGGTTTAAAGAGATACCCGACGCGATCAGCAGCGCCGTCGTTACGATGACAGCAAAGACCGGCGGGACCGCGGCGTGCAAAATCTGGTTTGGCTTTCGGAGGCCGATACCTAGAACCGCAAGTGCCATCAGCGCACCGAAGGCGAGCCAGTTCAATGCCTCGTTTCTATAGTTGGTGACCAACGATTTCATGACCATGCGCAAATCGACGAGGCTCGCCCCCGAAACGTCTTCCGTACGCAGCGCCCCTGGCGCAATCAGCATGATGCTTCCCGCCCAATGGTCGTCCATCTGCCAGGGTGCGGCGAAAAAGGCCGCCGCCGGTCCGGCAGCAATATCGCCGGGCATCAATGGCGCCATGTCACGATGACGGGCTATGTCGGCGATGAATGGCTGAAAGGTATCGGCTGAAACGGGAAGCTCACGGACCGCATCTACAATTCGTTGACGAAGGATATCGGGTGGCGGCATGACTGCACGCCGCGCCATTTGTTCCGCGACCGGAGGCAGCAGTTGTGCCGCAGCGACGTATCCACCGAGGCGACCCTCGGCGACAGCGCGGTCCAACTGTGGAAACAGAGCCGTTTGCCTTTCCAGCACCGATTGCGCGTCATCCCCTTCGACAAGGAGCAACTGCGAGACGTCGGGAAGCCTGAGACTCTCGCGTAGTTCTCGATCAAGCACCTTGGTTTCGGCATCGGCAACGCTCAGGCGGGATAGGTCTGTCTCCCACACCGGCGCCGGTGAAATGATAGCGGCAGCTATGCTGCACACGGCGAACACACCGGCCATCCAACGCATGCTGTGTCGTAACCGCCGGCGATCTTTCAGCGCCTGCCACACCATTGCACCGCCCTGCATTCTGATGGTAGTGCCAGCAGGTGTGACATATGGTAATAGCCATCTGCTCACCAATGCCGCCGCCAGCATCGCAGTTGCCGACAGCGTACCGATCTGAGCAAGGCCCGGAAAGCTCGATTGGCTCAGCGCAAGCAGTCCGGCAATTGTCGTTCCTGCGCCGATCATCAGCGGCGCACTCAAACGTCGCGACGTCATTGCGGGGAGTTCCCCATCGCGTCGAAATCCGGCCAGATGAATGGGGTAGTCGGCGGCGACACCGGCCAGGACGCCGCCAAACGTCAGTGCGACGCCGTGTACATTGCCGAACAGCGCTTGCGTGACCATGATGCCGACAAGAATGCCGATGCCGACCGGTAAACCTACAAGAACCAGCATTAACGGCGAGCGGAATGCGACGATCAGGATCAGAGCGACCAGAATACCCGCCGTCGTGGTCAGGGCCTGCATC
>JBBDOA010000014.1:0-8052 GCA_040877275.1 Rhodospirillales bacterium | reverse complement strand
TTCCCTTAAGTGGTTGCCCCGAACAATGATGGGAACTTCGAATCCACCACACTAGGCCTTATGCAGGTGATTACTGGGTCCCCGCTTTCGCGGGGATGACGGATTACTTTATTCGCTCGCCCGTCCCCGCTCGGTCCAGGTCATCAGTCCAAACGAGATCAGGCCGAGCACGGCAAAGCCACCGACCAGCGGCAGGACGGTGCCGTCGTAAAGAAAACCGATCAGCCAGCCGAGCGGCAGCGCCAGCAGCGTCGAGACGGAACCGATCAGGGCCGCGCCCAGTCCGGCCATGTGGCCCAGAGGCTCCATGGCCAGGGCATTGAAGTTACCGAACAGCATGCCGATGCAGAAAAACGTCCCGAGCAGCCAGACCATGAACATCCAGAGCGGCGGAATGCCGCCTGACAGCAGTGTCGGCACCAGAAAAGCCCCCGACATTACGGTCAATGCAATCAGCGCCCGGCGGCTCAGCAGGCGCATGCCGAACCGCATCACTATTCTGGAGTTGCAGATTGATGCTGAGCCGATGGCCAGCGCCGCCATGCCGAAATAAAGCGGAAACAGGGTCCCGAGTGCGTAGGTGGTCTGGAAGACCTGCTGGGCGGTACTGAGATAGCCGACGAAGGCACCAAACACGCACCCGGCGCTCAGCGCGTATCCGACCGACATCCGGTAGCCGCAGATTTCCTTGATCCCAAGCAGTATTCTAGCGCCTGAAAACGGCTTTCTGGCGGCTTCGGGCAGCGTTTCCGGCTGTCTGAACCAGAACCAGACAAGGCCTATGACCGCCATGGTGATCAGGAAATAGAAGGTGCCGTGCCAGCCGGCGATCATGATCAGACCCTGCCCGATGGCCGGCGCAATGGCCGGCACCAGAATGAACACGGCCATGATGATCGACATGATCCTGGCCATGGCGCGACCCTGATGACTGTCGCGGACGATAGCGACGGTGATGACGCGCGGTGCGGCGGCACCCAGGCCCTGCAACACACGGCCGACCAGCATGGCGTCCAGTGACACAGCCGTCACCGAGATCACGCAACCGGTGATGAAAATGACATAGCCGATGTAGATCGTCATCTTCCGGCCGATGCTGTCGGAGAGGGGGCCGGCGAACATCTGTCCGACGGCGAATCCGGCAAACAGAGAGGAGACGACAAGCTGCGTATCGTTCGGATCGGAAACCCGCAGGTCCTGGCCGATGATGCCGAGCGCCGGCAACATGATATCGATTGCCATGGCGACCATCGAGATCATCAGGGCCAGCAAGGTGACGAATTCCGGGAATGGCAGCGGCTTGAGCTCTCGTTTCATCGGGGTCCGATCAGAGGATGGGCGGGTCTTATATAGGGACCGGGTTGCCCACAGGCGAGGAAAACATAACTCAAACACGACAAAAACCGCCCAGAGATCAGCTTGGGCGGTTCGTCAGTGGAGATACGCCCAAAAGGGCGGTCGTCAGGTGAGATCAGAAACCTTCGCGCTCGATACGCTTGCGCTCAAGCTTGCGGGCGCGGCGAACGGCTTCAGCCTTTTCGCGCGCACGGCGCTCGGACGGCTTTTCGTACGAACGGCGCAGTTTCATTTCACGGAAGATACCCTCGCGCTGCATCTTTTTCTTGAGCGCTTTCAGGGCCTGATCGACATTGTTATCACGTACGGTGACTTGCACGGGCGACTATCTCTTTCCAAGTATCTATAACGTTAGGAAACGTTAGGGCACAAAAACGATCTCGCGCGGTCATCCCCGCGAGTGGGGCCTTATATCAAAGCTTTTGGGCGCTGTGAAGGGCGAATTGCGTTATTTTTTACTTCTGCGACAATTGTTCCGGGAGCGAACAAGGGGCTGAAAAGGGGCGTAAATTGGCGGTTTTGAAGATTGCACGCATGGGACATCCGACCCTGATGGGGATCGCCCAGCCTGTTTTAGACCCGAAAGACCCGGAAATCAGGCGTTTGGCCGCCGATATGGTGGACACCATGAACGATGCGCCGGGTATCGGCCTGGCCGCGCCACAGGTGCATGTGCCGCTCCGCATGGTCATCTACATGGTGCCGGAAAGTCGCACTGAAGATGGCTCAGGGCACCCGCTGACGGTGCTGATCAACCCGGAAATCAGCGTGCTGGACGAGACGACAGAGACCGGTGTCGAGGGATGTCTGTCGCTTCCGGGTATGCTGGGCAAGGTGGCGAGGCCCCGGCATATTCGCATCCGCGCACTTGATCTTGACGGCAATACCCTCGATTACGAGGCCGTCGGCTTTCACGCCCGGGTCGTGCAGCATGAATGCGACCACCTCGACGGTGTGCTCTATCCCATGCGGATGGACGATCTCGCCAGCTTCGGCTATGTCGAGGAAATGACGAAACAAGCCGAATAGGCTATAATCGCCGGAGGGAGAGCTTGTGATGGCCCGTAAAGACGGCAAGACCCAACACGAAAAAATCGCTGACGATCTTGTCGTGCTGCGCGACCGGATGCTGGAAGCGGCCTTGCCGCATGTGCCGTTCGATGGCTGGTCGGAAAGGGCGATGGCGGCGGGTGAAGCGGCGTCCGGACTGGGTGCCGGTGCGGCGTACCGGGCCTTTCCGGGCGGACTTGCCGATATGGCGGCGCATGCGTCGGATTACTTCGACCGCCGCATGCTGGAACGTCTGGACCAGCTTGACTTGTCGACGATGAAGGTGCGCGAAAAAGTCAGTGCGGGTGTCAGGGCGCGAATTGAGGCCTGTGCACCTCACAAGCAAGCGCACCGCCGGTTGCTGTCGTATCTGGCGCTACCGACCCACAAGGTGATGGCGACCCGGCTTGCCTGGGAAACCTGCAACCGCATCTGGTATGCTGCCGGGGACGAGGCCACGGATTTCAATTATTACACCAAGCGCGGGCTGCTGTTCCCTGTCTACACCACCACCGTACTGTACTGGCATACGGATGCGTCGGACGGCTATGCCGATACCTGGGGCTATCTGGACCGGCGCATCGCCGATGTGATGAAAATTCCGGGCTATCAGGCGCGCTTCAAAAAGAGCCTGACAAACTTGCCCAACCCGCTCAACTTCCTCAAACGAACCGCCTGAGCCCGAACAAGATAACGGGGCACAGCGTTTTTGCACCGTGCCCCGCCGTCAGGGATGAGATCGCACTTTTTGCAGCGCGAAGCCGAGAGGGGGGATCCCGGCAGCGAGATATTTCATCGCATGATTGCATTGTCGCCGTGATCCCCGAAAAACGCCAATCACAGCCGTACACGGTTTGGTGAAGTGTGTAATGTGTGGCCCGAGAGAATCGGCAGCGGACGATTCTTTCACAACAGGAATCGTTGCCAGGCGCGGTTTTTCAAGCTGGAACAGTGCTTCAGCGTGATGACTCGCCTCATCCCTCGGCGTCGGCTATGATTTCTCCGGTATTTCGGAGACGATAATGCTGCAGGCACGTGCGCAATCAGGACCAGGCCCGATGGATCTCGCCGACCATTTCATGATCTGCAATAAGCTCGGGCGGTATCTGACCGTGCATGACGGCAGCCGCTTTGTGATTACCGACGATTACCGGGAAAACGACATGGGCAATGCGGCAGCAGCAGCCGTAGCCTCGATTTATTCGCGTGATCCTCTGGTGGCACAGGCGGCCTTGCTGCCGCTCGGTCGCAACGGTGGCATCAATCCGAAGAAACGCCGTTCCTATGAACGGCTGTTTGCCCTGATCGAAGCCCAGGCACTTGATCCCGGCGTCAGTAAATCGGCGGGGCATATCCTGCGGCATGATTTCCGTGAAGCTGAAATCAAGGCCATCGAAGCCGAGCTTGGCGACAAACTGAGCCCTGCGCGTTTGCGCTACCGGGCGTTTCTGGGTGTGGTCAGGCAATTGCTGGAAAACAAGATTTCCGCACCGGCCTTTCTTGATGAATTTCGCGAATTTACCCGCGCCGTCGCCGGTAAGCTGGATTTCGGTATTTACAGCTTCTGTCTCGACCGGATTTTCGGCAATCCCCGGATTCCGATGAAGATCAAGAAGCTGCTGGCGGTTGAAACCGTCAAGTTCCCGCCGCTGATCCGCCGCGAGCTGATTACCAATCTGTTCGTCTATCCTGGCCAGTCGCAGGAGTTGATGAGTTTCGTGCGCGGCCTGATCATGGCCGAGCTTGAACCATCGGTGGTGGTCGAAATCGAACTGCTGGAGACGTTCAAGCAGAACCGCCTGTCGATGAGCGATATCGAGGCCGGTCTGCGCCAGAGCGTTATGTGAGGCGACGTCCCCTCTCTCCGTGGGAGAGGGTGGCGCTTGGGTCCCGGATTTAATCCGGGACGAACACCGGGTGAGGGGCTATTTCCAGTGACCCCTGGGATACAGCCGGTTGACGTGGCCCATCTTGCGGCCCTCGCGGACTTCTTTTTTGCCGTACAGATGCAGCCGGGCCCCGGCGTCCGACATCAGGTCTGCCCAGCCCCGGACTGCCGGTCCGATCAGGTTCTTCATTTCTGCATCATGGTGCGGCGTGACGTCGCCCAGAGGCAGGCCGCAGACGGCGCGGACGAACTGTTCGAACTGACTGGTCGGGCACGCATCCATGGTCCAGTGCCCGGAATTGTGCGGTCTGGGTGCGATCTCGTTGACCAGAAGCTTGCCGGACCGGGTGACGAACATCTCGACCGCCAGCAGGCCGATCAGATCAAGGCCTTCGGCGATAGCATGCGCGATGTCGACGGCTTCCTGGGCCATTCCCGGCGACATTACAGCCGGTGCGATGGTGGTATCGAGGATATGATTGACGTGGCGGTTTTCGACCGGCGGATAGGTTGCCCAGCCGCCGCCCGGTGAGCGTGCGACGATGACGGATACTTCCCGGGCCAGATCGACGAAGGCTTCGAGAATACCGACATCCGCGCCCATCTCGTCCCAGGCTGAGCGGTAATCGCAATCCGGCGCAATCAGCACCTGCCCCTTGCCGTCATAACCCATGCGTGCGGTCTTGAGGACAGCCGGGCGGCCGATTTCGCTGGCGGCGGCCTCCAGTTCCTCCGGCGAGGTGACGCGGCGGAACGGCGTTGTTTCGGCGATCTTGTTGATGAATTCCTTCTCAACCAGCCGGTCCTGCGCCACAGCCAGACTTTTCCAGCCGGGCCGGACAACGGCGTATTGCGACAAAAGCTGCACGCTTTCGTGGGGAATATTCTCGAACTCGAAAGTGACTACGTCGACCGCTTCACCGAAGCGTTTCAGCGCCTCGGTATCATCATAGGCTCCCAATGTCGTTGCGGCTGAGACCTGCGAAGCCGGACTGTCGGCCTCCGGGCAGTAGATATGGCATTTGTAGCCCAACTGTCCGGCGGCAAGCGCCGTCATGCGGCCGAGCTGACCGCCGCCCATGATTCCGATGGTGCTGCCGGGCGCGAGCGGATGGGTTTTCTTCATGTTCTGCTCAGGCGCCTTCGTTTGGGGTTTCAGCGACCGCATCGGTCTGGCGTTTGCGCCACTGGGTCAGTGCGGCATCGACGTCGGCGTTATTGAGGGCGATGACGGCGGCGGCCAGCAGGGCGGCATTGATGGCACCGGGCTTGCCGATGGCCAGCGTGCCGACCGGTACACCACCCGGCATCTGGGCAATCGACAACAGGCTGTCCATGCCCTTCAGCGCCTTGCTTTCGATCGGCACACCGAACACCGGCAGGGTCGTCATGGCAGCGGCCATTCCGGGCAGATGCGCGGCGCCGCCGGCTCCGGCAATGATCACCTTGAGGCCCAGCCCCTTGGCATTTTCCGCATAGTCATAGAGCCGTTTCGGGGTCCGGTGCGCGGAGACAATTCGGGTTTCAAAGGAAACGCCGAGCGCTTCCAGGGTCTCCGCCGCATTCTTCATGGTTTCCCAGTCGGACTGGCTGCCCATGATGATGCCGACGTCCGGTCTTTGTTGCGCCGCCATGGATGTCTCTCCCTTATGGCTGAAGCGGGAAAGCGCGGCATTATAGGTCTGACGAAGCAGTGTGCAAGCTTCGTCAACACACTCTTAACGTTCTGTGTTATACTTTCGGTCAGCTGATAGTGGGGGTTATGTCGATGGACGTTAACCGAGCCCATGGGGTTGCCCCTGTTACCAATAATTCCGGTGGCAGCGGCGGTCGCGAGCAACCAAAGAAAGAACAACCGGCCGTCCTCCCTGAAGCGGAAGACGGCAGCGGGGAAACTGATGCCTTCGAGATCGACGGCCTGGCTGCCGAGATTACACCGTCGGCGCAGCGGGTTCTTGATACGTTGGCGGCCGAGATAGAGCCATTGCGCAGGCAACTGGCCCTGGCAAAGGAGCGTGAAGGCAATCTGCGCGAGGATCTGGCCCGTCATTCCTTTCTGCCGGTGCCGGGCCGGCGCGAATTCATCCGCGAACTGAACCACGTGCTTAATCACCTGGGCGAACTGACGACGATGCCTTCACTGGTCTTGCTGCATGTCTCGAATGCAGACGAGGTCAGGCGCAAGTATGGCCGCGATGCCCTCGACCGGATGCTGGTGCATGTCGCCGACGCGATCAGCAGAACCCTGCAGCCGACAGATATCCTGAGCAATCTCGGCGGCAACGATTTTGCCGCCATCCTGCTGGGAGCCGATTCATCGCTTGCCCGAAAGCGGGCCGCCGGAATCGTCAATGCGCTGGCCAAAACGCCATTTAATGAACAAGGCATGGCGATTACGCCGGTTATCATGAGCGGAACGGCCGAGTTGAGCGCAGGCATATCTGCTGAAGCGGCGATCCGGGCTGCCGACTGTAATCGCAAACTGTAAAAGCCGGTTCAGGCAATGATGTCGGGCAGCAACCGGCTTTCCAGCTTGCTGATCTGATCCTTGAGCGAGAGTTTTCTTTTCTTCAGGCGTTGAATTTGCAACTGGTCGAACGGTCGCGTTTCAATCAGGTGATCGATGACATCATCCAGATCTCGGTGTTCCAACTGAAGATTTTCCAGCTGCTTTTTCAATGCGTCGGGATCAGATGAATCGTTCATGGTGCCTGTGCGCTCTGATTGTCGTTATAGTGGATAACAAATTCGGCGCATCTGCAACAGGAGGTTCCTCTGAAATCCTATCGTATGAAACGGATCGGCGTTCTGACCAGCGGCGGCGACTGTTCGGGCCTGAATGCCGCAATCCGCGCTGTCACCATGCGCTGTATACACGGATACGGGTGCGAGGTCGTCGGCATTCTTGACAGTACGGAAGGCCTTTTGGCTGAACCGCCTCGTATCATGTCGCTGAGCCATGAAGTGTTTTCCGGCGTCGTGCTGAGGAGCGGCGGCACCATGCTGGGCACCATCAACAAGGGCGATCCGTTCCGCTATCCGATGCCGGATGGCTCAACCCTTGACCGCTCTGCCAGCGTTGTCAGTGCTATTCACGGTCTTGGTCTTGATGGTTTGATCGGCATTGGTGGCGACGGCTCCATGCGTATTCTGCATGCTTTGATGGAGATGGCCGAAGTGCCGTTCATCGGTATCCCCAAAACCATCGACAATGATGTGCCGCTGACCGAATTCTCGATCGGTTTTCACACGGCGGTCGGCAAGGCGACGGAAGCGCTCGACGGTCTGCAGCCGACCGCTGCCAGCCACCACCGGGTGATGATTCTGGAAACCATGGGCCGTCAGGCCGGTCATATTGCGCTCAGCGCCGGGATCGCCGGCGGGGCGGATGTCATCCTGATTCCGGAAATCGCCTACGATATCGGACGTATTGCCGACAAGCTTGCAGATATCCGCCGGAACGAAGACCGTAATCATGCGCTGATTGTCTGCGCCGAGGCGGCCAAACCGATAGATGGCAAGGCCCGGTTCACCCGTCAATCGGGCCGGACTGTGTATGGCGGCATTGGCCATTCCCTGGGCCAGGAAATCCATGATGCAACAGGGGCGGAAACCCGCGTTACGGTTTTGGGTCACGTTCAGCGAGGTGGCGCGCCTTCAAGCTTTGACCGCTTGCTGGCGTCGACATTCGGGGTCAATGCGGTTGATCTGCTGGCCGAAGGGCTAAGCGGTCGTATGGTCTCGTGGTGGGATGGCGG
>JBBDOA010000013.1:0-41229 GCA_040877275.1 Rhodospirillales bacterium | reverse complement strand
CCGCGTTGCCTGCGGATCAACTCGGCCAGGGCATAAACGTGGGATGCGGTGAAGGCGACCACGGCGGAGCGTGGCGGCAGGCGGTTGATTTTGGCCGGGCCAACATGGGTCAGCACCGAAAATCTTGGCCGGGTGATGATGTCGGCTTCCGGAACGAGGCGGCTCAGCAGCGGCCGAATGGTTTCGGCACCCATGAACATGGTTTCCGCGTAGCCTCTGGCATGCAGCAGGCGGTCCGTGAAGATATGGCCGCGATCAGGGTCCGCGCACATCTGGATTTCGTCGACACCGACAAAGGCCATTTCATGGTCCAGCGGCATGGATTCGACCGTACACATGAACCACCGGGCTTCCCTGGGCAGGATTTTCTCTTCGCCGGTGATCAGGGCGACCCGATCCTTGCCTTTGACGGCGACGGCGCGCTCGTAGTTTTCGCGTGCCAGAAGCCTGAGGGGGAACCCGATCATGCCCGATACATGACCCAGCATGCGGTCCATCGCAAAATGGGTTTTCCCGGTGTTGGTCGGGCCAAGAATGGCGCTGATCCGGCTGTTATCATGCATCAACGATGACATCCCTCGACACTGGCCGGATGCGTGCTTTATTTCAAGCCCGGATAATACGCGCCTGCCTGCTTATCGATCATTGCAGCAGGCGTTCGTCAGGTTAAGATAGGAAGGCTCAAAAGGAAATAAACGGCATGCACATCCTTGTCGTCGATGACGATCACTTTTCACTGCTCGCCATGGCCCGGCCATTGCGGCAGGCTGGCTATGAGGTGGTTGAAGCAATGCGCGCCGAACAGGTCCTGAAAGCGGCGGAACACGGCGAATACAGTGTCGTCATCATGGATATTTTTATGCCTGGTATGGGCGGGATTCAGGCCATCCAGCGGATCCGGGCGGCGAGCCCCAAATGCAGGATTGCCGCGGTTTCCGCCGGAATGGGGAACATGCCGGCCTCGGACGTGATCAGGGCGGCCGTAAAAGTCGGGGCCGATACCGGTTTTGCCAAGCCGATCCAGATCGAGGAATTGATGGATTTCGTGCGTACCGTCGGCCCGCCAGCCGAGCCAAAAAAGACCTGAAACGACGGAGCATGGCCTTTTCTGGGGTTGCAGTCGGCCCCGTTTCTGCACATATCCGCGTAACTGCAAACGCCAGCTGCTGAGTTGGTACGGCGCTGCAAAAATTGTATTTGTGGTGAGCAAAATCATGACCAAGGAAACCTATTCATTTCAGGCCGAAGTCGGGAAAATTCTCGATATTGTGGCCCATTCCCTGTACAGCCAGAAAGAGGTGTTTCTGCGCGAGTTGATATCGAACGCATCCGATGCCTGTGACAAGCTGCGCTACCGGTCCCTGACCGAACCCGAGCTTCTGGCCGGGGATGGTGCTTTTCAGATCAGCATCGCAATCGACAGTAAGGCGAAAACCCTGAACGTGTCCGACAACGGTATCGGCATGAACAAGGACGACATGATTGATGCCCTCGGCACCATCGCCAAATCCGGCACGCAAGCCTTCATGGAAGGGCTGAAGGAAGCGCAAAGCGGTGGCGAGGATGCCAAGCTGGCGCTGATCGGCCAGTTCGGGGTCGGCTTTTACTCCACCTTCATGGTTGCCGACAAGGTAGAGGTTGTCAGCCGCAAGGCCGGGGAGACCGATGCCTGGCGCTGGACTTCCGATGGCCACGGCGCGTTCGAGATTGATGTCGCGGAACGGGACGGGCATGGCACGGACGTCATTATTCATATCAAGAAAGACGCCAAGGAATTCCTCGACGCCCCCCGGGTCGAGAACGTGGTCAAGACCTATTCCGATCATATTGCCCAGCCGGTCGTCCTCAGGGCCGCCAAGGAAGGCGAGGCCGACAAAACACTGAACAGCGCATCGGCGCTGTGGACCCGCGACAAGAAGGATATCTCGGACGAGCAATACAACGAGTTCTATCATCATGTCGGGATGGCCTACGATGCACCGTGGCTGACCCTGCACAACAAGGCCGAGGGTGTGGTCAGCTATACCAACCTGCTGTTCGTGCCTTCGAGCCGGCCGTTCGATCTGTTCCATCCGGAACGCAAGGGACACCTCAAGCTGTACGTCAACCGGGTCTTCATTACCGAGGATTGCGACGCGCTGATCCCCGGATATCTGCGTTTCCTCAAAGGGGTCGTCGACAGCCAGGATATCGATCTCAACGTCAGCCGTGAAATGCTGCAGCACAATCCGGCGGTGGCGAAAATCCGCAAGGCGCTGGTCAAGCGGGTACTCGGCGAGTTGAAGAAAAAAGCCGACAAGGCGCCGGAAGAATATGGGGAATTCTGGGATACCTTTGGCATGGTTCTGAAGGAAGGTATCCACGAGGATTTCGAAAATCGCGACCGCTTGATGGAACTGACCCGCTTCAAGTCTTCGTCTGTCGAAGGCTGGACATCGCTGGCTGATTACGTTTCCAGAATGAAGGATGGTCAGGACGCGATCTATTACATCTCGGCGGCCGATGCCGAACAGGCGGCAAAAAGCCCGCAACTCGAAGGATTCCAGGCCAAGGGCATTGAAGTGTTGTTCATGACCGACCCTGTTGATGAATTCTGGATGCCGGCAGTCGGGACGTTTGCCGAGAAACCGTTCAAGTCTGCGACCCGTGGCGGCGTCGATCTTTCGAAGATTGCCGGTGGCGGGGATGCGGACAAGAAGGATGGTGAGGATGATGCCAAGGAAGAGGTGCCGGGCGGTATCGATGCGCTGATGGCAGCCTTCAAGCTGGCGCTTGGCGACAAGGTCAAGGATGTCCGCGCGTCCGCACGGCTGACCGACAGCCCGGTCTGTCTGGTTGCTGATGAAGGCGATATGGATATGCATCTGGAACGGTTACTGAAGGCGCATAACCAGCTCGATATGGCGTCGGCACGGGTGCTCGAAATCAATCCGAAACATGTGCTGATCCGCAACCTGGCGACACTCGCCGAAGCGGATGCCACGGACCGGACGCTCGATGACGCGGCCTACCTGCTGCTTGATCAGGCGCGCATCGTCGAGGGTGAGCCCGTGCTCGATACGCAGGCCTTCATCCGCCGCATGACGTCGATAATGCAGAAGGGGCTGGCGGCTTAAGAAAAGCCGCGCCTTGAGACGGATTCCCGCCCTCCTAAGCTGAGGCCGTTTTCCTCATCCTGAGGGCCCGCCGGGCGGGCGTCTCGAAGGATGAGGATCAGCGATTATTTGAGCGAGGCGCAGAAGCGCTGGATACGCTGGCAGGCGTCTTCAAGGATTTCGGTCGCGGTTGCATATGAAATGCGGAAATGCGGGCTCAACCCGAACGCCTCGCCATGCACGGCGGCAACGCCTTCCGCTTCCAGCAGCTCGACGACGAAATCTTCATCATTTTCAATGACCTTGCCGGACGGCGTCTTCTTGCCGATGACCCCGGCGCACGACGGATAGACGTAGAACGCCCCTTCCGGCGTCGCGCAACTCAGGCCGGGTGCCTGATTGAGCATGCTGACGACGAGGTCGCGACGATCCTTGAACACCTTGTTGTTCTCGGCGATGAAGCCGTGCGGTCCGTTCAGCGCAGCGACCGATGCCGCCTGCGATACGGCGGCGGTATGCGTGATCGACTGGGATTGCACCATCGTCATCGCCTTGATCAGTTCCTTTGGCCCGCCGGCAAAGCCGAGCCGCCAGCCGGTCATGCAATATGCCTTCGACATGCCGTTCATGGTCAGGGTGCGGGACTTCAATTCCGGCGCGACCTGGGCGATGGTCTTGAACTTGAAATCGTCATAGACCAGATGCTCATAGATATCGTCGGTCAGAATCCAGACGTGCGGATGTTTCTTGAGCACGTCCGCGAGCGCCTTGAGGTCGGCTTCGGTATAGCCGCTGCCGGTCGGGTTCGACGGCGAGTTCAAAATCAGCCAGCGGGTTTTCGGCGTGATTGCCGCTTCCAGTTGCGTTGCGGTCAGCTTGAAGTTGGCTTCCTTCGGGCAATCGACAACCACCGGCACGCCATCGAACAGCACGGCGATATCCGGATAGCTGACCCAATAGGGGGCCGGCACAATGACTTCGTCGCCCGGGTTCAGGGACGCCATCATGGCGTTGAAGATGACCGGCTTGCCGCCGCAACTGACGTGAATTTCGTCGCGCGTGTAGACCAGATCATTGTCGCGTTTGTATTTGGCGATGATCGCATCCTGCAGTTCCGGCGTGCCGTTGATGCCGGTGTAGCGGGTCACACCTTCGTCGAGGGCTTTCTTGGCGGCATCGATGACATGCTGCGGCGTGTCGAAATCCGGTTCGCCGGCGCTGAGCGAAATGATGTTGCGCCCGCTGGCGGCCAGATCCCTGGCTTTTTGTGTGATCGAAAGGGTGGGCGACGGCTTGATGACACTCAGGCGATTGGCAACGATGGACATCGGAAACTCCGCAGATTATTTTTGTGACAGGATGGTCTAAAACCGGCCAAACATTACGCCTCGACACCTTGCCCGGCAAGCGTCTGCCACGATTTCAGCTCATTTTACCCGTAATCCCGCCGCAAATTGCATGTCTGATTGTCATCAGCAGGGATATACCGACGATGACAGTCCAAGGCATACAGGGACGGCACCATGTGTCGGCACGGTTCAGGGAGATAACCGGCATTGTCCTGCTGGCCGCCGGGATGGTGCTGGTTGGCTACGGCTTGTTCTTTCCGGCCAGGGCAGCGCTGACGGAGATCCTGCTGCAGCGGGCATTTGGCGCAGCCAGAGCGGACGAAATAGCGCCGCGACCGTGGCCGTGGGCCGCCATCCGTCCCGTGGCAGGCCTTGAAATCTCGCGTCATGCGGTTTCCCTGATCATCGTTGATGGGGAAAACAACGGCGCGCTCAGGCTCGGCCCCCGGCATGTCCGGGGCACGGCACAGCCGGGCCGATACGGGCACAGCGTCGTCATCGGCAACGCCTCACAGTTCAGCTTTCTGCAGCATATCCGCATCGGTGAGCTGATCGATATCGAGCGACCGGGCGGTGCCAGAAAACCGTATATCGTGGTTGAAAAGAAGATCGTCGATCTGCGGAAAAACAGGATCAGGATAGAGCCTGAGGGCGACACCCTCAGCCTTGTCGGCCCGTATCCGCCGAGCGGCACCCCGGATCGATCTCGCCGGTTTGTGGTCACGGCCATCGCTGACCGTCCGTAACCGTCATCATACCCGGAACTGTATGGTGGCGTCCCGACGCCGTGACGATTATATAAAGACATGGACACGCGCCCGATTTTCATTCCCGAACGCAGACCGGCCTTCGACCGGGCTGCGGCCTATACCCTGACGTCGCCGTTTCAGCCGGCCGGCGATCAGCCTGAAGCCATCGAGGCCCTGACCAGCGGTCTGCTGGCCGGCGAGCGCGAGCAGGTTCTGCTCGGTGTGACTGGGTCCGGCAAGACCTTCACCATCGCCCATTGCCTGCAAAACCTGTCACGCCCGGCGCTGGTGCTGGCGCCGAACAAGACTTTGGCGGCGCAGCTTTATGCCGAAATGAAGGAGTTTTTCCCCGAGAACTCGGTCGAGTACTTCGTCAGCTATTATGACTATTACCAGCCCGAGGCCTATGTGCCCCGGACCGATACCTATATCGAGAAAGACGCCTCGGTGAACGAGCAGATCGACCGCATGCGCCATTCCGCGACCCGTGCCCTGCTGGAGCGTCCGGATACCATCATCGTTGCTTCGGTGTCGTGCATTTATGGTATCGGCGCGGTCGAAACCTATTCGGAAATGACCGTCAAGCTGCGCGCCGGCAGCACCGTTGAACAGCGCGCCCTGATGAAGCGGATGGTGGCGCTGCAATACCAGCGCAATGACCAGAATTTCTATCGCGGCTCGTTCCGGGTCCGTGGCGATCTGATCGAGCTGTTCCCGAGCCATCTTGAGGACCGCGCCTGGCGATTGTCGTTCTTCGGTGACGAGTTGGAGGGGATCTGGGAAATCGATCCGCTGACCGGCGAGAAAACCGCCAGCCTTGAAGAAATCACCATCTATCCGAACAGCCACTATGTGACGCCGCGCCCGACTCTGATGCAGGCGATCCCGCAGATCAAGGAAGAGCTCAAGGGGCGGCTTGATCAACTGCGCGCCGAGAACAAGTTGCTGGAAGCGCAGCGGCTGGAAGAGCGCACGATGTTTGATATCGAAATGCTGGAAACCACCGGGCATTGTGCCGGGATCGAGAACTATTCGCGCTATCTGACCGGGCGCAATCCGGGTGATCCGCCGCCGACACTGTTCGAGTACCTGCCGGAAAATGCCCTGCTGATCGTCGATGAAAGCCATGTCACGGTGCCGCAGATCGGCGGCATGTACCGGGGCGACTATAATCGCAAGTCGACGCTGGCCGAGTTCGGATTCCGGTTGCCGTCGTGTATCGACAACCGGCCTTTGAAGTTCGAGGAATGGGACGCCATGCGACCGCAGACAATCTTTGTCTCGGCGACGCCGGGACCGTGGGAGATCGAGCGCACCGGGGGTGTCTTTGTCGAGCAGGTGGTCAGGCCGACCGGTCTGATCGACCCCGAATGTATCATCCGCCCGGTCGAAACCCAGGTCGATGACCTGCTGGGCGAATGCCGGCAAGTGGCCGCAAAGGGGATGCGCGTGCTGGTCACGACCCTGACCAAGCGGATGGCCGAGGATCTGACCGAATATCTGCATGAACACGGTATCCGCGTGCGGTACATGCATTCCGATATCGAGACGCTGGAGCGGATCGAGATCATCCGCGATCTCAGGCTCGGCGCTTTCGATGTGCTGATCGGCATCAACCTGCTGAGGGAAGGCCTCGACATTCCGGAATGTGCGCTGGTGGCCATTCTGGATGCCGACAAGGAAGGGTTTTTACGCTCCAAAACCTCGCTGGTGCAGACTATCGGTCGCGCCGCGCGTAACCTCGACGGCCGGGTCATCCTCTATGCCGACAAGATGACCGACAGCCTGGAATACGCCATCGGCGAGACCGAGCGCCGCCGTGAAAAGCAACGCATCTATAACACGGAGCACGGCATTACGCCGGTCAGCATCAAGAAGAACATCTCGAAGGCCATCGAAAGCGTCTACGAAAAGGATTACGTGACGGTCGACACCGGTGTTGCCGGCGAGACCCAGCTGGTCGGCCACAATATCCAGAAAGTGATCGCCGATATGAATGCCCGCATGCAGGCATCGGCCGCCAACCTGGAGTTTGAGGAAGCGGCCCGGCTCAGGGATGAAATCAGGCGCCTCGAAGCGCATGAACTGGGCCTCGACCGGCCCGGCATCTCCAACAAGGCGCGCGCCAGCTGGCAGCCGGAAGGCAAGAAAAAGAAACGCCGGGGGCGGTAGGATAAGCCCCTCACCCGGCGCTTCGCGCCGACCTCTCCCCGAGGAGAGGTGTTCGCCAAGCCACCGTCTACAACATTCCCCTTATCGTCATCCCCGCGCAGGCGGGGACCCAGACGATAGCAAATCTATATCGTATGTCTGTTTGTAGCCGAGAGGGGGGCGTTTTTTCTTTGAAATGCTGTTGATCAGCGGTGACGTAAGACGGTGAAACAGTTCCAATGTAGAGGTCAATTTTCTATAGTGGGGCTATGGCTGACCGCATTGCTTACACAGAAACCGAACAAGAGATCATCGTTTTGCGTGCTGTTTGGGTCATGATCGGAAGTCGAGATTCCAAAACAAGAGAGCAACATTCGGCCGGGAAGGGGCAAGCATCGGTGAATCTGGGTTCCCGCCTTCGCGGGAATGACGAAGGCGGTGGCGGGAATGACGGAGGGTTTGGCGGGGGTGACTGGGTCCCGGATCGCTGGCTTTCCTTGCCTCGCTGCGCTCGGAGGAAATCCGCGTCCGGAATGACGATGCGGGAAAATGATCGCCGATATGAATGCCGGAAGGCAAGAAAAAGAAACGCCGGGGGCGGTAGGTTAAGCCCCTCACCCGTCGCTTCACGCCGACCTCTCCCTGGGGGGAGAGGTGTTGTTTTCCGAGTGCCCCCTCTCCCCGTGGGAGAGGGCAGGGTGAGGGGTGCTACCCCTCCACCAGTGCCGTTTTGCGATAGATCACCGAGAAATTATTGGCCGGCATCTGTTTCGTCTTGATTAGGTGCAGGCCGCGACGACGGGCTTAACTTTAATTAAAAGGCTCATTATTCTCTATTGCGGATATAACTTTGATAATTTCGGCATCTAACTCTTCGAATTTCATTTCGCGAGCTATTGATAATGTACCAAATGAGACGCCATAATTATTCTGAGACCACTTAGATAATTCAGACATAATATGTTTTCCTGAGCATATTTCTATCTTGCCGTTCAGTGTCTGCCATTTTCCCTCAATGATCTTTCTTGTTTTTTCATTTGCCTTCGCTAAACCTCCTTTGCGGTCTTTATTTAAATTATGGTCAGCTAATTGATCAAAAATGTAATTTTTTTGCTCTTCACAGATTTGATCTATACGGGTTTCCACGATATTTTCTTTCGGTACAGATTTCCCAGATTTGCTTCTGATATACCGAGAAATGCATGCCGCATTGACAATATAATTTTCAATTTCTTTTTTTCTCCAAATATGAAGACGTAGCTTTACCTCATTCGCAGCCTTCAATACAGGAAGGTGGTCCTCTTCAATTCTATAATCTGGATCTAATATGCAGTATGCTTGGATAGCTTTATCTCCAGCATTTTTAAGCCCTATTGTCGCCCCGACGGCAAGCTTCCAATTGCCATATCCACCAATTGAAATAACAGGAAGTGCACCCAGAGAAATCATTGATTCAGGAAAGACAAGCTCGTGAAAGCGGTTCAAAAATTCAAGATCATCACCTTCTACGAATAAGCATTTTTTGGCCGCCCATAATCGCGCAAGCTGAAGGTTGTGTGCTCCCCCGATGTTATTCATAACGTTCTGAACAGCAGGGATATTCTCAGCAAATTTTGAAGAGGGTTCTTCTTTATCAACAATCAAAACGGCATCCGGATTCACTTCAGCTAATATTTCTGTTGAATGGGTAGCTATAATTACTTGAGAGAAATGCCCTGCTAAAAGCCGGTACAGTTTTCGTTGTAAGTCCGCATGGAGAAACACGTCAGGTTCATCTAAAACAACAATTGAATTTTTTGGACATCGTGCCATGAACCAACAAGTTTGAAGCCACGCTTGTAGGCCGCTTCCTACCCACCCAACTTCTGAGACGTATCTTCCATCCCTCACCCATAATTTTATTTGCCTTGGATTAGCCGAGGCGGGGTCAATGTCTAATGAACGGACCTGAAGCTGAGGCCAAGTTGCATCAGCCAGCTTTGAGAACATGAGAAATTGTGAAATTTCCTCGGGATCGGTGAAATCGTGAGAGTCTAAATTGCTAGCTTCACTCTCTGAATTGCCGAGATAGTGTAACTGATTTCGAAAATGTTGATGAGATAAATTGGTGTTCAAATTTTTCCGCACATAATCGTCTTGTAGTACTCGTTCTGTAATGTTTAAACGCCCTACTGGGGGGAGGACGTTAATATGCCTCCACGCATGAACTCTTGCTTTGGTTTGGGTGGTAATAGGATTGCCATTTTTCTCTCTCAATACAGCAAAAATACCTTCATGTTCGGAATGAAGGTAAATATTGACTGTGAGGCCATCATCAAATGAAGCTTTTATCTGAGCAGGGGGATCCTGATATTGGTGACATAGATTATTAAATTCAATATCCATCCCGCTAATATCTGGGCCAACACCTAAGACTGCTGCTGGTGCGTCGAGCCAATCTGGCGGAGGAATGTAGCGCAAATTTGGTGATCTAGTAATAACGATAGCTACTAGCTTTAGTGCTTCGACAATTGTCGATTTGCCAGCATTATTTTTCCCAACCACGATAGTTGCACCACGAAATGGAACCTTGTGGTTTAAAAACCCTCGATAATTTAGCAACTGAATTTCGGTAATCATAATTTTTGCTTACTACTCTTAAGTTGGCTGGGCCGATAAGAAGCATAAAGGATAGAATGTTTTTTAGTGAAATTCTATCATTAGTAGACATCTTTACCCCTCGACCAGCGCCGTCTTGCGATAGATCACCGAGAAATTGTTGGCCGGCATCTGCACGGTCCTGATCAGGTGCAGGCCGCGACGGCGCGCTTCCAGTGCCACGTCATCCAGATTGCGGATGCCCCAGGACGGATCGCGTGCGCGCAACGACTGGTCGAACTGCTCGTTCGAGGGCGCGGTGTGTTTGCCACCGATTTTATACGGGCCATACATATAGAGAATCCCGCCTTCGGGCAAAATCCGTCCGGCACCGTCGAGCAGTCCGGTGCAGACTTCCCAGGGTGCGATGTGGATCATGTTGGCGTTGACGATGGCGGCAGCTTCGCTGACGGGCCATGGGTCGGCGGTGGCATCAAGATGGATCGGCTGCAGAAGATTCTGCAACCCGGCATCGTCACGCCATGCGCTGACGGAAGCCCTGAGGGCCGGATCGATGTCGCTCGGCTGCCAGGTTACGCCGGGCAGGTTGGCAGCGAAATGAACCGCGTGCTGACCGGTGCCGCTGGCAACTTCCAGCACCAGTCCGCTTGCCGGCAGTACGTCGAGAAGAACCTCAAGTATCGGCCCCTTGTTGCGTTCTGATGAGTCCGAAAGCTGTTTCAGGTATTGCGAACGTTCCATGTCCGGGAGGGTGCCGCCGGAGCCCGGCACTGACAAGCTAAAACCGCAGATTAAGTGTGGTTGTTCCGTTATCAGCGCTGTGTTACGCAGCTTCATGTTTTCCATGATCAAGTCATTCCTGAACGGTGAAGAGACGGCGCCATCAACCGAAACGGGCGAGGCCGGCCTGGCTGCAGCGGCGGTTGCCGTTTTTGTCGAAGCCGCCCTGCTGGATGGTCAATTCGATCAGAACGAGCGCAACGTGATCGAAGCTATATTGGTTGATCGTTTCGGCTTATCGACGGATGATGCGAACACTTTGATTGAAGAAGCGATTTCGCAGACAGAGGATGCCAATCGGGTCTATGCGGCAACACGAACCATCCGCGAGGCATTTACAGATGCGGAACGGATCGATGTTCTGGAGATGTTGTGGGAGGTCGCCTATGCTGACGGCACGCTGCATGATTTTGAGGCCAATCTGGTAAGGCGCATTGCCGGATTGCTTTATGTGCGTGACCGGGACAGCGGCATGGCCCGCAAACGGGCTTTGAAGCGGTTGGGTTTGGATACTACCGAGTGAGGACTTGATAATGACGTACATCGTTACCGAAAATTGCATTAAATGTAAGTTCCAGGACTGCGTTGAAGTCTGCCCCGTCGATTGTTTTTACGAAGGTGAAAACTTTCTGGTGATCCACCCGGACGAATGCATCGATTGCGGCGTCTGCGAACCTGAATGCCCGGCCGAGGCGATTATTCCGGATACCGAGCCCGGGGTCGAGAAATGGCTGGAAATCAACACGAAGTTCGCCTCGATCTGGCCAAATATCACCCGAAAGGGTGACCCTTTGCCGGATGCCGAGGAATGGGACGGCAAACCCGATAAGGAGCAGATGCTCAGTGAAAACCCGGGCAAGGGCGACTAAGTCACTGTTATAAAGTAATAATTAATGTGCGCAGGACCGCCGTCCCGGTTGTTCTGCGCGCCTCTTTTCTGCAGTGCAAAATTGTGCTATGATCCGTCACGAAAATGACCGCATACGGTGGGTGCAAAGTGGTGCCTGCTTGCCGGCAACAAGGTTCTGGAACCTCATCCGCGCTCGCTTGTCGACCGGGTGTTTTTTGATGAGTGAGTAAAGATAAAATCATGGCCGAACTGCTATTCAATCCCGGTGATTACGTTGTTTATCCGACGCATGGCGTCGGTAAAGTCCTCAGTGTCGAGGAAGAGGAAATTGCCGGTCACAAGCTGGAGCTTTTCGTGATCAGCTTTGACCGTGACCGTATGACGCTGCGCGTGCCTGTCAGCAAGGCCGCCAATTCCGGTCTCCGCAAGTTGTCGTCAAAGAAGCGCATGGATGAAGCCATCCACACGCTCAAGGGGCGTCCCAGGGTCAAGCGCACAATGTGGAGCCGTCGCGCCGCGGAATACGATCTGAAAATCAATTCCGGCGATCCGGTTTCGATTGCCGAGGTTGTCCGCGATCTGCACCGCAATGTCGGTCAACCCGATCAGTCGTTCTCGGAACGGCAAATCTACGAACAGGCGCGTGACCGTCTCGCTTCCGAGCTTGCCGCCGTCGAAAAGACGGACGTCGATAAAGCCACCGTCAAGCTCGAACAAATCCTGGAAGCGGCCTGATCCGCATGTCGGCGCCGTCGGAAACGACGGTGTCCGAAGGCCCTTCTCCGGGGCCGAAAGGGGCCATGCCGTCAAAGATCGTTTCAGGCGGCCAGACCGGCGTTGACCGCGCAGCACTTGATGTTGCGCTGGCGGTCGGCATGCAGTGCGGCGGCTGGGTGCCCAGGGGGCGTCGTGCCGAGGACGGACCGCTTGATGCCGCCTATCCCATGCAGGAAATGAAAAGCACCGACTATGCGGCGCGTACCCGCCAGAACGTCATCGACAGCGATGCAACGCTGATCCTGACCCGGGGCGAGCCGGAAGACGGCACCCGCGATACCTTGCTGATTGCCCAGGAATTGAAGCGACCGTATCATATCGTTGATCTCAAACGCACCCGATCACCGCTGGCGGCGCTGCGCTGGCTTGAAGCAAAGCGACCGGATGTTCTGAACGTCGCCGGCCCACGGGAAAGCACCGCACCGGGGATCTATGCCGAAGCCGAGGCCCTGCTCGGGCATCTTTTACAGCTGGCAGCCAACTCAAAGCCGTAGCATCAGGTTTGACGCTCAGTTATCAATGACTTTGACTTTCTCGCCGGGGGCAAGGCCGTCGGCGACGACGTTCAGATTCAGTGTGCGGAACCAGGCATCGTTAAACTTGCCGAGCGGCATGGTTGCGGCAAATTTTTCCGGCGTATCGCCGGGCTGGACGGTACGCAACCGGATGTGCGGCGGCTTGATGGTGTCCGCCTCGCCGGGTGCCAAGGTGCGGAAACTGTAGGTTGTCTGTCTGAGTGGCAGCGACATCGACTGCGAGACGTTCGGTTCGGTCAGGAACGCGAAGCGGAAGATCCGTTCCCGGCCACCCCGGATTGCCAGCATACGGATATCACGCGCCCCCTTGTTGGTATCGACCCTGGCCGTGCCGGTCACTGCTTCGAGACCGTTGATGGTCAACTTTTCCAGATTTTCAGGCCTGATGTTGGCCTTCGGCGCCCAGTGTTTCGACAGATAATCCATCAGGTTCGGCATGCCGGTGGCAACCTTCGGGCTTTCCATGTCAAAGATGATGGTCGTGCCTTTGCCGTCGGTGCCGACGACGTCGGTCTTGCCGTTGGTGACCTTGAATCCGGGTGGGAACTCAAAGCGGAAATTCAGATCAGGATGGATGAAGGCATCGCCTTTCTGAAAGCCCTCTTTCGGATCCTTGCCGAACAGCAGGCCGTCGACCTGGGTCAGGAACAGGCCCCGTTCGCGTTTGGCATTGGGGGGTGTCTGGGTTGCAGCGAGTTCGCGCGCCCGCTCAATCCGCTCCGAGGTTCGGGGGTGAGTCGACATCACGGAATAATTGTCCCTGGGCTTGCCGTTGGCATCCGCTTCGATACTGTTTTCAGCATCGAGCTTGGAGAAGAAATCCGTCAGGGCTTTCGGATCATAGCCGGCCCGGCTCATATAGCGGGCACCAAGGCGGTCGGCTTCCAGTTCCTGCGAGCGGGAATAGCTCTGCAGGGCTGCCTGGGCACCGAACGACACGATATTGCCGAGACCACTGGGAGCGCCTAAGACGCTGCCCAGAATGCCGACCGCCGTCAGGCCGAGGTTGGTCGCCACCGCCGATGAATAGCGCTGCGCCGAATGACGGGCCGTGACGTGCCCGATTTCGTGGCCGATCACGCCGGCCAACTCGGCCTCGTCTTCACAGAGCGCGATCAGACCGCGCGAGATATAAATATATCCGCCCGGCAGTGCGAAGGCATTGACCGTATCATCGTTGAGCACGGTGAACTGGAATGTCTGGTCGGGCAGTTCCGACTGGGCGACCAGCTTTCTGCCCAGCGCCGTGACATAGGCGGCCAGTGCGCGGTCATCGTAGGAGCCGCCGAAAGCTTCCAGCATTTTCGGATGCTCTTCGGCACCAACTTTCTGTTCATCGGCTTCCGACATGAAAGCCGTGAAGCTCTGCTCGCCGGTGGCCCGGTTGGTGGAACAGCCGGATGTCGCAAAAGCCGCGAAAATCAAAGCCGCGCAGAGCCAGCTACCGTTTCTCAAAGCTGTCATTGTTATTCCTTTGTCGACCGTCACCGGCCAGTTTAGCGTAAATCCACCGTGACATTCAACGAAGGCAATTTCAGGGCAATCAACGGTCCAGCAATTCGATCTGCTCGGGGTGTGTGGCGCGGATCATCGGCCCGTTGCGATCGGTCAGCCAGCCGCGAACCCGGACGGCCCGGCCTGTCCATTCCCTGGGATCGTCAGGCAGGCCCTTGAACAGGCGCATGGCTTTGCGGTCCAGCGATACGGTAAAATCGGTTTTCCAGTCGGGTCCGAAATTCAGATAGACGATGCCTTTAACATAAGCGGCATCGATAACTCGTCCTTCGATCAACTGAAAGGTGCCGAGCAAATCCGCCAGTGCAGCGGGTTCCGGGTTTCTGATCGCATAATAGGCCAGCGACCAGATGCCCAGCCGGTCCTGGCGGGCCAGGCGTTCTTCGGCCAGCATTTCGGCGACCCGGCCCCTGTTGTCCGGGAAACTGTAGACCCGCGCCAGTCCGGAACGCAGCATGGCACCCTGCACCCAAATTTTTTCACTGCCGCTGATCACGTCGAGATGCGCCAGCCAGCGCCCATAGCGGTCCCGTCTGGCACCGGTAAAGCTCAGTTCCACCGGCTTGCCCAGCACCATCGCCGACAGCGCGTCCCTGGCTTCGGGGGCGAGGGGCCAGGTCGGGAAGTTATTGCGCCCAAGCGGCAGTTTCGGTGCCTGAATGCCGACCAGCCTGATCTCGTTGCCGTCCTTGAAGGGCGGATCGATGATGACCGTGTCGCCGTCGACGATTTCAGTAATGATCGCCCGGTGCGGCCCTTCGGCACCGACACGTATCGGCAGGGCCATGACAAGCGCCAGCAACAGCAGGGCTGGGGTTCTGTGCCTAAACATTCGTGAAGCCGGCAATCATCTGTCTGATGTCGTCAGGCGTTGCGCCTTCGCTGCGCAGGCTTTCCAGTGTTTTTGACTTGTCACGCTTGGCAAAGCGTTTGCCGTCGGCCCCGTGCAGCAGGGCGTGATGGTGGTATTCGGGCTGATCAAGGCCCAGCAGGTGTTGTAACAGCCGATGCACATCCGTGGCTTCGGCCAGATCAATGGCCCGCGTCACCAGCGTGATCCCCTGCAGATGATCGTCCACTGTCACCGCCAGGTGATAGCTGGTCGGCGTATCTTTTCTGGCCAGCACGACGTCGCCGAATTGTTCCGGCCGCGCCTGCCGTTTGCCCAACCCCCGGTCCAGCCAGCTCAACGGGCCAGATCGGTGACAGGCCTCCTGCATGTCGAGCCGGACAGCATGCGGCTCGCCGGCAGCAATGCGACCTTGTCGCTCTGCGGTGTCGAGATGCAGGCAGGTTCCCGGATACAGCGCCCCGTCAGGTCCGTGCGGTGCGCCGCCGGCGGCATCGATTTCAGCTTCAATCTCTTTTCGGGTGCAGAAACACGGATAGCATAGACCCTGTTCCGCGAGGGTGTGCAGCGCCTTGCGGTAATCGTCGAAGTGCTCGGATTGACGCCGCACCGGTGTTTCCCAGACCAACCCCAGCCACGTCAGGTCATGTTCGATCTGCTGTTCGAATTCGGGGCGGCAGCGGGTCTGGTCAATATCTTCGATCCGCAATTTGAACGCACCGCCGGTGTCCCGGGCCGCATCAAAAGCGAACAGGGCTGAATAGGCATGTCCAAGATGCAGGTTGCCGGTCGGGCTTGGGGCGAAGCGGGTAACGGTGCTCATGGCCTGATCGTTCGACCTCAATTGATGCGGACGGGGTGACAACGACGATCTTTATGCGCTACCACTTGTGAACCAGACCATTGGAGCATGCAAGTATGAGCGATCAAACCCCGACCCTGCCGAAACTGAGCGGCCCGACACTCGAGCCGCTGGGCGGGCGGACACCCAGGCAACTTGTCGTGCTGTGCCACGGCGTCGGTTCTGACGGGGATGACCTGATCGGTCTGGCACCGTTTTTCCAGAAGGTATTACCGGATGCCCGGTTTGTCTCGCCGCATGCGCCGTTTCAGTTCGATGGCGGGCCGATCGGTTATCAGTGGTTCAGCCTCAGCGATTTCAGCAACGATGCCCGCAAGGAAGGTGTGCGCGCCGCGGCACCGATCCTCAACGCCTATATTGACGAGCAACTGGCGTATCTCGGGCTCGGCGACAAGGATCTGGCGCTGATCGGTTTTTCTCAGGGAACGATGATGGCGCTGCACGTCGGGCTCAGGCGCCCGAAGCCCTGCGCCGGCATACTGGGTTATTCGGGAATGCTGGTGGATGCTGAAAATCTGGCCGATGAAATCACCGCGAAGCCGCCGGTTCTGCTGTGTCACGGCCAGGTCGATGACGTTCTGCCGTTCGATTTCATGCCGGCGGCACTGTCGGCAATGCGTCAGGTCGGGGTGCCTTGCGAAGGGCTGGCGCGACCGGGCCTTGGGCATGGTCTTGATGACGACGGAATCAAAGCCGGCATGTTTTTTCTCAGCGACGTTTTCGGGGTCAATCTTTCCAATCTTGCAAGGTAGCGACAGTCACCAAAGATTCATGCGCAATGATTTTGCAATTCCGCAATATCGTGTATTCTCCTGCTTGTCTGTCAGGAAATATGGTAGTCGATGACGATTAACGGATACCCGGCACTGGCCTTGAATGCGGACTTCCGTCCGCTCAGTTACTTCCCGTTGTCGCTGTGGTCGTGGCAGGAAGCCCTGAAGGCCGTCTTCCTTGACCGTGTCAGCGTTGTTTCCGAATACGATATGGTGGCCCGTTCGCAGACTCAGGCATTTGCCCTGCCGAGCGTGATCGCGCTTAAAGAATACATCCCGATGAACCGTCGACCGGCCTTTACGCGCTTTAATGTGTTTCTGCGCGATGGCTTTACCTGCCAGTACTGCGGCAATCGGCTGGCGACCGAGGATCTGACTTTCGACCATGTGGTGCCGCGCTGTCGGGGCGGACGGACGACGTGGGAAAATGTCGTTACGGCATGCTCGCCCTGTAATCTGTCGAAGGGGCACAAACTGCCGAAGCAGGCGAGGATGTTCCCGCGCCGGGAACCGGCACGGCCAAACTGCCACACCCTGCAAGAGAACGGCCGTTCTTTCCCGCCAAACTTCCTCCACGAAAGTTGGCGGGATTTTCTTTACTGGGACAGCGAACTGGAAGCCTGAGCCTCTTGCCCTCTGGACAGGTCAGGTCCGTTGCGGCATATCTTGACCACACAGTTCAAGGAGTGAGGCTATGACCCGTTTCAGCAAACAAGGTTTCATTGATGCCTGTGGCATCGCCGTCAAGGAAGGGCAGGCGGCTGTCCGTGAACTGGTTACGGAGGCTGTGTCCGATCCTTCCGGGATCATCCGGGAACTGGGTGAGCCGAAAAAAGCCGGTATTGACCTGCTGCATCGTTCCGATGATCTGACGGTGATCAATTTCATCTGGTCGCCCTACATGACGCTGATCCCGCATAATCACAACATGTTTGCTGTAATCGGGATTTATAACGGCCGCGAAGATAACGTGTTCTGGAAACGAACTGATGATGGTCTTGAAGCGGCCGGCGCAGATTCGCTCGGCGTCGGTGATGTCGGCACGCTCGGCCACAGCATCATTCATTCTGTGACCAATCCGCTTGGTAAATTTACCTCGGCGATCCATGTCTATGGCGGCGATTTCTTTGAGCCCGACGAGCCCCGCAGCGAGTGGGATCACGAAACCCTGCTCGAGCGTCCGTGGGATGTGGCGACGACCAGGCGCGCCTTTAGCGAGGCGGAAGCCCGCTTCCTGGCCTCGGTCGCTTAAGCTCAGTCTCGCCAGCAGGGTTTCCGGCTTTCTTGTTCGGCGTCCGGGCGGCTGATCCCGAGATCACGCAGCTGCCAGCCTTCCATGCGCCTGAGTTGATGCCTTTGCCGGGATCGCATGATCCATAGATACAGGCTGCCGAGAAGATTGGGGAACAGCATGATCAGGCCCCACGTCCGGAAAATTCAGCGAAAATGCCTTTGATCTCGGCGTGGGGGATCATGCCGTCGAGGTAATCCAGTTTGCCGATGCCGAGATCGGTAACGGCCTTGCGGACCAGTCCCAGGGTTGCGCACATGACGCTGCCACCGGTCGAGATGCGCCGCACGCCCATGCTCTCCAACTCTGTCAGCGGGATATCGAATCCTTTGATGCCGACCAGGACGTTGACCGGCTTTTTTATGGCTGACAGCACGTCTGATACCTGTTCACGCGTTCTGATGCCGGGCACATACAGGCAATCGGCTCCGGCCTCTTCATACGCCTGCAGTCGTTTGATGCTTTCGTTGAGGGGATCGGGCATGCCGACCAGATAGCACTCGGCCCGCGCCGTCAGCACAAAATCGATCCCGGATGCGTCGATGGCTTCGCGGGCGGCGTGGATACGCTCGACGGTCTCACTGATGCTCATCAGGTCCTTGCCGCCATCAAGGCGGTGATCTTCGATACTGCCGCCCCTGGCCCCGGCTTCAATCATCAGACGGAAAGACTGGGCGACGTCTGTTGCGCTCTCGCCATAGCCATCTTCGCTGTCGACACTGACCGGGATAGGAACAGCGCTGCAGATGTCTTCAACGATACGAAGGCATTCATCGCGGCTCAGCGCGCCCTCGTAATCCGGTCTGCCCATCGTATAGACGATGCCGGCGCTGGTGGTGCCGAGTGCTTCGGCCCCGGCCGCAGCCATGATCCTGGCGGATCCCGCGTCCCAGGCGTTGGGCATACGGATCATCGGACCCTGCTGGTGTCTTTTGAGGAACTGGTCTTTTTCCATGGCTGTTTCCTTTGTGTCAGGGGCGTTGGCACACAGTCGGGTAAAAAGGAGGCGTTGTCATCATGAAACGTTTCGTTTATCATCGAAATATGGATGTTGCAGGAGTTTCATATGTTTAATGATGGATGGGAACGTCATGATGCGCGCGCTTCGGCGCGCATCGGTGCGGTGATTGGTGTCCCGGCGCGGGCCAATATGCTGGCTGCATTGGCCGGCGGTCAGGCGTTGACGGCGACGGAACTGGCTTTGCATGCCGGCGTTACGGCCCAGACCGCATCCAGCCATCTGAAGAAAATGAGTGATCTGCACCTGATCAGCGTCGAAAAACAGGGCCGGCACCGTTACTTCCGCCTTGCCGATGCACGAATTGCCGATGCGCTGGAGCCGCTGGCGCATTTGCTGCCGGATCAGCCGGTGGCTCACAGGAAGCCGTCTAAAATCCTGATGGAACTCAGGGAATCCCGGATGTGCTATGACCATCTGGCCGGGGTGCTGGGGGTTGCGGTTGCCGATGCCCTGAAAAATCACGGCTATGTCTCTGAAGATGAACAGGATTTCTATCCGACTGTAGCGGGCGTTGCATTTTTTCAGGCGCTCGGCATCGATTTTGAGGCGCTCAAGGGCAAACGACGGCATCTGGCCAGACGATGTCTTGACTGGAGCGAAAGACGGCCCCATGTCGGCGGGGCGCTTGGCGCGGCTCTGGCCGATGCGTTCATCGCGCATGGCTGGATTGAGCGCATTCAGGGAACCCGCAAGGTCATCATGACTGGCAACGGTCGCAGCGCCCTGTCGAGCCGTCTCGGCATCAATGCATGAAAATGCACTGAAGCCTTTGACATTTCCCTGAATTTCCATATATTCCCGGCCTTCTGCCCGGGAATGTGGGCTGGCGGCTTTGTTTCGCCTGTCCCCGCCGCCGCCGAAAGGCGGGTCGGACTACCGGGCCCATAACATCCGGTTAGCGTAGAGAGAACCAAAATGACAAAACGCGTACAGTCTAAGTACAAGATCAACCGCCGTCTCGGCGTCAATCTCTGGGGTCGTCCGAAAAGCCCCATCAATACCCGTGATTATGGTCCGGGCCAACATGGTCAGCGCCGCAAAAAGCCGTCCGATTACGGCCTGCAGCTGATGGCCAAGCAGAAGCTCAAGGGCTATTACGGTAACATTTCGGAAAAACAGTTTCGCAAGTATTACACCGAAGCCGTGCGTCGTCGCGGTGATACGTCAGAAAACCTGATCGGCATTCTTGAGCGCCGTCTGGACTCGGTGATCTACCGTATGAAATTTGTGCCGACCGTGTTCTCGGCGCGCCAGTTCATCAACCACGGTCACATCAAGGTCAACGGCGTGCGCGTCAATATCGCGTCTTTCATGGTCAAGGAAGGCGACGTCATCGAAGTGCGCGAGAAATCGCGCCAGTTGCCGCTCGTCCTGCTGGCCAGCGAAAGCTCGGAGCGTGAAGTGCCCGATTACGTCGAGGTCAACCATCAGCGCATGACCGGTACCTTTACCCGTCAGCCGAAGCTGGAAGACGTGCCTTATCCGGTACAGATGGAACCGAACCTGGTCATCGAATTTTATTCGCGCTGATCGGTTAGGGAAATTTTTGTGGCTGGGCCGGTATCCGATGGATGCCGGCCTTTGCTTTTGCTGTCACGGGGGCGTCTGTTTTTGCTAGTCTGCGGATATGAGTAAACTGTCCGCCTTGATTGTCGCCCATAACGAAGAAACCAATCTGAGCGCCTGTCTTGAGCGGTTGTCCTTTGCCGACGAGATCGTTGTCGTGCTGGATCGCTGCACCGATGCCAGCAAGGAAATCGCCCTGAAATTCGGCGCCCGAACCATCGAGGGGGGCTGGGAAATCGAAGGGGCCAGGCGGATGGCCGGGATTGAAGCCTGCAGCAGCCCCTGGATATTGGAAGTCGATGCCGACGAGTGGATCGAGACCCCGCTTGCCGATGAAATCCTGAGCGTGGTTCGGTCGGATCAGGCGGATTTCCATTTTACGCCGATCCACAATTACGTCGGCATGCGATGGGTGCGGTATGGCTGGATGGCGGCCCTGGCTCCCGATCTCAGGGGCAGTCTGTTTCGCAAGGGTTTCAAGTCCTGGGGCATGCAAATGGTGCATCCGCAGGTCTCATTCCAGGGACAGCGCGGCCCCGATCTTGTTCATGGGGTGCGTCATAACTTCGTTGCCGATGTGTCCGGTCTGATCCAGCGTTTTAACCGGAATACCTCGCTGCGTGCCGAAGATATCGCGCATCGGGGTGAAACCGGCCGGACAGCGACGATGGCCAGAAAAGCCCTGTCCCGGTTCTGGAAATGTTACGTCGCCCGGCGGGGATATCGTGAAGGGGGTGTCGGGCTGGTTATTGCGGCGCTTGCGGCATTGTATCCGCTTGTCGCGTACCTCAAGGCGCAGGAATTAGCACAGTCCAGGAGCATGCCTTAAGGATTGGGGAGCGCCCGGTGATATCAAGCCCGAAAATCGACGACACTGCCGCGGGGCGGCTCGCCGGGCAGGGCGCTCGGGTTGTCGCGAAGATCGTCAACCGCCCGGACAGAGCGGGAAAAGTCACGACTTTGCGCATCTGCGAACAACCGGTCCGCTTCCGCCTTGTCGGCAAGGCGACTGTTCCGATCACTGATCAATTGCTCGTAGGCAGACACCCCGGTGGCGGACGCAGCAGTAACATCATCAACGGTCAGTGCCGGCGGGGCCGTATCGGTCAGCGGCTGGAAAGTGTTGTCCCGAGCCTGCAGATCAGCGCTCAGTGCCCGCTGCTGGTTAAATATGTAGCGGAGATCGGCTTGTTCCTGATCGAAGCGGATGTCATCAAACCTATTGTCGAGCGCGCGGTCCCGGACAGCCTGATACTGTGCCGCATCGGTAGCATCGCGGAAGTCCCTGAGTTCGATCCGTGCCTGTTTCTGGTCGTTGGCAATGATATCGGCACGGATTTGTGCTTCAAGCTGGCGGCTCTGCGCGACGCGCTCGGCGTTCCGGGCATTGGCCAGCGCTTCTTCACGTTGCTGTACGCGCGCCAATTCAACACGCTGGTCACGCTGCTCCTGCAGCCGCTGTGCGCTGCCGATGATGGAAACTTCTAACGCCATGGCAAACCTGTTAACAATCAGGATCGAAATTGGCGTTTTCTACGTTAAATTCACCTTATAGGTGGTCGCTTCTCGACGGGACAATTATAACAAAACCTGCAACAATTGCAAAATCATCATTAAGTGGGGATTGCGCCGAATGGACGGGATGCCAGAGCTGACGCCGATGCAAGTACTGGCTGTTGCGACGGCCTATATCGTCATGGCCGATAAAAAGGCATTGCCGGAAGAACGGGCCTCGCTGGTCAGTTTACTGGGCAAGCACGTCAGCCGCCGCGAGTTGAGTTCAACGCAGATTCAGCGACTGACTGCGGATGCCTTCGCCTACGTCGCCCAATACGACTACAACCGGTTCCTGATGTCGATCGAGGCAACCCTGTCGCCTGCGCAGATCATTTCGGTCCTTGCGAATATGTACGAGACAATGATCGTAGACGGCAGTGTGGTGGCCCGGGAAAAGGAACTGATCGACGAATTTTACCGGTTCTTCGATCTCGACAGGCGGGTCGTCAACACGATCCGGGAAATCCTCATGGTCAAGAATGACACCACACTGTTCCTGCGCGATGATCATCCCAACAACACCCCTGAATTCAGGTTCGGCTTTCTGGACCGGATGGACCTCGAAAGCTGATGGGACAGGTTGAGTATCCAAAGGGTTGCGCCCCCGGCGACGGTCGGCTATGAGCCCCCCATGAAATTTCCAGATCCCCTTATCAAAGGTCGCCTGATCAAGCGCTATAAGCGATTTCTGACCGACGTCGAACTGGAAGACGGCACCGTCGTCGTCGCGCATTGTGCGAATTCGGGGTCCATGGAAAGTGTTAACGAGCCCGGTGCCGAAGTCTGGCTGTCACCGGCGCGCAATCCGGATCGAAAACTCAAATATACCTGGGAGTTGATCCGGATCGGCAAATCATTGGTCGGGATCAATACGTCGCTGCCGAATCTGATTGTTTCAGAAGCGATTGAAGCCGGTAAGGTTGATGAGTTGCAGGGGTATGCCTCGCTCCGCCGCGAGGTCAAATACGGCAAGAATTCGCGGATCGATATCCTGCTCGAAGATGATGTTCGCCCGAAATGCTACGTTGAGGTTAAAAACACCACGATGCGGCGGGACCTTGAGGCCGGAGCGGTTGAGTTTCCCGATGCAGTGACGTCCCGAGGGGCCAAGCATCTGGTCGAACTCGCCGATATGGTCAACGAAGGCCACCGTGCGGTGATGTTCTATCTTGTTCAGCGCGAGGATGCCGACAGATTTAAAGTCGCCGATGACATTGACCCGACATATGCTGAAGGACTGACCACAGCCCTTAAAGCAGGTGTTGAGGTGGTATGTTATGCTTGCAAGCTCAGCGCCAGCGAAATCGTCGTGACGCGGAAAATAAAGCTCGAACTCTGAAAATTATTCGGGTTTGGTGTGAAAAAGGGTGCCTGAGCCTTATATTAGCTGGAGTATGATGGATACCGGAATGAACAATCAGGCAGAAAAAGTTGCCGGCCGAGATGGCCGCTACATCAAAATCCACGATGCCGCAGGCTTTGAGGGTATGCGCAAGGCTGGCCGTCTGGCGGCGGAATGCCTCGACTTCATCACGCCTCATGTCATTCCGGGTATAAGCACGGATGATCTGAATACGCTGTGCCATGACTGGACCATCGCGCGCAACGCGATCCCGGCGCCGTTGAATTACAGGGGTTTCCCGAAATCCATATGCACCTCGATTAATCACGTCGTGTGTCACGGCATCCCGAGCGACAAGGTTCTTGTCGATGGCGATATCATCAACATCGACGTGACGGTTATTGTCGATGGCTGGTACGGCGATACCAGCCGCATGTTTTATGTCGGCAAGCCAAGCCTCAAGGCGCAGAAACTGGTTGAAACGACTTTTGAGTGCTTGTGGCGCGGCATTGAAATGGTCCGCCCCGGTGCGACGCTGGGTGATATCGGTCACGCCATTCAGTCTTTTGCCGAAAGCAAACGCTATTCCGTAGTGCGTGATTTCTGCGGGCATGGCCTCGGGCGTATATTCCATGACGCACCGAATATCATGCACTTCGGTCGTCCGGGTGAAGGGGAAGTGCTGCGTGAAGGCATGTTTTTCACCATCGAGCCGATGATCAATGCCGGCAAACTTGACGTGAAAATCCTTTCCGATGGCTGGACGGCGGTCACCAAGGACCGCACGCTTTCGGCCCAGTTCGAGCATTCTCTGGCCGTCACCAGGAATGGGTACGAGGTATTCACGCTGTCGCCGACCGGGCTCGATTGCCCGCCCTACAAGGTGTGAGACGTTGCGCGTGGGGGTTCAGGCTGTTGAACACGCCGGACACCGCCAACGGCTTCGAACGCGCTTTCTGAAGGGCGGCGGCGATGGCCTGCCGGATTATGAACTGATCGAAATGATCCTGTTCGCGGCGATCCCCCGCGGCGACGTCAAGCCCCTGGCAAAACGGTTGTTGAAGCGGTTCGGCAGTTTTGCCGATACCATTGCGGCACCGGTTGAGGCGCTACAGGAAATTGAAGGCATGGGAGAGGCTTCGATTGCAGCGCTCAAGGTTGTTGAGCAGGCGGCACAGCGGCTTGGTCAGGAACAGGTGATGAACATGCCGGTCCTGTCCAGTTGGGACCGATTGATTGAATACTGCCGAATGCGGCTGGGCCGGGCAGAGCGCGAACACTTCCGGGTTCTGTTTCTGAACCGCAAGAACGTACTGATCGTTGATGAGGAACAGCAACGCGGAACGATTGACCATACGCCCGTATACCCCAGGGAAGTCGTCAAACGGGCGCTGCAATTGGGCGCCAGCGCCATCATCATGGTGCACAATCACCCGTCGGGCGACCCCGAACCCTCAAAAGGGGATATCGATATGACCCGTGAGATCAGGGAAACGGCGGAGCGGCTGGGGATCCAGTTACATGATCATGTCATCATCAGCAGAAACGGCCATCGCTCATTCAAGGCGATGGGGCTGCTTTAAGAGTGCTGTTCCTGCGGCGTTGAGACTGACGCTTTGTTGAACGCCCTTTTCGCGCGCTTTTCATTTTTTCTGCGACGTTTTCGCTGCACATATTTGAGCGACAGCCAATAGCTCAGCCAGGCCCCGACCACAGCATAGGGCAGGCAGCCGATCCCCATCGACAATCCCAGCTCGCGGGCTAGAAGCTTCATCAGATCGAGCATGGACTGCCAAAGATCGGAACTGTCGACAAAAGCTGCATGCCAGGAATTCAGGAACGTTTCGTAGCCGGTTATGTTCTGCCACTGTCCGCGCATGACCTGGCCGGTGGCATAAAACAGGTAATAGGTCGGAAGCATGGTGAAGACGTTGGTGACCCAGGTCCAGGCACAGGCAATCACAAGACTGAAATTCAGCTTTTTTGAAAACCTGAAGATGAACCAGGTCATCAGGCAAAGATACATTTGAATGCCGACCAGGGGGGTCAGGGCCCAGAACATGCCGATGGCGACGCCGCGCGCGGAATATTCAGGTTCGTGAGGGCAGCGACGCAGCGGGATAATCAGCTTGAGACGCGACAGGCGCCCCATGCGATCAAGAAAGCCTCTTTTGATGCGTTCTACTGTTGCCATCTTTGTTTCCACAGATATCGCCCTGTACCCGGGACGGTGCCCCGGATGATGGCAGAAATATAAACCAACTCAACTTACTAAATATTCATTTTTGATAATTTGTCGTGATTGCCGTGTTCATTCAGGGGTGCTGTAATGTGGGCTGTACCGGCGACGCTGCTGCATGATCGCCGGATTATGGGGGAAGAAATGTCGCCGAATTTTGCCCGCGTTTTTGTGCCCTTTGCGCTCGGCTATGTGCTGTCATATTTGCTCCGGGTCGTGAATGCGGTGATTGCGCCGGCCTTGATCCGTGATCTTGGTCTCAGCGCTTCAGACCTCGGTCTGCTCACCAGCGCCAATCTTTTTGCTTTTGCCGCCATTCAACTGCCGCTCGGTGTGATGCTGGATCGTTATGGGCCACGGAAAACAGAATCGGCGCTGTTGATTGTAGCCGCGCTGGGTACGGCAGTGTTCGCCATGGCCGGTTCGCTGGCGCTACTGGCCATGGGGCGGGCATTGATCGGTATTGGAACATCCTCCTGCCTGATGGCCGCGTTTACGGCCTATGCCTTGTGGTTGCCAAAGGAAAAGCTGCCTGCTGTGAATGGCTACCAAATGGTTGCCGGCGGCATCGGTGCCCTGATGGGGACGACGCCGATCGAGATGCTTGAGGTCGCATTCGGCTGGCGCGGTGTTTTCTGGGTTCTAACCGGGGTTGCCCTGCTGATGGCGGTGCTGGTCTACACGGTGGTGCCGCAGCGCAAGGAAAAACCCCACGGCAGCGAAACGCTGCGCGAGACCTTCGGCGGCATCCGCCTGGTATTCTGGTCACCATTATTCTGGCGGATCGCACCCTTATGCGTGACCTCGCAGGCGGCCTTTCTGGGTATTCAGAGCCTTTGGCTGGGGCCATGGTTTCATGACGTGTTGGGGCTGGATGCGCGGGCAACCGCAGATGCTCTGTCGCACGTTGCGATGGCCATGGTTGCCAGCTATGCCTGCCTGGCCTGGATAACCGGGTTTTTCAGCAACCGGGGCGTTGCCGCGATCAAGATATCCGTGATCGGCATGAGCGTTTTTCTGGTCATGCAGATACTGGTTGTCGCCGAGGTCGTACCGGTGACGCAGACGACCTGGATGATATGGGCCTTTACGGCAACATATGGCATTGTCAGTTATGCCGGTCTGACGCAGCGGTTCCCGACCAGATTGGCCGGTCGCGTGGTCACCGGGATCAATGTTCTGGCTTTTTTCGGCGCGTTCGGTGTGCAGTGGGGGATCGGTGTCGTGATCGACTTCTGGCCGATCAGCGAAACGGGCGGGTTCCATCCCGACGGCTACCGCTGGGCGTTCGGACTGGTTGCCGCTCTGCAATTTCTGGCGTTGATCTGGTATCTGCTGTTCAGGACCGAACGGGTCGTTGAAAGTCCTGCGTGACGACGCCCTGGCGTTCATAACCGCGCACCATCAACTTCCCTTCAAGTGCATTGGCGACAACGGCGACCCGGGTTGTCTCGTTGAGGATCGGTGGCGTCACCCAGGCAAACCCGTCATCCGCCTGGTCACGGGTTTCCGTCATCAGCGCACGCCGTCCCAAGGAATCATGTCCGCGGTTGTGGCCGGGAACGTTGCGCTGCATCCAGTGATTGGCGCAGGCGGTCGGGCTTGCGTGAACGCTGGCGGCATTTTCCTCGCGCTCGATCAGGCAGGCCTGATCCGGCGAGGTGCCGCTCAGGGTTATAAATGCGGGGATCGCCAGGGGTGCCTGGAGCAGACGTTCCCTGGCTTCGTCATACGTCGCACAGGTGTCGAAGATTTCACGCAGCAGGTGCGTCGGCGGTGGTGCTTTGCTGGCCAGCAGGCGCCCGCGGTTGATGCCCCAGTCCAGCCAGCACGAGCGGCTCCATTTCCTGAACGGCGGCTGATTGATCGCCGCCGAAAAGCGGCCCGGTGCCATCGCCGTGACGACACCCGCGAATCCCGGCCAGGTGACATTGAAGTAGGGTCCGGCCTTGCCCTTGAATCTGGCCACGACAATCGTCTCGCCAAGCCCCTGCATCGGCCAGTCGAGGGTTCTGAGCATGCGATTGCCACGGCCTGATGGATCCGGTCCGGCACCGGTGGTGCAGCACCATTCATAAGACAGGTTCAACAGCCACGCACCGCCGCGACCGGCTTCATCGGATACCGCATCGATTTCGTCCGCAAGCCTGCTGTTCTGACGGCGTAGCCATGTCCTTGAAACCACGTCGCCGATGCCGATGGCCAGCGATCCATAACGCTCGCGACCGGCTCTGACGATGGCCTGAAACCGGCCGGCTTCGGCCCGGGCAACGGCCAAAGCGCCGCCTTCAGTGGCATCGACATAGGGGATTTCGATGAGCGGGCTGCTGGCGATTGGATTGTCCATACCCTAAGCTTATACGCGTTCGGTATTGCGTTGTCATGAAACACGATAAAATACGTATGCGGGCTTTAAAAAATTGCCGCCGGCAGTATGATCGGCGCGCCAGACAGGAGGTTGCCCATGATCCCGCGCTACAGTCGCCCCGTGATGACCGACATCTGGGAGCCGGCCAACAAATTTCGCATCTGGTTCGAGATCGAGGCGCATGCCTGTGATGCCCAGGCGGCGCTTGGCGTTATCCCGGTTGCGGCGGCGGCGGACGTCTGGAAAAAGGGCGATCAGCCCTATTCCCAGACCCGCATTGACCGCATCGACGAGATCGAGCGGGAAACCAGACATGATGTGATCGCTTTCACGACCGAGCTTGCCGAACAGGTCGGTGAGGCAGCGCGTTTCGTGCATCAGGGAATGACATCTTCGGATGTGCTTGATACCTGCCTGGCCGTACAGATGAAACAGGCGGCGGATATCCTGCTGGCGGATATTGATGCTCTGCTTTCAGCCCTCAAGCGGCGTGCTTTTGAGACCAAACTGATGCCGTGCATGGGGCGCTCACACGGTATCCATGCCGAGCCGACCACCATGGGGCTTAAGTTTGCCCGCTTTTACGCCGAGTTTGCCCGTAACAGATCGAGACTTGAAGCGGCTCGTGCTGAAATTGCAACGTGCGCAATCTCCGGTGCTGTCGGCACCTTTGCCAACATCGACCCGAAAGTTGAAGCCCACGTCGCCCGGAAAATGGGCCTGACGCCGGAGCCGGTCTCGACGCAGGTAATCCCGCGCGACCGTCATGCGCAGTATTTCGCGACCCTTGGCGTTATCGCCAGTTCCATTGAGAACGTCGCGACGGAGATCAGGCATCTGCAGCGCACCGAAGTCCGCGAGGCGCAGGAATATTTCGCGCCGGGCCAAAAGGGCTCGTCGGCGATGCCGCACAAGCGCAATCCGATCCTGACGGAGAACCTGACCGGACTGGCGCGGATTGTCCGCTCGGCAGTGGTGCCGGCGCTCGAAAACGTGGCGCTGTGGCATGAGCGCGATATCTCGCACTCGTCGGTGGAGCGGATGATCGGACCGGATGCTACGGTGACGCTTGATTTCGCGTTGGCCCGGCTGACCAGTGTCATCGACAAACTGGTGGTCTATCCTGATAACATGCTGGGTCATATGAACGCCTTTGGCGGCATCCACGATGCCCAGCGGGTGCTGCTGTATCTGACGCAGAACGGTGCCAGCCGCGAGGACGCCTACAGAATCGTGCAGCGTAACGCGATGCGGGTGTGGACCAGTTTCGGCATAGATCAGGACAATCCGGACACGCCGCCGGTGCTGGACGACATCGAAAAAGAAGCCGCCGGACACGACAACCGGCTGGCGTTCTTTCTCAGCCATGATCCTGAACTGGCTGAGTTGCTGTCGGCGGACGATCTCAGGCAATTGCTTGAAAAGGATTCCGTTAGCTACCACACAGCCCGCGTCGATGACATCTTCAGGCGGGTTTTTGGCGACAGTTGACGCTCAGGTGGCATGTGTTCAAAAGTGTATTAAATTAAAAACAAGTCTAAAAGTTGTTGTATGCGCAAGCATGCGACCGCGACAATGCCGCGCCAGAAACACCTGATCATCAGGTGAATTGACGGCCCAACGCCTAGCGTGGTGGATTCGAAGTTGCCCCCATTGTTCGGGGCAACCATTTTCGGGACACTAGGGCCCAGGCGTTGGGATCGGGCCTCTGGATTATTTTATTCGATGGTGCCGTGCACGGGCATCAGCTCTCGCTTTTGACCTGATCCAGGGCGACGCTTTCAAGTTGCTGCAATTTGCTGCGGACCTCGGCTTCGGTGACCGTTGCAGCGCGTTCCTTGATGTCGCCCATCACCTTGCGCATGATGTCTTCAACGCCGGGTTCATCCAGATCGGCTATGACCACTTCCTTGGCATAGGCATCGGCATCGGCACCGGTCAGCCCGAAAATCTCCGCCAGCCAAAGGCCAAGCAGCTTGTTGCGCCGGCTTTCCGCCTTGAACAGCAACTGCTGATCATGCTCATACTTTCGTTCTTCGCCTTTTTCGCGCCTTGAGAATGAATCGGCCATCAGCGTGCTCCTCGAGTGTGGTTTATTGTTCCCAAGAAAATAGTCTGCGAACCGTCATGCCGCAAGCCGCGCAATAGCTGGTTTATCATTTACCGGCGTATTATGTCTTGGATATGTGTACTGTCGTCATCTCGCGTCAGCCGGATAGCCCGTGGCCGGTCATCATCGCCGCCAATCGTGATGAAATGTCGAACCGACTCTGGCGCCCGCCAGCCCGTCACTGGGACGATCACCCGCACGTCATTGCCGGGATTGACGAGGAAGCCGGTGGCACCTGGATGGGGCTGAATGATGACGGCCTGCTGGCAGCCGTTTTGAACCGGCCGGGTTCGTTGGGCCCGGTAAAGGGTAAACGCTCAAGAGGTGAATTGCCGTTGGAAGCGCTCAGCCATGCCGAGGCGACGGAAGCGGCCCGGGCCATTGCGCATCTGGATGGTCGCGCCTATCGCAGCTTCAATATGCTGATCGCCGATGCCCGTGACGCGTTCTGGGTCCGCTCGACCGGGGATGCTGCCAAAGTCGACATGATGCCGGTCAGTACCGGGATTTCAATGCTGACCGCGAATGACCTCAATGATCAGCAATCCGCACGAATTTCAGCCTATTTGCCGCAATTCAGGGATGCATCCAGGCCTGATCCGGATCGTGGGGACTGGCGCGCCTGGCAGGCGCTGCTTGGCAGCCGTCAGGCACTGCCCAGGGATGGGGAGCGTGGTGCGATGAACGTCGGCACCGATGGCGGTTTCATGACGGTATGTTCATCCCTTGTGGCGCTGCCGGGCCTGGAAAGGTTCGGTGAAAAGCCTAAATGGCTGTTTGCCGCCGGTTCGCCGGACAGGGTGCCGTATCTTGAGGTTCCTGTCGAATGACCAGGCTCGCCTGCAAACACCAGTACGTCAGCTGCCCATAAACGCGGGCATCCAGGCTTCGTGGCGATCTTGCAGGGATTTTAGGGTAATACTGCGGCCATCCGAAAGTAGAATGGCGTCGCCGCCCGTGGTGCCGATCCGCGCGGCCTTGACGCCGGCCAACATCGCTTTGGCCATAACCGCATCCGGATTGCTGGTGGCGATCACATAGCGCCCCTGATCTTCACCGAACAGCCACGCATGTGCCGGTATTGGGCCATGATCGAGGCTGATGGATGCACCGATACCGCCGCCCATCGCCATTTCGGCTATGGCAACCAGCAGTCCGCCGTCGGCGATGTCGTGACAGGCGCTGGCCAGTCCGGACAGGATAACATCACGGACCAGATCGCCGTTCAGCCGTTCAGCCGCAAGATCGACCGGCGGGGGCGGGCCTTCCTCGCGACCATGAATTTCTCTGAGATAGAGGCTCTGGCCCAGATGACCGCGGGTTTCGCCGATCACGATCAGTGCGTCGCCTTCGGCGCTGAAACCGATACCGGTGGCTTGCGTGTAATCGGCGAGCAGCCCGATGGCACCGATCGTCGGCGTCGGCAGGATCGCCTGACCGTTGGTTTCATTGTACAGCGAGACGTTGCCGGACACGACCGGGAAATCGAGCGCCAGACACGCTTCGCGCATGCCTTCGATGCAGCCGACGAACTGGCCCATGATTTCAGGCTTCTCGGGGTTGCCGAAATTCATGTTGTCGGTGATGGCGAGCGGCGTTGCACCGGTCGCCGTGATGTTGCGCCAGGCTTCGGCGACAACCTGTCTGCCGCCCTCGACCGGGTTTGCCTTGCAATAGCGCGGCGTGCAGTCGGATGTTGCCGCCAGCGCCTTTTTCGTGCCGTGCACGCGGACCAGTGCCGCATCGGCAGCGCCCGGTCGGCCGATGCCCAGCGTGTCGCCCATGACCATGTGGTCGTACTGTTCCCAGATCCAGCGCTTTGACGACAGGGCCGGGGTGCCGAGCAGGGATTCGAGTGTGGCCAGCGGATCGTTGGGCTCGGGCACATCTGTAGACGACAGCGGTTTTGCGTCCGGCGTCGGCACCCACGGGCGGTCATATTCGGGCGATGCCAGGGCCAGCGGGTCAATCGGCAGGTCAGCGACAATCTCGCCTTTGTGCCTGAGGACCATGTGGCCGCTGTCGGTCAGGTGGCCGATGACGGCAAAATCCAGTTCCCACTTTTCGAAAATCTTGCGGGCGTCCGCTTCGCGACCGGGTTTCAGGACCATCAGCATCCGTTCCTGGCTTTCCGACAGCATCATCTCATAGGCGGTCATGCCGGTTTCACGCTGCGGCACCTGATCCAGATCAAGTTCGACCCCCATGCCGCCTTTCGAAGCCATCTCGAAGGATGACGAGGTCAGGCCGGCGGCACCCATATCCTGAATGGCGACGATCATGTCGGTCGCCATCAATTCCATGCAGGCCTCGATCAGCAGCTTTTCCGTGAACGGATCGCCGACCTGAACGGTCGGGCGTTTTTCCTCGGAATCCTCAGAAAACTCGGCGGACGCCATGGTTGCGCCGTGAATGCCGTCGCGCCCGGTTTTCGATCCGACATAGACCACCGGGTTGCCGACACCAGCGGCGGCGGAATAGAAAATCCGGTCGGTATCGGCGATTCCGACCGTCATCGCATTGACCAGAATGTTGCCGTTGTAGCTTTCATGGAATTCGCATTCGCCGCCGACGGTCGGAACACCGACACAGTTGCCATAACCACCAATGCCGGCAACAACGCCGGAAACCAGATGCCGGGTTTTCGGGTGATCCGTGCTGCCGAAGCGCAGCGCGTTGAGATTGCAAATCGGCCGGGCACCCATGGTGAAGACGTCTCGCAGAATGCCGCCGACACCGGTCGCCGCACCCTGATAAGGCTCGATAAAGGACGGATGGTTATGGCTTTCCATCTTGAAAATGGCCGCCTGGCCATCGCCGATATCGACAACACCGGCGTTTTCGCCCGGCCCGCAGATCACCACAGGTCCTTCGGTCGGCAGAGTTTTCAGCCATTTTTTCGAAGATTTGTAGGAGCAGTGCTCGGACCACATCACTGAAAAAATGCCCAGTTCCGTCAGATTGGGCTGTCGGCCCTCAAGAATCTCCAGGATTTTTGCATATTCGGGTTTGGAAATGCCGTGTTCGGCAATGATTTCGGGGGTGATATCGGTCAAGGTCATATCCCGTGGACTGAAGGCTTTCGTTGCGTCGCTTCATAGCAAATGACAGCCCAAGGATACACACCTTTCATCCATGTGCACCCGTTTGCCTTGATTCCGCCATAAACCCCTTGAAGCAAAACACAGAATGTGGGAGTTTCTTGTCAGATTCGACGACAAGGGGAAGTATTCATGCGGGGAAAAGCGCTCGGATTCGCAGTTGCGGTCGCCATCACCGGCATCTGTGCCGGTTCGGCCATTGCGGCAACCTGTGATGGACGCACCGATAAAGCGGCTTTTCATGTCCGTGCCCTGCAGACCGATCTGATGGTCGCAGCCCTGACCTGTGGTGCCCGACCGCAATACAATAATTTCGCGCGCAAATTCCAGACAACGCTGGTCGATCACGGCCACGCCCTGAAGAAACTCTTTCAGAATCTGCATGGTGCCAGCGCCGATAAATCACTCAATGCCTATGTCACGGCGCTTGCCAACCGGGCTTCCGAACGCTCGATCTCCAGTCGTGATCAGTATTGCGAGCATACGCTTCGTATGTTTACGGCGCTGAGCGGCCTGAACCCGACCGATCTGGCGGCATTTTCGATGAAACGCCCGAATAGCGAAGTGGATGTGCCCAGCACCTGCCGCCCGGAAATGATCCTCGTCGACAAAATCCAATAGACTGAACTCATCAACAGTTAAGTGACCAGCGGCAAGGGCGGACCTGTGTCTGGTGGTATCAGTATCTGGCGGCATCACCCGTTTCTAAACAGATTGTGTCATAAAGAAACCGGGCCCCGTTAAGGGCCCGGCTCAATGAACGGTTCTGCGTCGTCGCGGTTACGGGAAGACAATCTCGACGCGGCGGTTTTGCGGTTCACGCACACCGTCGGCTGTCGGCACCAGGGGATCTTGTTCGCCCTTGGCCTCAACCGTGATTTCGTTGCTTGCAATACCGAGGCTGTTCAGTGTCGCCTGAACGGCACGGGCGCGCCTCTCGGAAAGTTTGGTGTTGTAAGCGCGGGTGCCGGACGTATCAGCATGACCGGTGGCCTGAATACGGCTGATGTTCCCCTTGCGGGCATTTTCGGCCGCACTTTTCAGGATCTCCAGAGCCTCAAACGAGATGTCGTCCTTGTTCCAGTCGAAGAACACGATGTAGTTCCGTGCGACAGGGGGCGGTGCAGCCGGAGCCGGAGCGGGCTTTGGCTCCGGCTGTTTCTGAGCGACCGGTTTCGGTGCTGGAGCCGGTGCCGCCTGGGCCATCGGCTTCTTTTCTTCGCCGAAGGTGTAACGCAGACCGACCATAACCGCATGGGAGTCGTAATCGGCATCAATAGAGCCGACGCCGCTGACGTTCACGTCGGCACCCTGCAGATTGTAATATCGGTATTCAACAGAACCGGTCCAGTTATCGTCAATCTGATAGCCGACGCCGGCGATCCCCTGCAGACCAAGGCCCCTGCCGCTACTATGGACTCTGCCCGTGCCGACGGGCGAGACGTCCATGCTCAGTTGGCCGACGCCGATACCGGCACCGAGGTAGGGCATAAAGGCCGTACCTGTTGCGAAATCGTAATAGCCATTGATCATGCCGCTCAGGACCGAGCTTCTGCCACCGGTCGAGGTGGTGCCGCTTTTATCGATGCTGTTACGGCGTTTGCCGAGTTCAATCTCGCCACGAAAGCCGTTGGCAAAGGCCTGACCCAGCGACAAAACCCCGACGAAGCCGGTGTCGTGGCTGATGTCGGTATCGATTCCCCGTCCGGAGAGGTTGTTATCACCGGCGAAGTTGGCCCCGGCAGCACCGCCGATATACGGTCCGGTGGGACGGTCGGCAGCCAGTGCCGTTCCGCTCATCGCGAGGCTGGCTAAGCTGAATACGGCCAATTGTTTCACTGCACGCATATTTTTAATCCCAAAAAATAATTCTCGCACTGAGCGATCATACCGGAGTGCGAATCGGTATTGGCTCAAACATACACCACTTGTGCACCCTTTATCAAAGGGCATCTGTGCGGACCATTCCTTCTGACGGTGGCTAAATTAAGGCAGGACGGGAATTTATCCCAGCGCGGCCAGCAGGCCTTCGAACATCGGACGGCCGTCAGTGCCGCCGAGCGCCTCTTCAGCAAGACGCTCCGGGTGCGGCATCATGCCGAGCACATTGCGTTTTTCGTTCAGGATTCCGGCAATATCGTCAAGCGATCCGTTCGGATTGGCCCCGTTGCCGCGCGCGCCTGCCGGCGAAACATAGCGAAAAGCGATGCGGTCCTGATCATTGAGCGCCTGCAGGGTGCCATCATCGGTGTAATAGTTGCCGTCGTGGTGGGCGACCGGGATACGGATCACCTGGCCTTTTCTGTAACTGCCGGTAAACACCGATGCGGCGGTCTCGACCGAAAGATGCACATCCTTGCAGACAAATTTCAGATCGGCGTTGCGCATCAAGGCACCCGGCAACAGACCGATCTCGGTCAGCACCTGAAAGCCGTTGCAGATGCCGATTACCGCTGTGCCCTTGTCCGCACGGGCCTTGACCTCGCGCATGACCGGCGATTTCGCCGCCATGGCGCCGCAGCGCAGATAATCACCGTATGAAAAGCCTCCCGGCACGGCGATCAGATCAACCTCGGGCAGTTCAGCATCGCCATGCCAGTGCATGATGACCTCGCCGCCGGTGACGTCGGCTAGCGCGACCTGGATATCACGATCACAGTTGGATCCGGGAAAGACGATGACGGCGGATTTCATGGCTCAGCCCTCTACGATTTCGACCGCATAGTTCTCAATCACCGTATTGGCGAGCAGTTTCTTGCACATTTCCTCGGCCTGGGCTGCCGCTTTCACGGGGTCGGTCTCGCTCAATTCAAGTTCGATGAATTTGCCCTGGCGGACGCCTTCAACGCCGGCGAAGCCAAGGCCTGCGAGTGCGTGCTGCACGGCCTTGCCCTGCGGATCAAGGACGCCGTTCTTGAGGGTAACGTGGACTTTGGCTTTCAAGGATCAACTCTCCAATTTGAACAGGCCGCCGATTCTGCGGAAGTTTACCACAGCGGCACAGCGGCACAGAGGGGCATTTCAACGAAACACGAATATTACCGGATATTTTCCGCTAACAGCTTTACCTCTGTGTCTCTGTGGTTGGTTTTTCACGTTACTGTATTACTGCATCGCCACCGGGCCGGGCATGTCGGTCGGTCCCGATTCCGGCAAAATGCCGAGCCTGCGAGCGACTTCCTGATAGCCTTCTTCGGCATTGCCAAGTTCCCGGTCAAAGCGGTCGCGGTCCAGCTTTTCGCCGGTGTGCAGGTCCCAAAGCCGGCAGTTGTCGGGGCTCAGCTCGTCGGCGAGGATCAGGCGGACGTGCTCTTCCTCCCAAAGGCGGCCGAATTCGACGCGGAAATCCACCAGTCTGAGACCGATGCCGAAGAACAGCCCGGTCAGAAAATCGTTGATCCGAAGCGCCATCGCCATCATCTCGTCGAGATCCGGCGGTGCTGCCCAGCCGAACGCGGTGACGTGTTCTTCGGAAACCATCGGATCCTTGAGCTCGTCGGACTTGTAGTAGTACTCAACGATAGAGCGCGGCAGCGGGGTGCCTTCGATGAGGCCGAATCGCTCGGCAAAAGTGCCGGCGGCGACGTTGCGCACGGCCAGAATGATCGGGATGATCTCGACTTCACGAACCAGCTGCTCACGCATGTTCAGTCGACGGACAAAGTGCGTCGGCACGCCGATTTCGGTCAACCGCATCATCAGGTATTCCGAGATGCGGTTGTTCAGGACGCCCTTGCCGGTGATGATGCCACGCCGACCGTCCCCGGCGGACAGGGCGTCGTCCTTGAAATACTGGACGAGTGTCCCCGGCTCAGGGCCTTCAAACAGGACTTTGCCCTTGCCTTCATAGACTTGTCTGCGTCTTGCCATTTACTGCGCTCCGTGACGCGTTACAGGCTCTTGTCCGGGTGCCCGCTTCGGGTGAAGCTATTACAGCGCGTCCTATATCAGGCCGACCGGCGGAAAACAACGTCCGCGGCAACCCTCAAGCGCGGGAAACCCAAAAATTGCATAGGGTTGACGGCGGATTGCGAAAGCGCCATATCACGCACAGAGGAATTCAGGAGATTTGCGCCCATGGCCATGGCTGCCGGTGAAATCGAAAAATTGATCAAGGAAGCGCTTCCGGGTGCCATCGTGACGATCAACGATCTTGCGGGTGACGGGGATCATTACGCGGCCCATGTCGTTGCCGAAGCCTTTGTCGGTAAATCCCGGGTGCAGCAGCACCAGATGGTTTATCAGGCCCTGCAGGGCCGCATGGGTAACGAACTGCACGCACTGGCCCTGCAAACCTCGGCGCCGGAATAGGCTTTAAACAGATCAAACGCTTAACCGGGTGCGAAAGTGCTCACAGATCGGGCCCGGATCAGGACCCACACATATGACAAGGATACCGAAATGAGTGACAATCCTACGTTTACGCAGATCCAGGGCGAAATCGACAGCACCGATGTCGTGGTTTTCATGAAGGGCTCGCCCATGCAGCCGCAATGCGGGTTTTCCGCCGCCGTGGCGCAGGCACTGACCATGATGGGTGTCAAATTCAAGGGCGTGGATGTTCTTGAGAACATGGAAATCCGTCAGGGCATCAAGGACTTTTCAAACTGGCCGACAATCCCGCAGCTTTATGTCAAAGGCGAGTTTGTCGGGGGTTGCGATATCGTCCGGGAAATGTATGAGTCGGGTGAGCTCAAAAAGCTCTTCGATGAGAAGGGCGTACAATACGCCTCGTAAGCCCCTGTTTCCCAGGGAGCCATTACGAGGAGCTTTTGAGGGAGGGGTCACGCAGCGCGTGACCCTTTTCCTTTGCGGGCTGCGGCTGTGCGCCTAACGGCCCTTCGGATCAGCTTTTTCACCGAGCGAGATTTCATCGCCCCCCAAGGCCCTGGCCAGACTGCGCCCGGCGCTGCCCGGCTGCAGCGGCTTTTGCTGGGTCGGTGCCGGTGCCCATGCGGTCATCGTCAGAATCTCGAATGTCGCCGGAATCCGGCCATCGGCGTCAGCAAAACGCTCAACATAGCGGGCCATGGCAGCCATCAGCGTTTGCCGTTTGAGCGGCACCCGGCGCCGCTCCAACACCGCGTTGCTTTCGCCCATACCCCGTAGATCCCTGAGCAGTCTGAACGGGTCTGCATAGCGAACCGTGATGGTATCGGTATCGACGACGGGCAGGGCAAAGCCGGCGCGCTGCAGCAGTGCGCCCAGATCACGGACATCAGCGAACGGCGAAACACGGGGACTCCAGCCGCCGTCCAACGTGTGCTCTGCGTCGCCAAGCACGCTCCGCAGCTCGAACAGGGTTTCGCCCCCCAGTAGCTGACCCAGAAACAGGCCGTCCGGCTTCAGCGACATGCGAATTTGCGCCAGTGCGCCGGGCAGGTCGTTGACCCAGTGCAGGCTCAGATTGGACATCACGATATCAAAGATATTGAGTGCGAACGGCAATTGTTCTTCGTCCATGACCACGGTCGGGCGGATGGTGCGTGCCAGGGCCATCCGGGCCATATCAAGTGAAAGATCGGCCTGAACGAGGGTGTCGATCCTGCCAATGGCGGCCAGAGCGCGGGACAATTCGCCGGCGTGGCAGCCCAGATCGAGCCCCAGTGAAAAATGACGGTTGATATCGAGCAGGCGGTCACAAAGCCGCTCTGCCCCTTCCATAAACAGAAAGTCGTGATCGGCCAGGTCGGGCGCGGCACGGTCCCGGTGACGCCGGACCAGCGTGCGGTCGAAGACGTTCATGGAGTCCGGCGAGTCCGGCACGGTGTCGGAAGGAGCGTTCATGGAGGCTATATGACACGTTTGGCGGCAATGCTCAAAAGTGCAGTGATACTGGCCGGTAGAACCGTGCAGGATCATCTTTGGCCGCCCCTGTGCACCGCTTGCGATACACCGCTCAGCAGTGTCGGTGGATTGTGTGCAACATGCTGGGACAAGATCCGTTTTATGGGCCGGCCGCAGTGTCATGCCTGCGGCGTGCCGTTCCCGTTTGACCCCGGAGCCGGCGCACTTTGTGCTTCGTGCAGTGCTCGAAGACCTGCCTTTGAGCGGGCGCGGTCAGCTTTCATCTATGACGATGCCAGCCGCGGGATCATCCTTGCCTTCAAGCACGCCGACCGGACCGATCTTGCGCCAATGCTGGTGACCTGGCTGCTGCGCCCGGCGGCACCCCTGCTGGCCGATGCCGAGATCGTTGCCCCGGTGCCGCTGCATTGGTCGAGGCTCTTGTCCCGCCGCTATAATCAGTCGGCCCTGCTGGCCAATGCGCTGGCCCGTCATGGCCGGGTCCAATCGACCCCGGATCTTCTGATCCGCACACGCCGCACCCCCAGCCAAGGCGGCAAGTCGCGTCTGGGGCGGCACAAGAACGTGCAAGGTGCGTTTAAGGTCAATACCCGGCACGGTCAGGTTCTCAGGGACAAGCGGGTCTTGCTGGTCGATGATGTGTTGACCACCGGTGCCAGTGTTGAGGCCTGTGCCCGGACCCTGTTGCGGGGTGGCGCCAGTGCGGTCGATGTCATCACAATTGCACGGGTCGTCACTTCCGGGCTTTGAAAGGCTGTAGGACCGCTTATATTCAGGGCAGTGTGACGGAGAACCCTGATGCCTAAAATCGAGATTTATACGACCCCTTTCTGCCCATACTGCTCCAGAGCCAAGAACCTTTTGAACAGCAAGGGCGTGGAGTTTATAGAACACGATGTGATGATGAGCGCATCACTCAGGAAAAAAATGACGGAAATGGCCGGTGGCGCGAGTTCCGTGCCGCAGATCTTTGTCGACGGAAAACACATTGGCGACAGCAACGGCATCCATTCCATGGAAGCCAACGGCACACTGGATAGAGTGCTGGGTATTACCCCTTGAGCAGCACGTTCAAAGCAGCACTGGTGCAGACCAGTGCCGGGCCGGACCCGGCGCTGAATGCCGAACGCAATGCGGAATATCTTGAACAGGCGTCTGCCGATGGTGCCGACTTCGTGATGTTTCCCGAAGTCTGCAACATGATCGAGCCGGACCGTCCCGCCTGCCGTGCCAAGGCTCGTAAGGCGGCCCAGGATGAAACTTTGAACCAACTTCGGGAAGGGGCTGCAAGGCTTGGCGTCTGGGTCCTGGTCGGCTCTATCGTTGCCCAGGCCGAAGAGACACCGGGCAAACTCGCCAATCGCTCCTTCATGATCGATGACACGGGCGCAATCGTCGGACGTTACGACAAAATCCACCTGTTTGATGTCGATGTCTGCAAGGGTGATGTTTACCGTGAAAGTGATACCTACCGGCCGGGAAAATCCCTGAGCCTTGTTGAAACCCCTTGGGGCCTTTTCGGGATGACGGTCTGCTACGACATGCGCTTTCCACATATGTACCGCGATCTTGCGAAGGCGGGGGCGGTCATGCTCAGCGCCCCATCGGCTTTTACCCAACCGACCGGCGAAGCACACTGGCACGTTCTGTTACGGGCCAGGGCAATCGAATGCGGTGCCTTTGTCTTTGCTCCGGCACAGACCGGTGAGCATGCCGGTGGACGCAAGACCTACGGTCATTCATTGGCCGTCGATCCATGGGGAGACGTGCTGGCCGATGGCGGGGTCGAGCCCGGGATCAGCTATGTCGAGATCGACACCGGTAAATCAGCCGAAGCCCGGCAGCGGATACCGGCGCTCGGGCATGACCGGACTTATACGTTTACGTTTTAGAGCGTGTTGCGTTTAATTGGTCTCATACCCTGCGGCTTTGAAGAAATTG
>JBBDOA010000012.1:0-41381 GCA_040877275.1 Rhodospirillales bacterium | reverse complement strand
GAAGCGCTCTGACCGGCGGCAGCCTGATTGTCGGTTTCGGATTTGCTGGCATCAGCGCTCTGGTCTGTCGTCTTGCCATTGTCGTCGGCGCTGTCGGTGGATTGTTGTTTGCCGGCGCTGTCTTCCTGGTTGCCGCTATCGGCTTTTTCAGTGCTGGCGCTGCCGGACGGGTCGGCGCGTCCGCTATCGTCGGCCTGATCCGTGTGCTTGTTGCTGCCGGCATCGGCGTGAATGTCGCTGGTGCTGCGCTCAGTCGTGGTCTCGCGACTGTCGACCGAGGCATTGCGGGGTCTCTCGACCGGCGCGTCGTCATTGCGGTTGTCGCTGCGCGCGCTGCCGTTGTCACGTTTCGTGACCCTGTCGCGGTCATCGCCACCGGCATCGGCTCTCTTGTCTGTGAAATTGATGCCGGTCGACTTGTCGGCGGCATTGAAGACGTCCTCAAGGCGGGCGCCAACGCGCTGCAGCAGATCCTCGAAGGATATTGCGAAACCGCCGAGGTTGACCTGATTGGGGGCGCCCGGCTGGGTTTCTTCGCGCTGGTAACCGTGTTGCTGAACTTTCTGCTCGACCGCAAGGGAAGCCATAGATTATCTCCGTAAACGAAATTCCGTTGCCGTCGTAGAAGCAAAGGACGGGCCAATTTCGTTTCTTCAGGATAACCTGTTGAAAATACGTAATAAAAATTAATACAGCGGAGTCTGGGCAGGGCTAAAACCGGTCCTGAAGGCAGAACTTGCCGGGTGGTGGGGCAAAATAGACCCGTCTCGGGAATTTGCTGCAGAGAACGGCGTCAATCGGTTCGGAAGCGGGCGGCGAAAACCACATCCTGCGGTTTGCCATCAAGCAGGTACTGATCCGACCGGACACCGTCGTCGGCCATGCCGCTGGCCTTCATGATTGCCCGCATGGCTGCATTGTCGCGCATGCAGCCGGCGACAACCTTGCGGATACCGGCGTCGCCGAGCAGCCAGCCAAGCACCGCGTTCCAGGCTTCGAGGCCATAGCCCTGACCCCAGACCGTGCGGTCGCCGATCAGGATAGCGACATCGGCCAGGCTGTTCCGGGGATCGATATCGGCGTGGATGTTGCCGATGTGCAGGCCGTCCTGCTTGCGTTCGATGGCCCACAGGCATCCGGGGCCGTCCTTGAAACTTTCGGCAAAGCGTCGGCAGCTTTCCAGGGTGTGGTGGTGGTGACGCTGCTCGGAATAACGCACCACGTCCGGATCGCTGAGCCATGCCACGTATCGGGTGGTCAGGTGCCGGTTCGTGTCGAACGGTGCCAGTGTCAGCCGTTCGGTTTCAAGGGGTACGGATTGGCTCATGGTTTTTCGTTAACCCCTGACCTGTATTTTTATCCGACTGGCAATGGCCCTGGCCATGCGGGCCGCGGCACCCGGCGGCACCAGCGCGTCGATCTCGGCGGTCCGATCAGGGCCTGTCCAGTCGTCGCCCGCCAATGCGGCTTGCAGGGTATCGCGGAGTTCAGGCCGCGTGCAAACGTGGCGCGTCAGGCCCGGACCGATGCTGGACAGCCAGTCGCGCTCGCTTGCCCTCGGCGTCACGGACAGTGTCGGGCGGCCCATGACGGCGGCCTCGAACAGCAATACCGACGTCATGCCGATCACCAGATCGGCGGCATAGACAGCCTCCAGCGGATCACCGCCCCGGCTCAGGCCTGCGATATCATCCATGTAGGGGGCGAACGTCTCAGGGGTGTTTTTCGGGTGCAGGCGCACGACCAGCGAAGATGGTGCAGGGATGGTGCCAAGCGCATCAATGACTTCTTCGAGGCAGATTTCGGTGCGGCCATTGCTCTGGCCTCGCCCGGACAGGGTATAGGCGTCGCTGCGCCGGAATTCAGCCGGATCAAGGCCGTCCGAGGTTTCCGCTGCGAACAGGCAAAGCCGGGTATCAGCGGCAATGCCCCCGAACAGACGGGCGCGGACGGCTGCCCGGCCTTCCCGATCAAGTTGGGCCTTGCGGTCCCGGACCCGGTCCATGTGCGGATGACCGACACAGAGGACCTTGTTTTCTGACATGCCGAGCGCGATGAACGCATCCCCGGCGGCGGCATCGCTGACCAGCAGGGTATCCGGCGCGTGGGCCAGCGCCGATGTGGTGCGGCCACGAAAGCGGTGCCGGGCATTGGCCGGGCCGTCGACAAAGCCGAAACTGGGTATGCGGGCCGCTTTTGCGGCTTTAATTAGATCAAAGCTGACGCTGTCGGGATTTTCAGAGGTGCCGACCAGCAACGCGCAACCGGCGGGCAGGGGGTCCGGCAAGGCCGTGATATCATGGACGGTCAGGCCGATGCCGGGCGCATAGGTAAGGGCTGCGCCGGTCGCATAAAGATCAAGCCGGATGTCCAGTTCGGCCAGGGCGACTTCAAGGCCGACCATGCCGTTGGCGGCACCCGGGTCTTCGATGACGCAGAGCACGCGCATCCCTATGGGGTTTCCGAAAGCGCAAGCCGCGCATTGTCCTGATTGGCGGAACGCCGGATCAGACCGATGATGTGTTCGGTTTCGAGCGCGCTGGAGCCGGGGCTGAAAAGCGGCGCGCCGCTCGAGGCTGCGGCAAAAAGATTGTCATACAGCCGGGGCAGGGTCTCGGCGACGGTACATTGCAGCACGCTGCCCTGATCGGCGGCGATTTCCTGTTCGTGATCAAGACCCCGGTTCTGCACCCGCGGCAGATGCCGGATGTCGAGGGTTTCCTGTTGCAGGGCGAGACGGCCCGCTGTCCCCCACAGATCAAGGGCGACTTCGCGGTAACGGGAGAAATCAAGCGGATGCACGCTGATCACGGCGTTGTCGGCCAGACCCAGGGCAAAGGCGACCTGGATGTCACCGGCAATCGGTGCGCCTGCAAGCGGGACGACATCACCAAGCGCCTGTACCCATCGGGGTTCGCCCGCCAGCATGCGGATCATGTCAATCAGGTGTGAGCCGTTGTTGGCAAGACCATTGCCGTAAACGCCGGTGGCCGCCTGCAGGGTGCCGATGCGGCGCTGCAGGTCGCCTGCCGCCAGCGCGTTGAGGGTTTCATCGCCGCGCCGCCAGAAATTGACCTGCAGAGGTATGGCGCGGGCGGCGCAGAGCGCAACCAGCGCTGTGCCGTCCGCATCGCCGAGCGGCTTTTCGGCAAACACCGCCCTGACGGACGGCAGTTGGCGCAATGCATCGGTGCGCGCGCCGGGCGGCGTCGCCAGCACCAGAACGTCCGGTGCGAGGTGAACGGCATCAGCAACATCGGCAAAGGCTGCGATCTGCCAGTCCGTCTCGGCAGCCTTGCGGGCATCGGGATCCGGATCGACGACGCCGATCCAGTCGAAATTCGGATTGGCCCTGAGCGCCTGCGCATGGGTGGCGATGGGGAAGTACTGCGCCATGCGATGGTCCGTGGCCAGTCCCCGGGCGATGCCGCCAAAACCGACCAGCAGGGTCTTGAGAGGCGCGCTCACGCCGCCGCCTCAAGGGCTTCCGCGTGCATGGCTTTTAATTCAGGCGAGGCATCAAGGATCGCCAGCGTAGCGTCGAGACCGAACAGCGGGCCGTGCCTGATCATCGCGGCTGATGCCAGGGCACCCAGAAACCGGGCATCGGCGGCGGTATCGAGGACCAGCCGTAATTCGGGCCGATGCCAGAACGCGGGTGCTTGCAGATCATGCACCCGCCACTGCGGCTCGTTGTAGAACGGCACCGAGACGTGTTCGCGTGTGTTCGCATCCCTGCACCGGGCATCAATGTCACCGAGCGCGTGCATGGAAAAGATTTCCACGTCCTGACCATCGGGATAGGAGCGGTTGCGGGCGGTGGTCACCAGATCGACGTCCTGACTGTTCCAGGCGTCAACCGCGGCATCGACCACGGCGGGATCAAGAAACGGCGTGTCGCCGCACAACTCGACCACCACGTCCGAGCGCATGCTCTGCTGTGCCGCGAGGACGCGGGCCAGCACATCTTCCTCGCTGCCCCTGAAGCAGGGGACGCTGTGGGCGGCGGCCCAGCCGGCGATGGCGTCATCGGCGGGATTGTCGGTTGTGGCGATGATCAGGCCGTCCAGATTCCTGCACAACATCATCCGGCCGGTCAGATGCGCCAGCACCGGCTGGCCGGCCAGCAGCAGCAGCATCTTGCCGGGCAGGCGGCTTGAGCCCATGCGGGCCTCGATGCTGGCAATGATCCGGGTCATATGACGGTATCCGACGCAGCGGAATCCAGCGCTGCATTCAACTGGTCGCGTCCGGCGTGGACCTTGCGGACGGCGGCAATCAGGTGATCCACGTCGGCGTCGTCGAGCGCGTAGGCGCAGGGCTCGAACAGCAGGGCGCGGCGGTTGTGCATGTCTTCGGTAACGGGGCAGTGCAGATCGTCATAGCGGCGTTCGCTGAGGGAGAACGGCCAGCCGTCACGGCCGAGCGCGATGCGTTTTCTGAACATCGGCAGGCGGTACAGGGGTGCCACATAGCCGGTCGCGTGCGGAAAGCCTTCGGCGCTGAGCGCTTCGCTGAACAGTGCCCGGCTCAGGCCCAGTTTCGCCTCGTCGATTTTCATCATCCAGACATAGAAATTATGCCGGCAGCCGTCGCGGGTGACGGGCGGGCTCAACCCCTCAAGCCCCTGCAATCCCTGCGTCAGGCGGTTGGCGATGTTTTCGCGGGCCTCGACATGGGCATCAGCGGCAGCAAGCTGCACCCGGCCGACGGCGGCGCTCATCTCGGTCATCCGCAGGTTCATACCGACCATGTTGGTGATCGGCCCGCCGTCCAGCATGTCGGTGCAGTTTTCACCGTGGTTGCGGATCAACCTGAGCCGGGTCGCCAGATCGTCGTCATCGGTCACGCACATGCCGCCTTCGCCGGTGTGGATGTGCTTGTGGAAATTAAGGCTGTAGACACCGATATGGCCGATGGTGCCGCTATAGCGGCCATGTTCGGCACCCAGCGGTGCCTGCGCGTTGTCTTCGATCAGATAGATGCCGTTGGCATCGCAGAGCTTGCGCAGCTCAGCCAGCCGCGCCGGATGGCCGAACAGATTGACGGCGATGACCGCTCTGGTTTTAGGCGTGATCGCGGCGGCGACGCGGGCCGGGTCGATGCAGAATGTCTCGTCCTCGATATCGGCGAAGACCGGAATGCCGCCATAGAATATCGGTGCGGCGACACTCGCCGACATGGTCCAGGGCGGCACGATCACTTCGTCGCCGGGGGAAAGACCGATTGCACCCATCGCCGCGATCAGGCCGCTGGTTGCGGAATTGACGCTGACCGTATGGGCCACGCCGAAACGTGCAGACCATTCGGCCTCGAAGCCCTGCACTTCCGGGCCGCCACCGAATTCCGGTCCGGGGCTGCCGAAAAAGCCGGACAGGCAACCCGATTGCACGACGCGGCGGACCGCCTCTTCCTCGGCCCTGCCCATCGACGGGTATGCGGCGAACGGTGCGGTAATCACGGGGGTGCCGCCGAGCAGGGCCAGACGTTCATTGGTGGTCATGATGCAGCCTCCTTGAGGCGGGCGGGATAGCGTCTTGCCGCGGCAATGATTTTATCAAGCCCGGCGTCGTCGGCAACTTCGCCGGCCAGCCAGGACTGGAAGGTGAAATCGGTCTCGGTATCCAGCGCCAGATCGACATCGCGCAGCGGCTCAGGGGCGGCGACGTTCCTGATCCGGAAATCATCGGCATGGCGGTATATATAAGGGGTGACGTGTTCGCGGTCGGCTGGTTCGCTGACGACCTGATCCAGCTTTTGCAGTGTCGGCATCGCCAGCACTTCGACGCTCAAGCCGGCCGGGTAGGTTCTGGGATGTACGTTGGTGGTCAGATCGGGCTCTATGTCACGGTGCGCGCTGATCAGTTGATCGACCAGGACCGGGTCGATGAACGGGCTGTCGCCGGATATCCTGACGACCGCGTCGGCATTCAGGGAACGTGCAGCAGCAGCGGCGCGGCCAAGGACGTCCTCGGCCGAGCCCCGAAACAGACCAACCTTTCTCACTTCGGCGAAAGCGGCAATCGGATCGTCAACGGCGCGATCAGACGTGCAGACGACGATGCCGTCAATTTCATCGGCCAGTGCCAGCCTGCGGATGACCCGGCCCAGAACCGGCTGTCCGGCCAGCGGCATCAGGGCCTTGCCGGGCAGTCGGCTGGAATCCATACGGGCGAAGATCAGGGCGGGAATATGCATCGACATGATACGCGGCACTACCAGTCGGCGTAGTGCGCCTGCGTCTCCTTGTGCCAGCGTTCGAAGAAATCAACGATCTCGAGCCAGTTGTCGGTCGGTAACGGAAGGCCTTCGGACGTCTCAACCCGTTTGCCGACCAGAACCAGATAATCGCTGTCGATGAAGCGGTTATGGGCGATGACCTGAAATCCGGCCTTGTGCATCAGGCTGGTCAGGGCATTGGCGCTGAAATGGAACGGATGTGCATCGACGTTCGGTCCCAGATAATACTGCAGCGGTTTCTTGAACGGCATGCCGATGCGCGATCCGGTGGCGATTACCAGATGGCCGTCCGCTTTGACGGCGTCACGGGCGGCGGCCAGCACGCCCGATGCGGACTGGCAGTTCTCCAGCGTCCAGATCAGGCTGGCGATGTCAAAGCGGCGGCTGTTCTTTGCTTGCGCATACGCTTCCATGGTGCCGGCGAAATTGGCGATCCCCATATCCGAAAGTATCGCGCAGTTTTCCACTGACGGCTCAATCGCGAACACGTCCATCGCGAAGCGCGGCGCTTTCAGCATATCCAGAAACTGGCCTTCGCCGGCACCGATGTCGACGAGGCTCTTGCCCCGGATATCGATGCTTTCGGCCAGAAACTCGACGGCGAAGGTCTGGCGGGCAACGACGGCGGGTATTCGCGCGGTATACGTCTTGTCGCTGATCCGGGCATCATCGGCGCGATAGATTTCCTCGGCCCACATTTTCTGCAGCGCTTCCGGCGTGCGCCGCCAGGCCGCCTGCACGAAGCCGCAGGCCTTGCAGACGTGCAACGGCCGCCCGTCCATATAAAAGGGGGCGCAGGCAATCTCGGCGAGATCGGTGCTTCCGCAAAGATCACAGGGATACAGGGTGAAGGTTGCGTCGCTCATGGTGTGTTCTCTTTTCCGGCATGCCAGTGCAGGCACAACGACGTCCCGACCGGTTTGAAACCAAGGCTTTTATAAAACGCATCGGCAGCGGCATTGCCGGCCTGCGAGCCGACACGGAGGGTTTTGCCGGGCTCGATCATTGCGCTGACGAGGGCACGGGCAACGCCCTGGCGGCGGAAATCATCTGCCGTGCAGATCAGATCGATGACCTTGTGATCGGTATCGGCGAGGACCTGATTGAAGCCGACAATGCGGCCATCGGCAGCGGTGGCGATAATCATTTCCTGACCGCGCAAACCCTGAAAGAAATTCATCGCCCAGCGCTTTTTGACGCGGGCCGCGATGTCGTTACTGATGCCCGGATCATGATGGAACCGCGAAGTGGTCAGCGATCCGGCAGCGAGCGTGCCGATCGCATCGGCCAGCCCGGCTTCCCGGTGTGCGTCGGAACGGGTGATCTTGCGGGTGCTGAAGCGGGCTGCTGCGGCGGTGTCCGGGGCCGGCAGGGTTGCCGGGCGGGCGTAGCTGATCTCTTCGACGGCGACAATAAAACCGAGATCACGAAGGGCGGCGAAAGCCGGATCAGCCCGGTCCGGCACCTTGATCCACATGAAGCCGGGTGCGGGTATAGCGGCAAGTTCGGAGCGGAGGCATTCGACATCGAGCGGCAGCGACGCGACCCGGCACGGGTAGCCGAAGGCCGCGCTCAGGAATGCGTCCGGTGCGCTGAGCGTGTGTCCGATGCTATTGCGTTGCTTGCTCATATTCATATCTTGCCATTTTTCGCGATAGGACAATCATGCCCGAGCGGGGTTAACAACCGGTTTCAGGGCCTTATGCCGGCGGGTGTTTGAGCGCCCACGCATTGCCGGTTTGCTGCCAGATTTCCGGATCGCGGTGCTTGTCGATGATCGCGTGAAATTCGGCCGCACTCAGCCCCAGATAATCGAGATGCTCGTCGTGCCAGGTTTTCGGAAACTCGGCGTCGTATTTGCGGACCAGTTCAAGCCCCTCGGCGCGGCTCATCTGGCCGTTCTGGATCATCCGGCAGGCATCACGGACACAGCGTCCGAAGCCGAACTTGATGAACTGCATGTAGTAATAAAGATTGTCGATCTTGTCATCCAGGCTGTCGAAATCGGTAAACGTGCCGTCGGTGCGCCCCCCCTCGGCGGTGCGGAAATCGATCTTGTTCTTGATGAAATTCCAGTTATCCAGCATCGACCAGCGGAAGAAATAGCCGAAATAGAGCGCCTTGACGCCAACGGCCTCGACCCGCGCGAGATCCGGATAGGTATAGGGTGCCAGATCGTGCTCGGTGATCGCGTCGTCCATCCAGTTCAGCGGATCGTCGCCGATCTGGTGTTCCAGCACTTCGGTAAAGTCGCGCATCTTCATGTGTTCTTCCGACAGCACGCGCCCGCCGTATTCGCTTTCGCCGTGCTCGGCATAAAAGATCAGCGGAATGTTGTAATTGACGGCGACCTGCACCGGGACCGCGTTGACCCCGGCATTCCAGTGGATTTTCGGATCGCCGCGCTCGGTGAAGAAACGCTTCGAAAGCCGGCTGGAAACCTTCTGGTTGGGGCGGATCATCAGATGGTCGAAGCCGAGCCTGATCATTTCCTCGCGGTTGTGCTGTGCGACCGGGTCCGGCATCAGCGGCGAGAAGGTGACGAGCAGGGGGTTGAGGCCGAACTCGAATTTGATCCGGTAGGCAATGGCCGACGAATCCTTGCCACCGGACCACGGCACGACGCAGTCATACGAACCGTCATGGCCCCGGTGCTGCTGGATCAGGTCCGTGAACTCAGCCCGGCGCGATGCCCAGTCGATACTGTCCTTGCGCTTCGCCGTGTGGCAGGCATTGCAGACACCGTCATCATCAAACACGATGCGGGGCCGGGTATTCGGCATCAGGCAGGTCTTGCAGAATTTGATCACGTCGCCTCCGGTGTTGTGCCGCGGTGAACCGTTATCATAACCGCACCGCCCAGCCTTTGGATGCCAGAAATTTTTTCGCGCTGGCGATGCTCTGTTCGGTAAAATGATAGATGTTCTGGGTGCAGGCGGCGCTGACGCCGGGAACGGCCAGTGCCGCCGCCATGTGGTTCCAGTTGCCGCAGCCGCCCAGCACCTGAACCGGGATGGAGACGGCGTCGGCGACACGGGCGGTCAGATCGAGATCATATCCCTGCAGGGCACCATCGCGTTCAACTGCCGTAATGAGGATTTCGCCGGCACCGAGGGCTTCGCCTTGTTTCGCCCAGTCGGACGGATCGCATCCGGTTTCCCGGGTCGCGAAGTGTGACATCACCTGATAGCCGCTGCCCTGTTTCGCCGCATCGATGGACAGCACAACGCATTGCGCACCATAGGCTTCGGCGATATCGGTAATCAGGGTCGGGTTTTCGATGGCCCCCGAGTTGACGATGACCTTGTCGGCCCCGGCGTCCATGTAGTGCTTCACGTCATCGAGCTTGCGGATGCCGCCGCCGACCGCAATCGGCACGAAGCAGGTGCGGGCGAATTCGGACACCGCCCGGAAGAACTTTTCCCGGTCCGGGTTGTCGCCGCGGGTCACGTCAAGAATGGCGATCTCGTCGACCGACCAGGCGTCGACGAAATTCAGCGTGTAGCGGTAATCGGGTTTGAAAAGCTTGGTGCGGAACAGTGTGCCGTCATTCAGGGTCAGCACGGTGATGAAGCGTTTCCTCAACATCAGGCGCGCTCCAGAAAGTTCTGCAGAACCTTGAGGCCATGCTGCTGGCTTTTTTCCGGATGGAACTGGGTGCCGAAGACATTACCCTGCTGCACGGCGGCGGTCAGCGGCGCGCCATAGGTGCAGATGCCGACGCCGGTATCCGCATCGGTTTCGAGATGATAGCTGTGCACGAAATAGAACAGTGCCGGGTCGGGGACATCGTCGAACAGGATGCAGTCACGGGTTTGCTCGAAATCGTTCCAGCCGACGTGCGGCACACGCAGCGCCGGGTCATCCGGGCGGATTTTTCTGACCCGGCCCGGTATCCATCCCAGCCCGGCGTGATCGCCGAACTCCTCGCTGCCCTGGCTCAGCAACTGAAAGCCGAGACAGATGCCGAGTATGGGTTTTCGGTCTTCTTTGACCATGGATGTCAAAGGGTCGATCAGCTTGCGGGTATTGAGATTTTTCATGCCGTCGCCAAAGGCACCGACGCCGGGCAGGATCAGCTTGTCGCAGTGCCCGAGTGCCGCCGGATCACTGCTGATCCGTCCGGCAAAGCCGAGCTTTTCGACAGCGCCCAGAACAGAGCGCAGGTTGCCGAGCCCGTAGTCGATAATCCCGATCATGTGAACCCGAAAACCGGGGCGTGCTGCACGCCTTCGACGTCACCGGCACCGGAATGCCGGTGGAAGACGGCAGCAGCGTCCTCAGTTATACTCCATGCGATGGCGGGTACGCTCCCACTGATCGACATACCATTCGCAATAACGTTTGTAGCCGACTTCAAGCGACCACTGCGGGATGAAATTCAGGTATTCCCGGGCGCGTGCTGTCGACAGCGTGCCGCGGATCGGCTTGATCATATCGCGTGGCCGTTCCTCGAGAATGGCATTCGGCACCACCGATTTCACCACGTTGGCGAGATCGAGAATGGAGCGGGCGTTGCCATAAGTAATGTTGAAGGTGTTCGACGAGCCGGCACCGGCTGCGGCGGCCATGGAGCGGATGATGCCGTCGACCAGATCTTCGATGTAGGTGAAGTCGAGCTTTCCGTCGCCACCGCCTTCGAGCAGCAGCGGCTTGCCCATCAGGGCGTTCTCGATGAAAGCCTGGCTGACCCGGCGACTGATGCAGCGTTCGCCGTAAAGCGCGCTCGGGCGGATAATCGAGATGCCGAGACCGTATTGTTCGTGATAGGTGCGGATCAGCCGTTCACCCATGAATTTGGCGTTGGCATAGATGCCGAATGGTCGCGGGCGGACGCTTTCATCAACCGTTTCGGTTTCGAAATCGCCGTAGACCGTTGACGAACTCATGAACACAACTTCGTTGATCTCGTTCGGGAACAGGCGCGTGTACTCAAGCACGTTCCTGAGTGTGACCAGTTGCAGATCGAAGCAGTGACCGGGAACCTGCCTGGCATCGACGGCGCTCGAGATCGCCGACAGGTGCACGACCTTGGTCGCCTGAAAGCGCTTCAGTGCTTCTGCGAGATCGGTCATGGAGCGGGCATCGGCGTTGTCCATGACGACACCGGCATCGCGCATCATAGAGAAGCGCTGCACCAGAAAGTTATGATTGAGTTGCCGGCGAAAATCGTCGATCTGCGTGTCGCAGACATTGGCCAGCATGTTGTTCTGCATCAGGTTGTCGACGATCTGCACTTCAACGCCGATCTGCCGCAAGGCGATAGCCAGATTGTGACCAATAAAACCGGCACCGCCGACAAGCGAGACACGCTCACCGGTCATGCGCCGTTTAACGAGTTCTGGGGTAAGTTTTTGTGCCATAATGGACCTCTCGTTCTGAGTAAGGACTTCCGTTTTCTGGGAAGCGCTGCCAAACTTTAACGGGCATTAACCACGTCAAAGCAAGCGATCCTACCAGAAACAAGTTCAAAAATCATCTGGAATTTAAAGCCTGGATGGTTAATTCATTCCTAAGTGTCGATCAGGGTGCCGATTGCGCTGACAATATCGGCCATATCTGCGGGTTTCAGGTGCGGGCCGACCGGCAGCGCGATGCCCTCGTCGGCTATGGTTTCGGCATTCGGGTAGGTGCCCGCGACATAGCCGTAGCGCTTTTTATAGGCCGTCAGCCGGGCCACCGGGTGCGGGTAATAGACGCTGGTGCCGACACCCATGGCCTGCAGACGCAGGATAATATCGTCGCGTTTCGGGGCGAGGTCGCCTTCCAGTATCGCGACCAGGCAGTAATGGGTGTTTGTGAGCTGCGGATTGGCGTCATCAATGACACGGATCCGGCCCAGCTTTTCAAGCCCGGCCTTGAGCGCTTCGAAATTGGCCTTGCGCATGTCCAGGATTTTCGGAATTCGGGTGATCTGGACCCGGCCCAGGGCACCCTGCATCTCGCTCATCCGGTAATTCATGCCGATGTCGCTGACATCATATATGCCGGGCACCTTGCGTTCCGAATGAGTCCGATCAACGCTGAAGGCGCGGAACTTGGCGATCCGGGCGACAGTTTCGGCATTCTTCGAGACGATCATGCCGCCTTCGCAGGTGGTGATGTGTTTCACCGGATAGAACGAGAAACAGCCGACATGTCCGAACAGCCCGACGTGAGTGCCGTCGATCCGTGCGCCGACAGCGATAGCGGCGTCCTCGACCACCGGCAGCCCGGCGGCGTCGGCGAAAGCCATGATCGCCGGCATGTCACAGGGGATGCCGATATAATGGACGATGCCGATGCCTTTGGTCTTTGGCGTGACGGCAGCCTTGATCGCGTCCACCGTCATGTTGCCGGTGGAAGCCTCGCAATCGACGAACACCGGCGTCGCCCCAGTCAGCGCAACCGCATGCACGGTGGCGGCGTGGGTCATCGCCGGCACGATCACTTCGTCGCCGGGGCCGACACCGAGATCAAGCCAGGCCAGATGCAGCGATGCCATGCACGATGACGTGGATGCGGCATGGCCTCCACCCATCATGGTCACGAAGTCATCCTCAAACCCCTTGCATTCCGGGCCGTGTGTCAGGATGTGGCCTTCAAGAACGCGTATCACGGCAGCGCGCTCCTCGTCTCCGATCCAGGGTCTGCCAAAGGGGATATCGTATCGGGGATTGCTGCTCATGGCGTGTACTCGATGTCCTGTGGGGTTTGGGTCTGGTGGGCGCGGTCGGTGGCGGCGATGATGCGGATCAGGTCAAACTCGCGGATTGCTGCGGTACCGGGCCCCTGACCGTCGCGGATGGCCTGAACGAAGCCCGGTATCAGGGCGCCTTTCGAAGACGCCAGCGGGTTCATATCAATGGGTGCTGCCCGCTGGTCCTCATCGCGGGTCAGATGCAGGCGGGGCCCGGCGTCGTCATAGATGAACGTTGCTTCGGTGCCGAACACGCGCAACACATGATGATGCCGATGCACGCAGGCAAAATTGGCGGTGATGCGGCCGATCAGTCCGGACGGGAAGGTGTAGCTGGCAGCCATGAAATCATCGTAACGAAAGGCCGTGTCCTCGGTGCCGATCCTGTTGCCGATGCATGATACGGTATCCGGACGCTCGCCCGAAAGCATCACCATCAGATCGATCATGTGGATGCCGCCGCCCTCGATGACCGAATAATCCGGCACTTCGCCACGCCAGCCTTCGGTGATCTTGTCGAGCCGGCCATACAGGTAGTCGCCGTCAATGGCGTAGATGCGGCCGAACGCACCGGCCTGGATTTCTTCGGCCAGCCAGCGATACATTTCGGCTTCGCGTAACACCAGATTGGAGCGCAGATGCGGCCTTTCCGCAGCTTTCCATGCGGTGATGATGGCGGCCAGTTCGGGTTCGGTCCGGCACAGTGGTTTTTCGACGAAGACATGTTTGCCGGCGTTCAGGCAGGCCACCACCTGATCAGCGTGCAGATGGTCGAAGGTGGCGATAGAGACGATGTGGACGTCCTTGTCGCCCAGAACTTCGTCCAGCGACGTGGCGACTGCGCCACTGCCGACACGCCCCGCGACCTGTTCGGCCTTTTCACGGTCGGTATCGACGAGCCAGCGGAGGGCACAGCCCGGATCGGCTGCGAATGCGTGCGCATGCTGTTCGCCGACGCCGAGGCCGATGACGGCCACGCCAAGCGGAATTGCGGATGGTGGGTTTGCTGCCATGGGTTGCTTCAGGCTCCGTCCGTGCCGGCATAATAGGCCAGTGCCGCCGGATAATCAGAAAGATATTCCTGACACAGGCGCGTATTCGAAGCCCGGTAATATGCAAGGATGTCCTGGCGCATTTCATCAGGCATCATTTTGTGTGGATCGTCAGGTTTTTTCTTGATGTGGGCCTCGAACCAGTTAGCCAGCGCCAACGCTTCATCCCTTTCCAGAAATTTGTTAGCGACGCGCTGCACTTCGATCGCGCGAGGTGCCAGACTGGCGTTGACGACCGGCAAGTCCTTGAACGAGAGGCGGGTGGTGATGCCGATGGCCATCAGGACGGTGTCTAGAAACTCGGTGCGGCCTGAATTTTCATACACAGCCGACTCGAACGGGATGACCGTGACATTGGCTCGACCGAAGTGCCGGGCATAGATATCGATGTTGTCTGCCCAGTGCCAGTTTTCGCGCGGGAACTCGTCGACAAATGTTGCGAAGTCGCGCAATTCCCAACGCTTGATGCATTGATTATAGAGCGATTCGATATACGTGTCCTGGCGGCGAATCAGAATAATGATGTGCGGCTCGAAGCCTTCAGCAAGATAGGATATTTTTTCGCAGGAAACATTACAGATGTTTTTCTGGCCCGCGTCTGGACGCATGCCGAGCAGGTTTTCCTGGGTGATGAAAAACCCGTCCATATCCATCGTCGCCATTGGCTTGAAGAATTTATCGCGGATCGGTTGCCAGTGCGCCTCGACGAAGGTTTCGTCGTGCGCGATGAGCCCTGTGTCCAGATAAATATGCGGGTCGTAAAGTCGCCGGTGTTGCGCAAAGATATTGTGAAGCATTTTGTCGTTGAAAAGCGACTGAATGAGCGTTGATCCGCAGCGTCCGCTGCCGATGTGAAAATATACTTTCTTCAACCCGACTCTCCCGATGTGCGCAAATACGCCTCACGTTCTAGCAGACGATTATTGACCGTTGATTAAAGCTCATTCTGATTTCCCGGCCTGAACAGTTCCGGTTCCCGCGCCGCCAGTGCCTCGGTTTCGGCCAGTCCGAACAGCGGATTTGCCGGATACAGGGTGTCGAATATCGTGCCCAGTTTCCGGTAATCGTCAGCCGTGTCCAGCAGCATCTGCAGTTTGCTTTGTCCGGCGCTGCCCGGTCTGACGACGCTGCATTTCGAAAATCGCGCCGGGATGCGGTCGAGATACGAATGCACGGCTTCAAGATCGACATCCGAGGTCGCTTCAGCGGCGGCAATCCCGAGCGCTTTCCTGCTGATCGCCTGGCATTCATTGCCGAGCGGATAGCCGCTTTGATCGTTGAGATAAGCCCAGTCGGCCTTGCTTCGGGTGAAAGAATCCAGCATCACGCTGATCAGTGCCGGGTCGATGGCCGGGCAGTCACCCCACAGGCGGACGATGACATCGGCGCCGGTCTCCTCTGCGGCAATGGCGAAGCGGGTCAGCAGGTCTTCTTCGGGTCCGCGTGAAAGATGCACACCCTCCAGCGTTGTGATGAAATCGGCCAGCGGTGCCTGGGAGTCGCCCACGGGGATGGAGATGCAAACCCGATCAATGCTTGCAACCGCGCGTACACGCCGGACGATGTGTTCGATGACCGGGATGTCGGCCAGCGCAAGCAGCATCTTGCCCGGCAGCCGGGTCGAGGTGTGGCGTGCCTGAATGACGGCGACCGTGCTCACGCAGACCGGCTTTCCAGAAACAGCTTTGCCGAAATGAAGCTGAACAGGAATTTGGAAAAACTGTTCGACGTCATGTCAGCCGAGAGAAAATCTTCAATCGCCGATTTCCTGACGATCTCGAAGATCGGACTGTCCGCCAGCAGGATCTCGCGGGTCCGGGTGTCGTTTCTGTCGACCAGCGAATTGATCGACGCATTGAAGCCACGCTTGCGGGTATCAAGCCGTACCGCATCAGGCACGATGCCGCGACCGATCTCGCGCAGGATGCGTTTGGCGAAACCGCCCCCCATCAGATGCCGGGTCGGCACCGAATACAGATATTCGACCAGTGCGCGGTCGAGGAACGGAGAACGGTTCTCAATCGAATATAGCATCGAATTCAGATCATCCTCGGCCAGAATGATCGGCACTGCTTCGGTGAACAGCTCGTTGGCCATGCGGTTTCTGAGCAGTTCGCTGGTATAGGTGTCTTCCCGCCACGGCTCGCTGAACGGCTCGGTCAGGAACGAGGAAAACAGATCACGCTCAAGCGTGATATGATCACGCTGGCCGGGGTTCTTGACGAAGCAGAGCGGGTCCTGCAGTCCGGGGTTCTGCACGTGCGCACCCATGCCTTGCCGCCAGTCGGCAACCAGGCTGTCGAAATCAACACCCGGCTTGCCATGCATCGCTGCCAGCCACATGCCGTAATGATCGTAATAGCCGGTGAAGATTTCGTCGGCGGCGGTGCCGGATATGGCGATCCTGTAGCCGCCCCGGGCAATCGCTTCGGACAGAAACGCATGCATGTAATAGCTGATCGTCACCACCGGCGCGTCGTGATAGGCGACGAGGGTGCGCATGCGGTCGAAAAAACCTTCTGTCGAGGTTTCGACCGTATGATGCCGGCAACCCAGATGGTCGACCATGGTTTGGATATTGGCGCTTTCATCATAGCGCTCGTCGCTGTCGATGATCGAATAGCAATGAATGTCGCGGCCCATATCCTTTGCCGCAATCGCTGCCAGCGTTGCGGAATCGACACCCCCGGACAAACAGAAGGCGAGCGGCACGTCGGCCCGCATCCTGAGATCGACGGACCGGGTCAGTAAGGATTTGGCCCTGACGACGGCGTCTTTAAATGTGGTCTCCCGGATATCCGTGGCGAGCCGCCAGTAGGGCTTGGCGGTGGGCGGAGCGGGTGCCTTGAGGACGGCGTAGCCGGCGGCGGGGAAAGCGTCGATACCCTTGAAATAGGTTTCGCCTGATTTGCCGAGACACTTGTAGCCGTTGACCAGATAGCGGCGCAGTTGATCGGTATTAACGTCGGCCCTGGCCCCGGCCATAGCGTCCAGCGTTTTGATTTCCGATGCGAAATAGAGGGTGCCGTCACGGAACCAGGTATAGAGCGGTTTCTCGCCGAAACGGTCTCGGCTCAGGATCACGACACCGCGTTCGGCATCAAACAGGGCAAACGCCCACATCCCTTCCAGCCGGTCGACAAACCCGTCTCCCCATTGCTGATAGGCGGCGAGCAGAACCTCGGTATCGGAATCGGTGATGAAGCGCTGGCCAAGGCCGGCAAGCTCGTTCCGCAGTTCCAGATAATTGTAAATCTCGCCGTTGTAGCTCAGGTGCAGCTTATCCCGCTGGAACGGTTGGTTGGCGCGGGCATCAAGATCGATGATGGCAAGCCGGGTATGCAGGAACGTGATCGCGTTGCTGCCGAGCGCGTATGTGGCGATGCCTTCGGCATCCGGCCCCCGGTGCCCCATGCTGTCCAGTGCCCGACGGCAATCAGCGGGTGACAGGGGGCGGGGACCAAAGACGCCGGCAATGCCACACATAAACCGTCGCCCTCAGATCAGGTTTTCGGGCTTGAAAGGATCGCCCTCGGCCATCGGCGCTTTCAGTCTTTTGCCGACAATCTCGTGCTCGCGCCCCGGTCCCATCCCGGTGCCGGGACGGGTCCACAGCAGATCCTCATGGGTGATCCGGTGGCCACCGTCGAGGTGCCTGGCGGCGACGATGGAACGGCGGATCGCCGGTGCGATCTCAACTTCGCTGGCGGCCATTTCGATCTTGCCGCTGCCCATCAGCAGCGATGCCTCTCGGATCGTCTCGACCAGTTGCTTCATGGTCTTCGGATCAGCGGAAAGCTGGTGGTCGCGGAATTCGGAATGATCGTTGGCGATGGTGAAGTGCTTTTCGATGATGCGGGCCCCGGCACCGACGGCGAGCCTCGCCGCCTCGATGCCGATGGTGTGATCGGAATAGCCGACGGTACGTTCGGGGAATGCCGCCTTCAGGCTTGATACCGCACCGATGTTGGCGTTTTCGGGGGCTGTCGGATAATTGCTGACGCAGTGCAGCAGGCCCAGATCAGCAGGGTCGCGGTCGACACCCCAGACCTTTGCGACGGTGGCGACGGCGCTCCGGACGTCGGCCTCGTCGGCAAGACCGGTCGAGATGATCAACGGCTTAGCCGTTTTGGCGGCAGCCTCGATCAGGGCAAAAAAGGTGTTGTCGCTCGACGCGATCTTGATGGCGTCGCAGATGCCGCCCAGAAACATAGCACTTTCAAGATCGAACGGCGTCGAGATAAATTTGATGCTGGCATTGTGCGCCAGTGTGGAAAGCTCGGTGAACTGATCGTAGCTGAACTGAAATTTCTTGAGCGTGGAAAAACGCGGCTCGTCCGAACGGTTGACGAACCGTTCCGGCACGATGGTCTGGAACTTGACGGCATCGACACCGGCGGCGGCGGCAAGACCGACCATATCCCTGGCCAGCGCGAAGTCTCCTTCGTGGTTGTTGCCGACTTCGGCGATGATGAACACGCCATGGCCATAAAGCGTTGAGGGGGTGGGCACTGCTGTTTCCTCGCCTGACTGATTTCCGGTTATGCGAACGATCAACTTATACCATGAATCTTAAAATCGGTTGAAAGCGTGTATGCGTCAGCATCTGGCCTGTTGAAAAGCAACTTTTATTCAGCCAGTATGATCAGGCTTCAAAATGTGTTCCCCGCTGAATTAGAATCTGGGTCATTTTCAAATGTTCGTCATTGAAGCGGCCATCAATGAACTTTATCTGCAGTTTCAGGCGAACGCATCGCGTCGTGATTTCCCTTCTGCTGTTAAAAATCTCCACGATATCTTTCAGCAAATTCCGTATCACCCGTCATGCATTTTTCATTTTCTGGGCAACAATGTCGGTCGCCGTGAACGCCTGATATTGATTAATCTCTACAAAAAGTCCTATCCCGACTCGCCGATCGGTTATTTACTGGAGATTTGTTTCCACTATGAGGATGGACGGCTCGGGCATATCAGGCGAACCTGGCAAGATGTATGCAAAAATGCGGAGAAGGGTTTTCATCATCAGCCTTTCATGCAGGTCAGTATCTACGACGCCGAAAAGGGGCAAGGGCACACGTCAATTGCCAGTATGGGTCTGGGTCAGGAGGTTTCGGCGATACTTGACGAGCAGTGTAATATGGATGCGGATCAGGGAGGTGTTTCTTCAAATCCGGTCATTACAGACAATGTTCGCGCGGTCGACCAGCACGTTCAGACCGAAGACGCTGAGCCGTTGGGGATTAATGGCATAAGTCTTAACGGCAGGCTTGCCGGGTTTGATATCCCGACACGGTATTATTTTCGCTATGGGATGAGCGCGGATGCGCTGAGTGAGCGCACGGCGGTCCGGGGCATGCCTGCCGGACGCTATGGCCGGGTCCGTGATACGGGTGAGAATCTGTTTCGTCGTATCAACGTGAATGCGGCGGAGGTAATTTTTAAGAAACTGGAAAACCCTGAGCAGATGTCTGATTCGTCCAGCCGGTTCCCGGTCGGGGCCATGTGCCTGGAATGGCCGTTCGGCAAGGACAGGAATCATTTGAACGGGATCGGTATTATCGATCTGTTGTTCGGGTGGAATACGCAGGCTCATGAATACGGGGTGCTCGCAGGCAAAAAATCATCAGATACGTTCCCGACTCAAAGCTACCCGGGGGAGGGACTTGACCTGCGCGATGCGGTGTTCTCGATGACGTATCGATCCGACGATCTGGATGCCAAGGATTTTTCTCCGGTTGTGTGGATACACGGACGGACAGGTACCGCTGTTTACCCGGATTTTTCTAATGATCTGGCGGCTTGGGCGGTCACCGATGATGCGACCCCAAAGGCCTTTCAGGCTGACGGGGAATGGCATCGACTGGATTTTGATCTGCCTGGACAATCAACCAGTTGGACGTTCTGTGGCAGCAATACCGAGGAAATGGGCGAAAGCATGGAGCGCTATACCTATGCGCCGATCCAGGAAGTCCAGCGCCAGAACAGCAGTGGCAATGTCTGCCTGGCATTTGTTCACGGTCATGATCTGAACACTCCGGAAGGGGCCATCGAAATATCTGAACTTGGGATGGCCTATCGATCACGATCTCTTCTGGGACCGGGCCAGAAGGCCGAATTGTGCGTGTTCCCTGAAAATTCATCCGGTGATCCGGCACAACTTACGGACGGCAGCATCGGAGATGTGGAAAAATGCTGGCGCACGGCGTTTGATCCGGATGAGCCTCTGGAACTGATCTGGCGACTTCGCGGTGAGGCGAAAATCAAAAGCTTCAAGCTGCACCAGTGTGTGCTGGCACCGGCCAAAAGCATTGAAATCGCGCTGTCCATGGACGGGAATAGCTTTGATGGCGTCTGGCATGGCGAGCTGGTTGATACCCCCGAAGACCCGGCGGCATGGGGTGACATCGGTGGCGACAGGGGGCTGGTCAGGGTCGTGGTTCTGGCGGAACCTGTGCGGGCGCGTTATCTTCGGTTGCGGATCAACTCCGGACACCGGCAGGGGATTGTGGGGCTTGATGCCGTTGAGGTATTTGGCCAGGGCCTGCCATTCATTCCCTCGCCCGAAGCGTTTACTTTTTCTGAAAATGTCGAGGGATTGCCGGCTGGCGTCCCCGTGTATGCGCAACTGGTTGCGGAAAATGCCGACGGGGTCTTGGCCGGCGATATTGTCGAGGTGTGTCGTCCGACAACAGAAGTGCCGTATATTCTTTCGGCATCGGTCATAGAGCGCCGGGACGATAAGGCGAGGATCGCGCTTCGGACCATGGCCATGGGGCCGTCCGCAATCATGCACATGACCCTGACCTCGGAAGATGGTGATGAAATTTCGGTCCCGCCGCTATCCATCGGCAAGTGGACGGCGCCGCGTGATGTCAGGGTCAATGTCCATGGGCTCAAGCCGGGACTGCGCTATCAGGGCCGGTGCCGCGCAGAAAATGAAAACGGCGTGTCCGCGGACTATCGCTTCAACTGTGTGCCAGCCGGTCACGGCTGAGAGGGTGCCCGAGCCGTGTGTTGGTAATATTTTTACCATTTATCGGTAACGATTACCGACCATCGTCCCTTGTCTCTTTATGCAGGCAGGCGGTTTCGCACAGCAGAAAGCAGATTTCCTATGGCCTATATAGATCACGGTCCATCATCGAATTTCGTCAACAGCAGCCGCGAGACGATCTGGAAAATTGTCGAAGACCTGTTCCCCAGATACCGGGCACTGTGCGGCCCTGATTTTCTGGCTTCGCTTGAGGTGCTGCAGAAGTATCTCGACTTCGAGATCAATGAATTCAAAACCGGGATGAGTGTCGGCGACTGGACCATTCCGCCGGAGTTTGTCGTCAACGAGGCCTGGGTCGAAGGCCCGGACGGGACGCGGGTGCTGGATTTTGCCGATCATCCGTATCACGTGCATATCTATTCTGGCGCCTTTGACGGCGAATTGTCGCTGGAAGAACTGTTAGAGCGGGTGTCGACGCACCCAGAGCTGCCCGATGCCATACCGCTCCGGCAATCCTATTACCGTTATGACTGGGGGCTGTGCGCCTCACAGAACCAGATCAGGCACTGGAAGCCCGGCACCTACAAGGTGCATATCGATACCGAGCTGAACGAAGGTGTGCTCAGGGTCGGCGAATATTTCCTGCCGGGCGAAAGCAAACAGGAGATCATGGTCTGCACGTATCTGTGCCATCCCTATGGTGCCAACGATAACCTGAGCGGCGTTTCAGTGGCGACCGAGCTGTTCCGGCGTCTGAGCGATATGAAGGGGCGGCATTATTCTTACCGGCTCTGCATCTGGCCGGAAACCATCGGCGCGCTGACATGGATCGACGCGCACAAGGATCATCTGAAGAATATCGTCGGCGGCTATGAAATCGCCATCTGTGGGGATGATGCGCCGATCCGCTACGTCAAAAGCTATTACGGCGATGCGCTGGTCGACCGCGCTTTTGAGCACGCCCTCAGGAACAGCGGCTTGCCACATGAAATTCTTGAATACGACGGGGTGTGCAACGGCTCGGATCAGGCCCATTTCAACGCCATCGGCCTCCGCGTCCCGTTCGGCCATCCGATCCGCGGCGGCCATATCACGCCGGTCATTCCGGGCAAGAAACGGATCGGTTATGCCGAGTATCATAGCTCGGCTGATGATCTGACGCTGATCAGGCCGGACAATCTGTCGGACATCATGGAAATTACCTGGGATGCGATCCAGGCGATCGAGCGGGCCAGAACCTACAAGGCGACCTTCACCGGCACGCCGTTCCTGACGAAGCATGGCGTCTATCCCTATCAGCACGGACTCGGCACCGGCACCACGGCGACCAAGGCGACGTTCGGCGGCTTAGCCTTTTATCAGCTGATGATCGATGCCGACGGCGAAAAGGACCTGCTGGCGATTGCCGACGGCTCGGCGCTGCCGATAGAAGCCTATGACGATGCGGTGGAGAGGTTTCTCAAAGCCGGGTTGATCCGGGAAATCAGTTGAAGTGATACGGTGGCGCGATTGCAAAGCGCCTGGATGCAGTGGGCAAGGCTGACTATGACATGAGCCAGGAAACCGTGACCGATGTTCGAGCCTCCCTTGCTGATGCCTGGCGTGCTGCCGGTGTTGCGCCGGGGGAGACTTTGATGGTGCATTCGTCGTCGGTCAGGCTGCTGTATGCATGCAAGATCAGAAACCGCCAGTTTTCGCCGACAGATGTGGTTGATTCGTTCCTTGATGCCGTGGGCCCAGAAGGGACAGTGCTGGTGCCGTTGTTTAACTTCAAGGTCATCAGCGAAGCCGTCTTCGACATGCGCAATACACCGTCCGCCATGGGGGCGATCACCGAAGCGGCGAGAAAACATCCTGCAGCACTTCGAACCGAACACCCCTTCCTTTCGTTTGCAGCCCTTGGTTTCAATGCCGGACGATTCGCAGCACTCAGCGATTACACCGGGATCGGGCCGAACTCGCCGTTTGCCCTTGTTCACGAGCTGAACGGTCGTATTGGTGCGCTTGACCTGTACGACAATGAATGCATGTCGTTCTACCACCACGTCGAACAGGCCTTTGGTGTGCCGTATCGGTTCATCAAGGACGTCGCCGTCGATTATACACACGCCGATGGCACGACATCGCCGAGGACCTTCGGCTATTACGCCCGCTATTGGGATAACAACATCGTCACCGATGTCACACGCGCGGGTGAGGAGCTTTGGAATTTGCGTTTGTATCAGGGTGAAAAACCGGGTCAGGGATATGGCTTCAGGACGATTGCCGCCTGTGATATTTATGACTATACGGCAGATGTTATAGTTTCGGGCGAGGCCGAAGGAACATTGTATACTGTCGGGTGAAACGACGAGTGGATAGACTCTGACATAGTCAGAAGATTCTGATGATGCATGGTAGATCGGAGAGACGATGACGACGGGAATTGAATTCGTTTATGCTGCCATCGACAGCGTGAACCAGATGTCAGATGACGGCCAGGCCATTAAAAAGGCACCGGATACGCCTCTGCTGGGGGATACGACAACGGTCGACTCGCTTGTGCTGGTCAATCTGGTTGTCGCCATTGAAGAAGCCATCATGGATGAAACAGGTCAGATTGTTACCCTGATCACCGAAGACAGCATGACGCAGGAAAGCAGTCCTTTTGACTCGGTTCAGTCACTTGCTGATTATGTCGACAAGCGATTGTCGTAATACGCCGCTGCAGTTTTCAACGAACAGGCTATTGAGCAGGCCAGTTTACAGGCCATTGAACAGAAATGAGCGCACCTATGGGGCGAAAGATCGTCATTACGGGCACGAGCCGGGGAACCGGGCGGATGATCGCGGCGCGGTTTTTGCAGAATGGCGATACGGTTCTGGGTATCAGCCGCAGCCCCGGCGATCTTGACCACGCGAATTATGCTCATACGTGCCTGGACGTCGCCGACGAAAGTGCCGTTCAGCAGTTTTATTCGAAGCTGCGTGGCGACGGAGTGGTCATTGATGCGCTGATCAACTGTGCCGGCATCGCCGCCAGCATGCCGGGTCTGCTGACGACCGGCGACACATTCAAATCGGTGCTGGATACAAATCTGCTCGGTGCTTTCCTGATGACCCGCGAAGCCCTGAAGCAGATGAAAAAAACCGGACACGGTCGGATCGTGCATTTTTCATCGATCAATGTGCCACTCGCCAGCAAGGGCAGCCTTGCCTATACGGCATCCAAGGCCGCACTTGAAAATATCAATGCGGTGTTCGCCAACGAAATCGCCGATGCCGATATAACCCTGAACACCCTTGGCCTTTCACTGGTTGCCGAAAGCGGTATGGTCGAGGCGTTGTCGGATACGGCCCTGGTGGAAAAAGCCGGCCATCTCACGAAACCGGCACCGATCTCGGCTGACGAGATTTTTCACGCCCTGCAGTTTCTGCTGGATGGTGCGGCGAAGAATATCACCAATCAGATACTTTTTTTCGGTGGTGTGCGGTGAGCGAGAGTGTCATCCGGATCACCAACGGGCCGATGCGGCAGAACTGCTATATTGTGCACGAGGACGGGATTGCCCTGATCATCGATCCCGGCAGTGAAGCGGATCGCATCATCGAGGCCATCGACAGCAATCATCTGCAACCCAGGGCCATCCTCAACACGCATGCACATTTCGACCACATCGGTGCCGTCGAGGCGGTCCGGACGCATTTTCAGATTCCGTTTTTCCTGCATGACGGCGATGTGCCGCTGATGCGCCGGGCCAATCTGTACAAACTGATTTTCAGCAGCGAAACGAATGTCACGGTGCCGAAACAGGTAACGTCCGTCGCCGACATCAGGCAATCCGATCTGGGCCCGTTCGATGTCAGCGTGCTGGAAACACCCGGACATACCGAAGGCGGGGTCTCGTTCGTTATCGGTGCGTCATTGTTCAGCGGCGACACGCTTATGGGTAGTGGGCCGGGCCGTTCGGACCTGCCGGGCGGCAGCAGGAAAGCGCTGCAGCAATCCTTGCAGAAATATGCAGCTCTGCCGCCTGATCTGACAATTTATGCCGGTCATGGCCGCCCGGTGTCGCTGGGTGAAGCGCTGCTGGCCGGAGCCGGGGCCGAGGCATGAAAATCGTTGCAACACGCACGGCGTTTCCAAAGACATTGCTGAGTAACGAGTCTCTGGCTGTCACCTGCCCTGATTGGGATGTTGCGAGACTGGTGGCGCGGACCGGCGTCCATGCCCGATATGTCGCCGATGCGACGGAGACGGCGCTGGATCTGGCCGAAGCCGCTGCCAACGGTCTGGCTGATGAATATGATATCGAACTGTCCGGCATTGATGCGTTGATCGTCTGTACCGAGACGCCGGATTATGTCGTGCCGGGCAATGCGAGCATTTTGCAGCACCGGCTAGGCATCCGGAACGATGCATTCTGCCTGGATATCAATATGGGATGTTCGGCGTTTCCCTATCTTCTGCAGATTGCCCGGGGATTGATGCAGGGGGATGTCGCCAAAACAGTGCTGATTTTAACCGCCGATACCTATACGCGCTACATCCATCCGCAAGACCGCTCGACCCGTGCCCTGTTTGGCGATGGCGCGGCGGCGACGCTTCTGGAGCATGATCCAGACCGGGAACAGTATATCCCGGTGTTCGGCAGCCGCGGCGATCTGTTCGCCCGATTTTCCGTCAAACGGGGAGGTGCCCGGCACCCCGGATCGGTCGAAACAGACGGGGTGCGGGAGGCGGAAAACTGCATTCACATGGATGGCCTGAAAATCCTCTCGTTTTTCAGCGATACCGTACCGAAAGCGGTTCGGGACACGCTGTCAAAAAATAAACTGGCCCCGGCTGACATCGATGCCTTCATTTTTCATCAGGCCAGCGCCGTTGCCCTTGATACGATCCAGCGGCTGCTCGAAATACCCGATGCGAAGATGATCCGGGCATTTTCTCATGTCGGCAATCTGGTGTCGGCGTCGGTGCCCGCGGCCCTCGACAGTGCCCTTAGGGACGGACGGATCAGGTCGGGTGATCTGGTGGTTTTGTGCGGCTTCGGCGTCGGCCTTTCCTGGGGCGTATCGGTGATGAGACTATAATGGCAACTGCGGTTATCGATACGTTGATGGGGCGCTTTGCCGAGGCCGGCGAAGCGCCGGCACTGGCGTATCAAGGCGAGTTGAAAAGCTTTTCCTGGGTCGTGCAAGAGGTTGAGGACGCCACCCGCTGGTTGATCGAAGCCGGTGTCGGGCAGGGCCAGACGGTAATCCTGAACGCTGATTATGCACCGAAGACCGTGGCGATCCTGTTGGCGTTGACTCGCCTCAGGGCGATCATTGTGCCGTTGTTGCCGGCGACCCGGAAAACCCTGGTCCGCGTCTTGCCGCTGGTTGAAGCCGAGCACGAAATCGTTGTCGATCCATCCGGCAGCATTGCAATGCATGCCTTGCCGGCAAGTGAGAAAAACGCCCCCCTGATTGCAGATGTGCGTGCCCGCAAGGCAGCCGGGCTGATCCTGTTCACGTCAGGATCGACGGGTGAGCCGAAAGGCGTGGTGCATGATTTTTCGTTGTTGCTTGAAAAATTTCTCACCCGCAGACCGGCGCTCGTCACGCTTAATTTTCTGATGTTTGATCACTGGGGCGGGCTGAATACCCTGCTGCATGGTTTGTCGAATCTGTCGCTTGTCGTGCTGCCGGAAAATCGCCGGCCGGATTATGTGTGCGGATTGATCGAGGCGCATGGCGTCGAGCTGTTGCCGGCGACACCGACGTTCCTGAACATGTTGTTGCTGAGCAAAGCCTGGCTGAACCGGGATTTTTCGACGCTCAGGATCATCAGCTATGGTGCCGAGCCGATGCCGGAAAGCACGCTCCGGCAACTCGGTGCGGCATTCCCGACGGTTGAGCTGCGCCAGACCTATGGCCTGATCGAGCTCGGTGTGCTGCGTGCGAAATCCCGCGATGACGGATCGTTATGGGTCAGGCTGGGCGGTGCGGGCTTTGATATTCGTGTGGTCGATGACGAACTGCAGATCAGATCACCATCGGCAATGCTGGGATATCTGAACGCACCGTCACCTTTCACGGAGGATGGGTATTTCATGACCGGCGACAAGGTCGAGGTCGATGGTGACTATTTCCGAATTCTGGGCCGTGCATCCGATCTCATCAATATCGGCGGGGACAAGGTATATCCTGCTGAGGTTGAAAGCGTTCTGCTGACCCTGGACAATATCAAAGATGCGGCGGTTTATGGCGAAAGCCATCCGCTGATGGGCAAGATTGTCTGTGCGGACATCGTTTTGCTCAATCCGGAGCCCGCAGCCGAAGCCCGGGTGCGGATCAAGAAATCATGCCAGGACAAAATCGACCGTTTTAAAATTCCGGTTAAAATAAATTTCCCCGAGGAGTCGCTGGCTTCGGACCGCCTTAAAAAAAGGCGTCTCAAGCCGCCGCCGGCGTAACGCGCCCAATCTTCGGTGGGCGGGAAATTATTCTGCCGGTGCCAATGCACTATTCGGAGGTGTGCCTTCTCTGGCGGTTGAGTTGGCCTTGGCGAAGTTTTCCGTATCGCGGCTGGTCAGGCAGGCGTGGCAAACCTTGTTCAATTCGCCGGTCTGTAACTGTCGGCGGATTTCAGCCAGCGCGTCACCGTTCCAGATATCAAGCAGTGTATCTTTTTTGGTGTTGCCGATGGTCAGGGCCTTGCCGAAGAACGTGCAGCACGGCGTGACGTCACCGTTCGACCACACATGCAGGCTGTTGAACGGATAGGCGCAATAGGTGCTGGCCGGGGCCGGCAGATCAGCCGGGACCGAGGCATCGTCGCCCATGGCGCGAAATGTATCGACCTCGCCGAAATCAACCATTTCCTGAAAATCGATATAGTCGACCCGGTCACGCCATTTTTCGAGAAACGCCCGCTGTTCGTGGATGTTGTCTTTCTGAACGCAGAAACACAGCCGGATCACCGGCAGTTTCGAGTTCATGCGTTTGCGTGTCTCGATCAGGGTTTCGAGATTGCGCTCAATGCGGACCAGTTCGTCCTTGCCGCGGATTTTCCTGTAGGTTTCCGGGGTTGCGGCATCGAGTGAAACCTCGATCCTGGCGATCCGCTGTTCAACCAGAAATTCGCTGAGCGAGGCATCAAGCAGGACACCGTTGGTGCCAAGAAAGACATCCATCACGCCGGCCTTGCGGACCTCGGCGATGGCCGCGCGCGCGCCTTTGAAGATCAGGGCTTCGGAACCCATGCCGACGACGGCGGCGGGCAGTCCGTTGGCCCCGCATTCTGCCATAATGGTGGCAATATCGCGCAGCTCCAGCGTCGATTTCTTGTCGGAATGATTGATCGTGTAACACATCTGGCAACTGAGGTTGCAGCGGTTCACGAACTCCATCGATACGGTCAGCGGAAAATCCGGCACATAGCCGTTGCTATCGTAATTGAGGCTTTTTTTGTAGGATTTTCGGTAATCGCGAAAGCGCTCGCCGAACTCTTCGGCCAGCACTTCTTCAACGTCCGTGTATTTGACGGAGGCGATGTGGTCGACGTTTTCTCTGTCACTCATCGATATGTCCTCAACAGATTCCAGTTCTCGGAATCGCGCCCGTGGTTTTTGTCAGGCGCGGCACAATGTAGGGCCGGAAGCCCCGAAAAGTCAATTCTCTGCCGGAAATCCGATCCGTCACGGCGACCGGATGCGAGCATGTTTTCAAGGATATTTTAGTTTTCCTGAGATAGCTATTGCCCTAACATGCTGTAGAATCAGGATTATTTATTTCTGGACCGTGCCGCATTTTTATTTTGACTCATTTCGTGCATTTGAGTATAAAGTTTGCACGGGATTTGGCAGAATGTCGGATCGCGTTAACCTGCGGATTAAAATAATCCGCATCGATTACTCTAGAAAGGAGTACACATTATGAGTGACGTAACTCTCTCAGCTGCCGTACGTAGCAGCCTTCTCTCTCTCCAAAGCACCACTTCACTTGTTGAACGCACCCAGGGCCGTCTGTCGACGGGTCTTGAAGTTGCAAGCGCCATTGATGATCCGGTCGCGTTCTTCCAGGCGAAATCCCTCAGCGACCGTTCGTTCGACTTCAACGAGAAGAAAGACGGCATCGACCAGGGGATTAGCACGGTTACCGCTGCGCTGGGTGGTTTGGAAAGCATCGAAGCCATCGTCCGCCAGCTCAAGGGTGTTGCTTCCTCGCTGAAATCGGCTACCGGCACGCAGTTCACCGATCTTGTTACGCAGTACGGAACGCTCCGCACGCAGATTGGCACATTGGCTGCCGATGCGTCGTATCAGGGCACCAATCTGGTCGACAACGATACGGAATCGTTGGCCGTTTCCTTCTCCGACCAGACCTCGAGCCAGTTGACGATCAGCGCATCAAACTCCACTCAAACCGGTCTTGGTATTGAAGACGCTGCCATCGCGACTGATGCCTCCTTCAACTATGCTGCGGCTTCGGGTGTCTCGACCTCGAGTGGTGCCATCACCGTGACCTATCAGGGTACGGGCGCAAGCATCGCTGAAGGCAGTGGTGGCGGTCTGACCGTTGCTTACGGCACGGCGTCCTTCTCATTCGGTCTGGCTGTCAACACCAACGCCGTTGAAACCACGACCCTGACGCAGGGTCAAATTCTGACCATCAACCTGCTGTCAGCCGTTCAGTCCGGTGCCGGTACGACCGGTACGTTTGTTGCCGTTGCCGCAACGGCTGCTGCCGCGACGCCGGTCAACGTCAACACCGACGGTAACGCGACCAACTTCGTGACCGAAGGTGTGTCGTCGACCATCGATGCGCTGACCACGGAACTCGACTCGGCGCTGACCACGCTTCGTGCGCGGTCGCAAACGCTGGGTTCCAACGTGGCACTGCTGCAAACCCGTCTTGACTTCACGTCCAGCTACGTGAACACCCTCGATTCGGGTGCCGGCAAACTGACACTGGCTGATCTGAACGAAGAAGGTGCCAACCTGTTGGCCCTGCAGACCCGTCAACAGTTGGGTATCTCGGCACTGGCTTTCGCCGGTCAGGCCGAACAGGGTATCCTGGGTCTCTTCCGTTAAGCCTGAAAGCCGGTTCTTCTGGCGCTCGCGCCTGAAGGCCATCGGTAATAAGAATTCGACCGTCGCAGCAATGCGGCGGTCGTTTTCATTTTCTGCGCACCCTCGTTTCGTGTGATAAATTGGCGGGATTGAACAACGGGCGCAACCGGATATGGACGAAACGCCAGCCACGCATCACCAGATTCTGCTGCAAGGGCAGTCCGCTTTGCAACGGGGTGACTTCAGGGAAGCCTCGCGCTGCTTTCGGGAAGTCTACGCAGTAGCGCCAGACAATCTGAGCGCGGCGGTCGGGCTTGGTCTGACGGTCGCCTTGTCCGGCGACTTTCAGCGCGGTACCGACATGTTGTCGGTACTCTTCAACCATTATCCTGGCGAAGCGCTGGTGCCGGAATCACTGGGCATGGTGTATGCCGACAGCGGTCGCTACGCAGAGGCCGAGACCTGGTATCGCAAGGCAATGCGGCTTGGCGGCTTCAAGCCTTCTCTGGTTTGCAGCCTCGGAATGGTTCTGAACGAGCTGGCCCGTTTTGATGAGGCGGCGTCGATGTTCAAACGGTGCCTCAGAAAAAATCCCGAGGATATCTCTGCACGCTATCATCTTGGCTTGTGCCAGTTATTGTCCGGTGACTATGACGCCGGCTGGGAAGGGTTTCAGTTCCGAAACCGGGTTGTCGGTCGCAGTGAGCCGGAAATCAATGCCGGTTTGCCGCGCTGGGACGGGCAACCCCTGCAAGGGCGTTCAATTGTTCTGCTTGCCGAGCAGGGGCTTGGCGATACCATTCAGTTCGCCCGGTTCGCAACACCGCTGGCGGCCGGCGGTGCAAAAGTCTTTCTGTTTTGTGATGCGGCGTTGCGGGATATTCTCGGATCGATACCCGGCATTGCCGGCGTCCTGACAGCCGACGATCCGTTACCGGATCTCGACTATCAGGTAGCAATACTGGATTTGCCGAGGATACTGGGCATCATCCCTGCAACCATTCCCTGTCGGGATACATATCTTACGGTCCCGGCCACCGTGAAAGCTGGCGCGGCGGGCCTGTTGGACGAGAAGGCAGCAAAACGGCGCGTTGGTCTGGTCTGGGCCGGTAATCCGAACCACAAGACGGACCACAAGCGCTCAATGCCGTTGCAGGCCCTCAGCCCTGTGCTGGGTGATCCTGATACCACTTTCTATTCGCTGCAGATCGGCGATGCGCGCCGGCAACTGCAGGAAATCCCTGAAGCGATCCGCCCCCGCGAAATTTTTCAGGCACCGCTTCCGCTATTCGAGCTTGCCGGGGTCATGGTCGAGCTTGATCTGCTGATTACCGTTGATACGGCGCTTGCCCATCTGGCCGGTGCCCTGGGCGTGCCGGTGTGGGCGCTGATTTCACGCGTTCCCGACTGGCGCTGGATGCTGGACCGGGAAGACACCGACTGGTACGCCAGCATGCGATTGTTCCGGCAGACGAAAATCGGCGATTGGTCAGGGGTGGTTGATCGCGTCCATGCCCGACTGCCCACGGTCAGTTGAGCTTGTTGATCAGTTCTATTGACCTGCTGTGCATGTCTTCCAGTGCGTGGGTGAGTTCCTCGCGGATGATTTCTTCAAATGCCAGTTCTGAGTCTGATCCGATCAGCCGGTTGCCATAAAATTCGACCGCCAGCAGCATCATCTGCAGTGTCCCGCGAACCCATGTGCAGATCCCGCGGTCGAGCGGCGTTTTGCCGAAGAACAGGATTTTGTTGATTTCTATCTGGTAATCCTTGTCCAGCAGGAATGCGGCATTGGCGATGATATCCAGCAAGTTGTCAAAGCACTGGTCCGTGGCGGCTCTGACCCTGTCCTGGTCCCAGAAGCCGGCGAAGGTTTCGGTCTCCATGACCGGACATTTGGCAAATGTCGATTGCACGAATTCAATTTTGAAATTGGGGTTTTTCTGTGCCGGCAGCGAGACGGATTTGGCAAATTTGGCAATGGCCTTTTCCAGATGCCCGCCATCGCTGCAGTTGTAATAGCTGCGGCCCAGGCGTTTCTGGGTCATCGCCATTTCAAGGCTTGATTTGACCCAGTAAAGACCGGAACTGGTATATGTCGTGCCACCGAAATTTGCCGGAATCGGGATGCAGAAATCGTTGTCGGGAAGGACTGCATCCGGGGCAAAATGATAGGAATTACGGGCGTGGTGAAGCTTGGGGTTTTTCGTCCCCATATCACAGCCGAAAAAATAAAACTCCCTGAAGCCGAGATCCTGTGCGAACCCCAGGCTGGAGTTGACAACCGAGGGGTCATGATAGGGAATTGTATTCGCGGGGTTGTCGGAAAAGATCCCGTATGGAGACAGCGCCGGGCGGAAATGATAGATGATGCGTTTGAAATAATCGACGATTTCCGGCTCAGCCGTTGTCGAGGTGACCAGGCAGATTTCGGAAATATCGTGATGTTCCGCAACATGCTGCATAACCGGGAGGATGCCTTCATTCTCGACCTCGATCTGAAAATCAGGCGTGATGCCGGCGTTCAGCAGCGGGCCAAGGGCCGAACCGCTGGAAATGATGATGGCTTTGTCAGCAAGATTTTTAATATGCACCAGATCCGCATCAAGGGAAGGGCCGCAGCCGACAATAAAGCAGGGATAGGGAATCAGCGGATCGTCCTGGCGGGTGTAGATATGCGCTGATCCGCCCGACAGGTTCCTGTGCGTGTTTTCCAGCATTTTACATTCGTCATTGTAAAAGCCGAGCCCGGCCAGAAACAGGTGGGTATTCTTGTCGAATTCCCTGAGGATTTCGGTGAACACCGGGTTGTTGTAGTGCGTATAGATCAACAGTCCATCCATCCCGGGCGTATTGCACCAGCGGACATGTGCGCGAACATTGTTAAAGTGTGCGACCGAGTTGTTGCCGATCATGAACAGAACCTGCCCGCCTTTGGCGGCGCGGCTGTCCATCAATGCTTCCCAGTCGAATAACTCGAGCGAGTGATAGAGGTTTTCAATATTCGGATCGATAATATACATGACCCTGCAGTTGCTGAATTCGGCGATCTCTGACAGATGTCCGCCGAGGCCGATCCCGAGCACGGTGACAAAGAAGGTTTTCAGCGACGGCAGGTGTTTGGAAAATTGTGCGTCGGCTTCAAGTGTCGCACGCTTTAGCGTATCGGTGAGAAATCTTTCACCGTAAACGTCGAAGTCGCTTGGCTGTGGTATGGCCAGGCCGATCCGGTAAGGATTTTTCCTGTATGCCTCGATCTGTTTCTTGACGTATTCGTCATACTGGCCGTCATAGAATTTTTGTCCCTGGAATTCCACGTCGGGTTGGCCGTCTTCATCAAATACCAGCTCGGTGGCCGGTTTATGGGCCAGCAGACGGTTTGCCGTGTCAATACTGTGACGTTTGAATGCTTCAAGATTGCGGGCGCGCAGGGCATCGCGCTGTTCCTGAGTCTCGGGACGATTTTCAGACATGTGCTTGACCAGATGACTACTCAAAAAGGGATGTAAAATTCAAGTCATGAGGCTAATAGGTTAACGTTAACAAGACCTTCATGGGAGTCGCAATCGACCTCTGAATGGTAAAGAATATATGGCTTTTTGTCTTGATCCGGTCTATATTTAACCTTGGCAAGAATGCCGTGCGCAGGAGTTAGAACAATGGCCAACACCATCAGCGCCACATTAGCGTCGATCTCGCAAGCCAATGCGCGGACCGGCTTTGAGGTGCAGTTCAACAATCTGCAGAATACGTTGATCAAACGCTTCAACAACGAAGTGGATAAAATCAACGATTCTTCCACGACGCATCATCAGATTGAGCGGCTGGAAGCCAAATCCGCCCGTCTTGTCGACACGCTGCCGATCCTCGAACAATACCGTATCGGCAACCAGAACAATTATGGCCAGCTGGAAGTCATTCAGGACGATCTCGCCGAACTGCAAGCACTGATCACCAGTGACAACGATGTTACTGCGGATGATGTGACGGCGTTTGAAACCTTGCGCGACAAGATTGCCGATCGGGTCAACAACATGTATTTGTTCGTGCATCCGGATATCAACGACGGACAGGCGACGCAGCGCTTCAAGGATTCGCTGGACGCGTTCAGGGCGCTGACCCCGGTGGTCGGCACGCTTGATGGGGACAACGCCGGCCTTGTGGACGGGCTGAATACCTTCATCAACAATGCCGCCGTGGCTGCGACGGTGACGTCCAACACGATCTCGACCGCACTCGACCTGGAATTCAAGGTTCAGGCCGATTTCTCCGCGGTGGACAGCGAGTTGCTCAATCTGACGTTTGAAGAATCAGAACGACGCAACAACGAGATTGAAGGTCTGAAGGTTGATCTCGGCAATACGCTTCGGGCGATTTCACTGTCATTCGAGATCAATTCCGAGCTTGCGACGCAATTGAATAAAAGCCTGAGTCCGCAGGTGCCCCCGGCTGGTTCGGTGCTGAATTTCTTCACCTGAACGGCATCGTCCGGATCGGCTTGCATGATTCTCCGCTCACATGTTGACCGTCCTGCATACGGACTGATTTCGCCGGTTTCATGAAAACAACCCCGCTTCTACAAGACGCGCTGCACCGTGCCGTCGGGCTTGAAAATGACGGTGCCCTGTTTGAGGCCGAGCAGATTTTCCGGCAGTTGATCCAGCGTGCCAATGCGCCGGACCAGACCCATTACCAGTATGGCCAGTTCCTGTTGCGGCGTGGCGATTATCAGCAGGGCTGGCAGCACTTTATGAAGCGACTGGATGATACCGTTTACCGGGAACGCGCTTCGGCGACGCTGACAAAGCCCTATCTGGCAGAAATTGCATCGGCACCGGTCAGTGACAAGACAGTCCTTGTCTATTGCGATCAGGGGATCGGCGACGCGATCATGTGCGCTCGTTACATTCCGTTGCTGGCGGCGCGTGCATCAAGGGTCGTTCTCACCGTATTCCAGGGCTTTCGGGAACTGTTTTCATCCCTGAGCCGCATTGAAAATGTCGACATCATCGAATTCGGCGATCCCTTGCCGGATTTTGATCTGCATGCCGATCTGTTTAGCCTGCCGGCGTTATTCGAGACGACGCTCGAGACGATCCCGCCTGCTGCGTGGTTGCGTGCCGATCCTGCACAGACAGCCGCATGGCAATCTCGCCTGCCGGCCGGGCGGCTCAGGATCGGTCTGGCCTGGCAGGGCAACGCCCAGCACAGTCGCGATGCTGAACGATCCGCCAGACTGGTTGACCTGGCACCGCTTTTTGAAACCGGCCATACGTTTGTCAGTCTGCAGGCGGGGCAGGGTCTGGAACAGATCGAAGCCCTTAATGATCCGTCACGGCTTATGCGGTTTGATGAGATCGAGAGCGGAATTTACGAAAAGACGGCACGGATGATCAATTGTGCAGCCCTGATTGATTGCCTTGATCTGGTGATCACGGTTGATTCCGCGATGGCGCATCTGTCGGGTGCCCTTGGCAAACCGTTCTGGGTTCTGGCATCAAAAATTCCTTACTGGGTGTTTATGCTCGAGGGAGCACGGACGCCCTGGTATCCCGAGGCACGGGTGTTCCGCGCCAAAGAACGGTATAAATGGGACACGGAAGTGGCCGACATGGTGCGGCTTTTGAAAACGGACAAGCCCTTGGCTGGGTAAGGCCGTCGTTACATATAGGCCGACAATTCCCCGATCAGGGCCCTGGTCTGATTTTCCCAGGACAGGCCCTGCATGAACTGCACACCGGCCCGGGCTCGCCTTTGTGCTTCCTCGCGGTCCGTATAGGCGCTTTCCAGCACGTCCAGGATCTCATCAATGTCCGATTCCCGCCAGACGCCGGACGGGTCGATATCGGGTGGTGATACGGTCTGTTGCTGCAACGCATAGCAATTGTCACCGGTGATGATATCCAGATGACCCGTGTTGGCCGACAGGATGCAGGGAACGCCTGATGCCATGGCTTCCATGGCCACCAGATTGGTGCCGCCCTCACATCGGTTCGGAAACAAGGCGACGTCGACCTCGGAAAGGATCGGCGGCAGATGCGCGTTCGGTACGGGCCCGACATCCCTGTAAGCCTCATCGGGCAGGCCCGCTTTGATGACCCATCCGTTGAAGTCGATGACGCCCATCTCGTCAATGTCGGGGCTCCCGTCAACATGCGGTGATCTGGCAATATCCCGGGCCGTCACAGGCCAGCTGTTATGCCAGTTGCTGAGCAGCAGGGCGTCGGGGTGGCGCGTGTGGAAAATTTTAAAGGCGGCCAGAACGGTATCCTGTGCCTTGCGCAGTTCAAGCTTGCCGCCTGAAAAAACGACAAAGCGATCACCGAACGCGCCGCTTTTCGCACGGGGTCTGAAACGCTCAAGATCAACCCCTTGAGACACGAACGCGGTGCTTTCGAAACCATGCGCTTTGATTGTGTCCCGGTTCCAGCTGGAACCGGCGATAATACTGTCGAAATAGCGCGCGCGAGTCAGTGCCGCCTCATTGAGGGCACCGTTTTCAAAGAATATAAAGCCGATATTGGCATGGCCGCTGACACGTTCGGTGATTGGTGAATGCATAAACCCATTGCCGAGGCTGTGGAGCAGGAGGGTATCGCTCAGAAGCGTCTGCCCGGAAGCATCGTTGATCTGGCGCAGAACCTCCGGCTGGGCCTTAAGATAAGGTCCGAGCAATCTGTTGATTCTGGGTGTCGGCGCGGCAATAAAGTAATCCGAAATGATCAATGGCGGGACCGGGCCGTGCCTGGCCAGCTCCAGTGCGACGTTCAAACCGAAGACGCCCCAGCCGTGAATATCGGTGATTTGCCAGGTGATGCCGATGCGTTGCGTTTTCATTGTGCTATACTTTCAGAGCGACAGGGTTCCCTTCAATCAGTATAACCACTATCCCGATGCAAAAAGCGCTGATGCATGTCAAATTCCCCACCTTCCGATGATGTAGAAGCCAGGATCGAAACGCTGTTAAGCGAAGCGGTCGGCCTTCACAGCGCCGGCAGGATTGGGCTGGCAGAACAGATTTACCAGTCAATACTCAAACTTCAGCGTCATCACCCCGTCGCATTGCATATGCTGGGTGTGCTGAGCTATCAGCGCGGCAATCACGACAAGGGCATCCGCTTCATACGGCGGGCCCTGACTGTTCGACCGGATTTTCCCGATGCGATAAACAGTCTGGCCGGTATCTATCTGCACGCCGGTGATGCCGAACAGGCGTTGTCGTTATTGACGGAAACGCTGGCGCTGCATGAAGATTTCATGGCCGGTCTTGAAACACAGGTGCGTGCGCAAATCCGGCTCAGGGATTACGAAGCGGCGGCGGCGACCTATCAGCGGATGGACGCGCTCAAACCCGGGAATCAGGCGATCCTGAAGGATTGGGCGGCGACGCTGCTGACGCTGGGCCGTTATGGCGAAGCCGAAGCGATGTTCGGGCGTGCGCTTGAGCTGAATGCGTCTGACAAGGATGTCCGCTGTTATCTGGCCCAGGCGATCAAGTCCCATGGGCGATTTGCCGAAGCATTATCAATTCTGGACGATATCCTGTCGGAACATCCCGAGTACGTACCGGCCCTTGTGCATGCCGGAGATGCGGTTCAGGCACTGGGTCAACCGTCAGATGCCATCGAGCATTTCAGAAAAGCGATCGCACTTCAGCCGGATCATGCCGAAGCCCATTTTAATCTGGGTGTATCCCTGCTGACGGTCGGTGAATACCGGGAAGGCTGGAAGGAATATGCGTGGCGCTTTCGAATGTCAGCCTACGCCGCCTTCAAGCCGCCCGCCGATGCGCCGCTGTGGGAAGGTGAGCCGCTTGCCGGTCGATCGATCCTGATCTTTGCCGAGCAGGGGCTTGGCGACACGATCCAGTTTGCCCGTTATGCGACATTGCTGAAGGAGCAAGGGGCCACGGTGCACTGTCAGTGCTCGCAAAGCGTTGCCGGACTTATGGCAACGATAGACGGCATCTCGGAAGTCTATACCCTGACACAGGTCGTCCCCCGGGTTGATTTCCAGATTTCCATGATGGAATTGCCACGCCTGTTCGATACCGATGATGAAACGGTACCCTGCAGGGATGGATACGTTCGTGCGTCCCAGAACACCTTTCGACCACAAAGGCGGCCAGCGGTCGGCCTCGTCTGGCAGGGCAATGTCGAACACAAGAATGATGCCTTTCGAAGCGCGCCATTGGCCGGCTTTGATCGCCTTCTGAGCAGGGAGGATGTGGCTTTTTACAGCCTGCAGTACGGGCAGGGTGTTGAACAGGTCGCCGCTTTGGGGTGGCAGCAGCGTCTGGTCGATATCTCGCCGCAACTGGCAGGCTTCACGAATACGGCGGATGTCGTGTCCGGTCTTGATCTGGTGATCACGGTGGATACGTCGATGGCGCATCTGGCCGGTGCGCTGGGTGTGCCGGTCTGGGTGTTGGCATCGACCACTGCCGACTGGCGCTGGGGCAGAGATACGGAAACGACATGCTGGTACAGTTCGATGCGATTGTTTCGACAGCGCCGGCTGGGTGTCTGGGATGATGTGTTTGCCGGGCTTGAAAAGGCGCTGGCCGATTGGGTGGCGGGGCGCGCTATCGAGGCAAAGCCTACCGTTTAATCGTTTTATTCCCTATATGATGCCGGTAATGTGGGATCGTTAACGCTTCTTAGAAAAGGAAGACATGCCATGCCGTTAAAATTGGATTTTAAATCCGGGGACAAGCTGGTGATCAATGGTGCCGTGGTTGAAAACATCGGCCATAACGCCAGTCTGCTGATCCACAATGAAGCCGCAATTCTTCGCGAGAAAGAAATCCTTTCGGAGGCGGAAACCGGCACACCGGCGGCGCGGGTCTATTTTGCCCTGCAATGCGCTTACATATTCCACGAACGGAAGGATCATTACCTGAACCTGTTCCGGCAATTCCTGACCGATTATGTTACCGCTGCGCCAAGCGCACGTGAAATCGGCGACCAGATCAGCGCCGCCGTCGATGAAGGGCGGGTTTACAAGGGCCTGAAGCTGACGCAAAAGCTGATCGGCCACGAGATCAAGGCCTTCGAAGGCTTGCACGAAAGCTTAAAGCAGCAGGCTCAGGAATCGGTTTCGGAAAACACCTGACCGGCGCTAGGCGACAGCCTGTTCGAGCGCAGCCATCATTTTGATCGCATGATCGCGGGTATCCATCAGCGCCGATGATTTGATCTCTTCGCGCAGGGACGTGCGGACCCGGGCAAGGGCGTCGTTGTCGGATGCGAGATCCGTGGCGATCCGTACCGCATCATCAATGTCCCTGCCGATCCATTCAGGCTTGCCGGCTGACGTCAGCATGCTGGCCCCGATCATGCCGCTGCGTCGCCCGGATGTGCAACTGACTGCGGGGACACCCATCCACAAGGCATGCGCAATCGTTTGTGTGCTGTTGACAGGCGTGCTGTCGAGATAGATATCGATACTGTTGAAGAATGCCTTGTCGGCATCCTGAATGCCCGTTGCCTCAAGAAAATCAATGCGATCGGCAACCCCGGATGCGGCGAACAGGGAGCGGATGCGGGCCGCAGTATCATCCGGAATATTGGCGACGTTGCCCATGAGCAGACGGGCACCGTCAACGGCTTGCAGGACACGGCTCCAGTACGCCACGGTGCCGGGCGAGAAGTGCTGCGGTTTGCAGTTGACGCCAAACGTGATGTGACCATTTTCGAGCGCCGGCAACGGCTGGACGGCACCCAGCAGGGTCAGCGGCCTGAGCGCAAACAAGCCCCCTTCGGTAACGACGATCCGTTGTCCGTCGCCGATGTTCTGCTGATCGGCGGCGAGCGTTGCGGCATCTGAAATAATCACATTCGTTCCGGGTGCCTGGAAACCGAACGGCTCACAATACAGATTGGTGACAACAGGTGCTGCTTTGGCGGCGAATACGACCGCACGGCTATTGCTTGAAAATCCGCACAGGTCGATCAGCAGCTCGGTATCCTGGCGCGCGATGATCATGGCCAGCACGTCATCATCCATATCGACAATACGACGCCAGTTTGCCGCCTTGCTTTTGAATTCCTGAAATACCGGGCCGCCGGTCGGTGATTGCTGATAAACCGTGAGCTTAAATTTCTTCGGATTGATGTTTTCAACAAGCGCCATCAGGAATGCATACTGGTCCCCCTCGCGGAGATCATTGCTGATCATGCCGATATTGATCGGCGCATCGGGATTGCGTGATGCCTGGTTGCGTTCCGGCACACAGTCCGTGGCGGCATCGGCAACGACGGCATTCAGCGTGCGGGCGACGTCATCATAGAATGTGGCAAGCTCGCCGTCGAAATATCTGGCGGCTTCAAGGACATGCATCAGGATTTCGACGGACTGCGGTGCCGCTTCGAGGGCATTCCTGCAGCAAGCGGCGGCGCTATCGAAATCGGCGAGCATGCAGTGCGCCATCGCGGAAAGTGCCGGAACTTCGGCGTCATCAGGCGCTGATTTCGCGTATTGTGACAGATTGACGAGCGCCTGGCCTGGTTTGCCGACAAACAGTTGTGCATGGCCGAGCTTTTTCAGGGCACCGGCATTGTCCGGATTGATTCTTAATTCCGCTTCAAATTCCTTGACCGCGTCGGGAAACTGGCGCCCGTTGAAAAGATACAGGCCGTCCAGAAAATGCCGGGAAGGCGCTGCGATACTGAGCGCGTGAAAGAAATTTGAAAACTCGAGCGGCAACAGATCCGGTATATCCGGGTGCGGCATCAGTGTCGTTGCCAACTTGGCGTAATAGAGGCCATCGTTGACCTGACCGATGATCGTCTTCAGCACGGCCAGACTATCAACGATCTCCTGGTTGTCCGGATCGATCTTATGGGCCTTTTCACAAAGCTCGATCGCCTGCCCGACATCATTCTGACGATAGCTGCAGACAGCCGTCAGAAGATACAGCTCGGGTTTGTCGGCATGCTTCGCCAGATTGGCAGATATGAGATTGAGCGCTTCTGTGATGTTGTCGGCTTGCTGCAGGTCGATGATTTCCTGCAGCAAATCGAGATAATTTTCATATTCAGAGGAATCTGTCATCGGCATCAAACAATACTAGATCGAGAAATGGTTTCCGCTGACAGCCGCAACGGTTACTGACTACGGCCCGATACCAACCCGTAAAAATGTGCTGGCAGGGATAAGGACTAGGCTTCCGTATCAAGGTTAATCCGCGGCTGGTTGGCGTCTGGCTGGGCAGGGGCGCTTTCCTCTTTGGATGCTCTTTCCGGCAGGTTCATCAGACCGGCGGCAATGTTCCTGTTGATATCGATCAGCGGGACCATGATTTCAGGGCTTGGACCGGCCAGGATTTTGACGGTCTGCTTGTCGACGAACTGGCAGAGCGTCAGCATGTTGATGCG
>JBBDOA010000011.1:0-8138 GCA_040877275.1 Rhodospirillales bacterium | reverse complement strand
TACAATTTCTTCAAAGCCGCAGGGTATGAGACCAATTAAACGCAACACGCTCTAGGGTGAGAGATCGAGAATGTTGACTCTCAATCCCGGACAGACAACATGGTCCCATGAGCGAAAAACAGCCCCCGAGTTTCGACACACCGTTGATTGACAGCCACTGCCATCTGGATTTCCCCGATTTTGCCGAGGAACTGGACGACGTGGTGGCACGCGCCGGCCGCGCCGGGATCTCGCATATGGTGACGATTTCGACGCATCTCAGCAAATTCCCGGGCGTGCTGGCGGTAGCCGAGCGTTTCGACAATATTTACTGCACTGTCGGCATCCATCCGCATGAGGCGGGCACCGAGGTTGAGGTCAGTGCTGACGAACTGGTCCGGATGGCCGAACACCCAAAAGTCGTCGGCATCGGCGAGACCGGGCTTGATTTCTATTATGAGCACAGCCCGAGGGATGTGCAGGAGCGGCAGTTTCGCACCCACATCGAGGCCGCGCGCCGGACCGGCTTGCCGCTGATCGTGCACACCCGGGACGCCGATACCGATACCATCCGCATTCTCGAGGAGGAGCATGCGAAAGGGGCTTTCCCCGGCCTGATCCACTGCTTTTCTGCATCGCAGGAACTGGCCGAACGGATGGTGGCGATCGGGCTCTATATCTCGTTTTCCGGTATTGTCACCTTCAACAAGGCCGATGCGCTGCGCGACGTTGCCATGCTCGTTCCCGAAGACCGTATTCTGGTCGAGACGGACAGCCCCTATCTGGCCCCGGTGCCCCGGCGCGGCAAACGCAACGAGCCGGCCTTTACCGCCTTTACGGCAGCGAAAATAGCCGAGGTGCGCGGCATCAGCCCGAGCGCCGTGGCCCGCGCCACCACCGCCAACTTCAAACGCCTGTTCACCAAGGCCGCACAGGCGATGGATGCGGCGGCGTGACGGCGGAAAAGGGGATCAGGATCACCTTTCTCGGCTGCGGATCATCCAGCGGCGTGCCCGGGGTCGGCATCGGCTGGGGCAAGTGCAATCCGGATAACCAAAAAAACCAGCGTCTTCGGCAATCCATTGTCGTCGAGATGCAGGGCAAGCGCTTTCTGATCGACACATCGCCTGACCTGCGTCAGCAACTGTTGCGGGCCGGCTTCGACAGCGTCGACGCGGTGATCTATACCCATGCCCATGCCGATCATATGAACGGTATTGATGATCTCAGGGGCATCAACAAGTTCATCAAACGGTCGTTACCGATTTATGCCGATGCGACGACCCACGGCCATATCAGGCAGTGTTTCGGCTATACGCTGAAGCCGCTGCCTGAGGGTGAAAAGATATTCGTGCGTCCGGTTCTGGACATGACCGAATTCGTGCCCGGCGACGACATTGAGGTGTCGGGCGTAACCATCGGCAGTTTCGAGCAGGACCACGGATATTCGAAAACGGTCGGTTTTCAGTTTTCGAGCTTCGTCTATTCGACGGACGTCAAATCGCTCACCGAAGACGTCCTGCAGCGTCTTGAAGATGCCAGACTTGATCTCTGGGTCATCGGCACGTTCAGGCGCGATGTGCACTGGACGCATGCGCATATCGATCTGGCGCTGCAATGGATTGATCGTGTGAAACCGAAAAGGGCGATCCTGACACACCTCAGTCCCGATCTGGATTATGACGATGTGATGCGCTCGACACCGGATCATGTTGTCTGCGCATTCGACGGCATGACGGTCGAGATCGATGCGCCCGGGGGCGGGGTTCGTATTTCCGATTGAGGCTTCCTGAGTAGCCGATATATTTTTACCCGGATTCGAAAGGAATATACGTATTATCACTAAGTCATTGTTTTAATTATATACTATCTAATTTTCCATAATATACATTATGCGACTTTTGGGGTTATGTTGTTGCCCCTTGGTTCGCATCATCCCCTCGAATCTACGTTGTAACTGATGCGGCGAATGACGGCCCGGTAGGTCGTCATGCCTAAACAGACCGTTTCCCTGTCAGTGGAATTGCCAACTGAGGTTGTCGAACTTTTGGCGACCCACGGTGACGAGCTGCTGGCCGCGCTTGCCGGTGCGATTGACGAAGCAAAGCGGATTGCGAAAAGCGGACTGATCCAAGAGCGCCGTGAGCGTGTAGCTCAACGGTCAGCGGAACGCCGTGATCGGATCGTTACACTTGGCCGACATGCGCACAGGTTGCATCGGCGCCGTATTCGCTCGATGCCAGCCAGTTTGTCTAAGTACGAGCGGGCCGACTACCGAGAAGCGGCGATTGATGCCGTAGCTTCGGAGCTTGGCGAAGCCCCTGCTTTGATCCGTATCGCGATCATGCGTCACAAGGCGTTAATTGAACCCAAGGTACGCGAACGACGCTTTTTGAGCGTTCTGCGCCGTGTTCTTGCCGGTGAAAGCAACGGTACGATCGCAGATGCTCTGACTGTGCATCGAAATACCGTTTCCTTGGATATTCGGAGAGCACGTGAACGTGCAGCCGAACGCGGTTGCTCCCTTTCACAGTTGGAGCGTGACCTGACCGCTGAGCGGTCCAGGTACGTAACCAATCCCAAGCGGTCCAACCAGCACCCTGTCAGAGGGGTATTCAACACCCTTTCCGCATAGCTCAGGAGCGCCCCGCGCTCCCAAACCTAATGCTACGCCGCCTTTAGGCGGAACCCGCGAGGGAGGCCCGGAGGGCGTCCCGGAGCGGCCTTCCCTTGATAGACACGCAAGTAGTGTTTCACACCAACCCCTCCGGGTTGGTGACACTCCCCCTGCTCTCATCCCTAGATATCACGCCACGGACCGCAAAGAGAACCCGAAATCACGCCGCTATCCCGCCTCCGTCCTGATGGGGCTGGTAGAAGGCGTCAGCCCCTGACCTTCCGGATAGGCGGCTTGCCTGTTATCTACTAGTAGATAACAGGGTGATTTCGATTTTAAGCCAACTCCACCCGATTAATCCTTCGGCTTGTCCGACGACAGCTTGCGCATCAGCGTATAGAACACCGGTGTGAAGATCAGCCCGAAGAACGTCACGCCGATCATGCCCGAGAACACGGCGACGCCGAGCGAACGCCGGATTTCCGACCCTGCCCCTTCGGCGATGACCAGCGGCACCACGCCCAGGATAAAGGCGAACGAGGTCATCAGGATCGGCCTCAGGCGCATTTTGCCGGCGGTAATCGCCGCCTCGATCCGTCCTAGCCCCAGATCTTCCTGCTGCTTGGCGAATTCGACGATCATGATGGCGTTCTTTGACGCCAGACCGATCAGCACGATCAGGCCGATCTGGGTCAGGATGTTGTTATCCATACCGGCGATCCAAACGCCTGACATGGCCGAAAGCAGGCACATCGGCACGATCAGGATGATCGACAGCGGCAGCGTCCAGCTTTCGTACTGGGCCGACAGCAAAAGGAACACGAACAGCACCGCCAGCACAAAGGCGATAACGGCGGTATTGCCGGTCTGCTTTTCCTGATAGGCGATTTCCGTCCACTCAAAGCCGATACCGTTCGGCAGCACCTTGGCGGCCAGCGCTTCCATCTTGTCCAGCGCCTGTCCGGTACTGTATCCGGGCGCGGCGTTGCCGATCAGGGCGGCTGCCGGATAGCCGTTGTAGTGCGGTACCCGGCTCGGCCCGGCAATATCACGGGCGACGGCAACGGAGCCGATCGGCACCATCTCGCCGTCGTTGTTGCGAACACGAATCCGCATGGCGTCATCGGGGGTCAGCCGGTATTCGGAATCCGCCTGCGCGGTGACCCTGTATGTGCGGCCGAGATAGTTGAAATCGTTGACGAAAGATGATCCCAGGTAAATCTCGAGTGCATTGAATACCTGATTGACAGGCACGCCCAGACGCTCCGCCTTCTCGCGGTCGATGTCGAGATAAAGCTGCGGGGTGCTGATCTCGAAGAAGGTGAACGCCGAGGTCGTTTCCGGCCCCTGATTGGCCGCCCCGGCCAGTGCCCAGGTCGCCTGGTTCAGGGTCTCAAGACCCCGGCCGCGGCGATCCTGCACCATCATGCGGAAACCGCCGGAATTGCCGATACCGCGCACCGGCGGTGGCGGCACGGCGAGGATAAAGGCTTCCTTGATTTCCGACAGGCTGCCCTGCAACTGACCCAGAATAGCGTTGAACTCGAGGCCCTTCTTTTTGCGGACATCGAAGTCCTCAAGCACCGTAAAGACGGCGGCTGCGTTCGGCGCATTGGTGAACGTCGCCCCGGCAAATCCGGAAAACGCGACCGTGTTCTTGACGCCGTCGATGCTGAGCGCCCGGTTGACGGCTTCGTGGACGACGTCATCGGTACGCGACAGCGAGGCCCCCGGCGGCAATTGCACGATGACGATCAAATAGCCCTGATCCTGCGCCGGAATGAAGCCGGTCGGGACTTTCTTGAACTCGAAAGCGGCCAGCCCCATCAGTCCGGCATAGACCACCAGCATGATCACGCTCATGCGGATGCATTTGCCGATCATCAGGCCGTATTTGCCGGAAATCGACGTCAGTGTCCGGTTGAATGCGCCAAAGAAGGATTTCAGCGGATTGCGCCATGTAAACGGCGCGTCGTGATCTTCCACATGCGGACGCAGTATAATCGCCGCCAGCGCCGGACTTAAGGTCAGAGAGACAAACACCGAAATCATCGTCGCGATGGCGATGGTAATGCCGAACTGCTGATAGAACCGCCCGGAAATACCTTCGAGGAATGTCGTCGGAATAAACACGGCGACCAGCACCAGCCCCATTGCTACCAGTGCGGTGCCGACCTCGGTCATGGTCTCCTTGGCCGCTTCGCGGGGCGAAACCCCCTTCTCGCGCATGACCCGGTCCATGTTCTCGACGACAACGATGGCGTCATCGACGACGATACCGATCGACAACACAAGACCGAACAGCGACAGGTTGTTGAGCGATATGCCAAACGCCGCCATCGCCGCAAAGGTGCCGATCAGCGATACCGGAATGGCGATAATGGGAATGAGCGCAGCCCGCCACGTCTGCAAAAAGACGAGGATCACCAGCGTTACCAGAATTACCGCCTCAATTATTGTTATGCCGACGGCGACGACAGATTTCTCAATGAATTCAGTGGGGTTATAGACGATTTCGTATTTAAGATCGTCAGGAAAATCCTTACTCATTTCGGCCATTGCGGCGAGGATACTGTTAGAAGTCTCGATGGCGTTGCTGCCCGGACGCTGGAAGATCGGAATGGCGACGGCCGGGCTATCGCCGAGATAGCCGCGCGTCACATAGCTTGAGGCACCCAACTCAACCCTTGCCACATCCTTGAGCCGCACCACCCGGCCTGTCGTGCCGGCCTTGACGATGATGTTCTCGAACTGTTCCGGCTCGATCAGCCGGCCCTGGGTTTGAATGCTGAGCTGAAACGCGTTCTGTTTCGGCATCGGCGGCTCGTTGAGGGTGCCGCTGGCGACCTGGATGTTCTGGGCGCGGAGTGCGCTGAGCACCTCGCCGGCAGTCATACCGAATGACTGGATCATGTCCGGGTCGAGCCAGATGCGCATGGAATACTCGCTGGCACCGAACAGCCGGACGTCGCCGACGCCGTCAATCCGGGACAGACGGTCTTTCAACTGCAGCACCGCATAGTTGCCGATGTAGGTCTGATCGTAGGTGCCGCCCGGTGAATACATGTTGATGACCAGCATCAGATCGGGCGAGTTCTTGCGGGTCGTGATACCGCGGCGGCGTACTTCCTCGGGCAGTCGCGGCTCGGCAATGGCGACCCGGTTCTGGACCAGAACCTGCGCCGCATCCAGATCGGTGCCCAGCTTGAAGGTGATCGTCAATGACATCTGCCCGTCGCCGGTTGACTGCGACAGCATATACAGCATGTTCTCGACGCCACTGATTTCCTGCTCGATCGGTGTCGCGACTGTGGCCGCGACGGTTTCGGCGCTGGCACCCGGATAGCCGGCGGTGACCTGGATCGTCGGCGGTGCGACCTGCGGGTACTGTTCAACCGGCAGCGTGAAGACGGATATCGAACCCAGTACGACAATCAGGATCGACAGCACCGTCGCGAAAATCGGACGGTCGATAAAGAAATGTGAAAACCGCATGGTGCTCAGCCCTGCCCCGGCAGTTTCGGCAGTGGCTCTGTATCAGGCTCTTCGATGACGCCTTCCTTGACGGTAACGGGCGTGCCCGGTCTGGCACGCTGCAGGCCGTTGATGACGATCTTGTCATCGGCACCGAGACCCTTGCGGATAATCCGAAGACCGCTGGCACGGATCGGACCCGGTTCGACAAAGCGCATTTCCGCCTTGCCCTCGGCGTTGACGATTGTCACGAACTTGCGTGACTGGTCGGTGCCGATGGCGGCGTCGGGAACCAGAATGGCCTGATAGATGCCGCTACCGGGCAGGCGCGCCCGTCCGAACAGGCCGGGTGTCAGAATACCGTCCGGATTATCGAGGATCGCCCTGCCCTGCATGGTGCCGGTGCCGGGATCGATCTCGTTATCGACAAAGTCCATGCGACCGACGTGACCGAAATCCTTTTCGTCCTGCAGGCGGATATAGATCGGGTTGGCGGTATCACGCGATGTCTGCCGGCTGCCGTTTTTGTCGAGGCGGCTGTATTTCAGAAGCTGCTGCTCGCTGATCTCGAAATAAAAGTGGATCGGGTTCTCGGAAACAATCGTCGTCAGCAACGTGGCTGCCTGTGTATCGCCGTTGACCAGATTTCCGACATCGACGTAATTGCGGCTGATACGGCCGCTGATCGGTGCCTTGATCTCGGTAAACAGCATATCCAGTTTGGCCCGGTCCAGATCGGCCTTGGCCGCGCGTAAGGCTTCGACGGTCTGATCCAGCCTGGCAACCGAAGCGGCGCTGGTGCGCTGCAGGGACTCGGCACGTTCGTTTTCCTTGCGGGCCAGCTCGTACTGCGCGGTGGTGCGATCCAGTGCAATCCGGAACGGTCGCTGGTCAATAACGAACAGGCTTTGACCGGCGGAAACCTGCTGGCCTTCCTTGAACAGGACCTTGTCCATATAACCGCTGACCCGGGCCCTGATCTCGACCCGCTCTACCGCCTCAAAACGACCGGTGTATTCATCCCACTCAACGATTTCCTTCAGCAGCGGTGCGGCAACGGTCACTTCCGGAGCCGGCGGCGGCGGCGGCGCTGCTGCCTTGTCTTCGCCATCGCAGGCGGCGATCAGCATAGTGAGGCCAATAAGCGGAAGGGTCATTATCGAGCGAAGATACATCGGTCAGGCTTTCATTGCAGTGCATTGTGGTAGGCTGGTTCAGGTGTCGGCCGGGTACGTATTCGGACTCAGTGGAAATAATCGATTATTGTGCATCGCACAATATGCATTCGCAGATGCAGTATCATTGTAATCACGAAAATTTGGATTCAGGGGCCTATCGGGACAGGGACAATCCCTTGAAACCGGTACGTTCAGTCTTTTTCTTCGAATACCTCTGGATAGCAAACCCTTCCCGTTTGCTTGTAGCCCCCGCATCGCTTTATTTTATAGCCAATCTATTATCCTGGTGCGGAAGAAAAGCAGATATGGGCGCTAAAACAGAAATCACAAGCCGCTATTCAACCGATGATCTGTTGCGGATCATGGCCACGTTGCGCGACCCCAAGGGCGGCTGTCCGTGGGATGTGGAGCAGGATTTCGCATCGATAGCACCCTATACCATCGAAGAAGCCTACGAGGTCGCCGACGCCATCGAGCAGAACGATATGGCATCGCTCAAGGGCGAGCTTGGTGATCTTTTGTTACAGGTGGTTTTTCATGCGCAGATGGCATCAGAGGCCGGTCACTTTGATTATGCCGATGTGGTTGACGGCGTTTCGGAAAAGATGGTCGTGCGTCATCCACACGTTTTCGGCGATGCCACCATTGCCGATGCTGATGCGCAAACGCTCGCCTGGGAAAACCAGAACGCGGCCGAGCGGGCAATGAAAGCCGAAGCCGAAGGGCGTCAGCCGTCGGTAGTGGATGACGTGGCCAGAGGGCTCCCGGCCCTGATGCGCGCTGAAAAACTGCAGAAACGCGCGGCCAGGATCGGCTTTGACTGGCCATCAGCAGCACCTGTGTTCGACAAGATGCACGAAGAGCTGGGCGAGCTGACGGAAGTGCTTGAG
>JBBDOA010000010.1:0-8394 GCA_040877275.1 Rhodospirillales bacterium | reverse complement strand
CCCGAAAGTGATTGCCCCGAACAATGATGGGAACTTCGAATCCACCACACTAGACTCAATTCATCGACGACAACGGCACCCCTTCCTTGAGCTTGCCGCGGTAAGCCGTCAGGAACGTCTCGGCTTCCTGAACCTTGGTTGCCACTTGTCCGGGGGCGAGGGTGCCGATCGTGGACGGTGCCGTAACCAGACTGAAAGCCTCGGCAAATTTCGATTTGGCCATGGCGGCGCCGAATTCGGTCTTGATCTGGCTGACCGCGCGCTCGCCGCCGGAATTGGTCAGGGCAATAGCGTAATTGATCAACCGCGTTGCCTGCTTGTCATCCAGCGGCTGATCGGGCTTGGCCCCCGACATCCTGACAAGCAGTCTGAGCGATTTCGCCGCCTCACGCCAATTCCGGCTATTCCAGTATATTTCGGTACGCAGCAGTTCGGCACTTTCACCGCTGTCGGTTTGCATCAGCGCCAACGCTTCCGGGATTCTGTTCAGACCGATCAATATCTGTGCCCTTAACAGACGGCGCTGCGTGACGATGTCTTCTGCCAGTCCCGGCACCTCCGTTCCCTGCAGCGCGTCCAGCGCTTTCTGATATTCCTCGGCCAAAGAATAAATCAACGCCAGTCTGGCACCGACGCGGGCTTTCTGCTCACCCTCCAGACGGAACTGAACCTGCGCCGTCAGGATATCGGCCGCCCGGTCCAGCAGGTCGACCTCGACCAGCTTGTCGGCCAGATTGCGGATCAACTCGTCACCCCGGGCACCGGCCGGGGTCAATTCCTTGAATTCGTTATAGATGGCTATCGCCTTGACCGGATTGATCGCATCCGCCTGATTGCCGAGAAACAGTGCATTAAAAGTATCGCTCATCTGCTTGGTGATTTCCGGCGCTTCGGGATAGTCGCGGAAATTCGTCGCCGCCTCCTTCAGTGTCGACAAGCCTTCACGATAAAAACCCTCATCAAGATAAAGCGATCCAAGGCGTCTCAGATTATTGAATTCCTGTTTATCGCCACGCCATGCAAAGCGGAGCTTCTCATATTGCTCAATCGCCTCACGGTGATCGATACGCCGGAGTTTCAGCAGCATCTCTGTTCGTGCCACACGGGCACGGGCGCGGGACGGGCGGTGGTCGCTGGCCAGAACTTCTTCCCAAAGCGTGATCGCCTGGTCAAAATCGCCATCCAGTTCCTTGAGCTTGCCTTCGGCGAATTTCAGCATCGCCTGCTCACCCTCGGTCGGGTTTTCCAGCTTCAAGGCATCCAGGAACAACCCTGCGCCCTGACCATCGCCGGTTTCCGCAGCAACTTCGGCGATCAGAATACCGAGCGGCATTTTCAGGGCGCGCGGATAATCGCGGGCGATAGAGCCGGTAAACCTGAGATCACGGGCCGAACCGATCCGGTCGCCGAGCATTGCATGTGCGGCTGCCGCCCACAGCCGTCCTTCGTCATTATCCGCCAGACTTTCGTGGGTCAGGTCTTTCAGGGATTCCTCGTAACGCCCGAGCAGGAAGTTGGAACCGCCGCGCATGATGCGGATTGACGGGTCATTTTCCAGTAACGGAACAGCATCAATGGCGACGGCGACGACACCCAGCGCTTCCGGTGCATAGGCATTGGCGAAAAAGAATTTTGCCAGATCAAGCCGGGCAACGGCTTTCTGCAGTTTCGGCGCTTCGGCCACAGCGGCCTCATAGCGCCGCCGAGCGACACGGAAATTATCACTGGTGGTGTAAAATTTTTCCAGTTCCGGCAACGCCATCACCATCTGTCGGGATGCCGCCAGTTGCGCATGCGCCGCCGCATCCGCCGAGACATTGGAAATCGCCAGTTGCACACCACTGGCGCCGATCTCGACACCCTGGCGCAGCGCGCGAATGCGCAGGTCGTCAATCAACGGATTAATAATGACACCCTGCGCCGCAGCCTGAAGATTGAATTGCGGAAATGAATATTTGCGGCCGATTGACTGGCCCAGCGGAACGACCGGCACAACGACAAAGTTATCACCGACGTTCGGATCGGCAATGGCAATGGGCCGGCCTGGTTCCGGAACCGGGATAAAGACCCTGGCACCGACCGGTGATGTCGGCTGTGCGTTGACTTCAAGAGCCGTCTGCGGTGCCATCGGCCGTGCCGCGAAATCAATGATCCAGGCAAGACCGTCCCGCTTGACCGCCGGATTGTAGCGTTGCGAGGTGCGTATCCTCAGCACGGTGCCGGCGTCGTTCGGCACTTGCAGGATTTCGATGGCACCATCTCCCGCCTGCAGTTTCAGGGCAGCGGTATCAACCGTCATCGGCTTGTCGAAGACAATCCAGATCGCCCCGCCGCGCCGGAACGTCGCCGCCGCAACCGGCTCGTCAAAATCGAACCGGAACGCAACCTGGTCCTGCCCCGGGACACCGGTCACCCTTGCCGGCGTCGCCGTCCCTTCGCCGCTTGGTGCCTGGGCGCGGGGCGATAGCTCTTCTGAGATCGGTTCTGACGGTGCCGGTGTCGCTTGCGCGGCCGGTGCCGGCTCTGTCGCCGGAGTAGCAGTCTGCGACCCACTCGGCGTCAGCGCCAGGGGCTTGCCGTCATTGGCTGGCGCAGGGGCTCCGTCCGGGGCCGCCGCTGGTGCGACTTCAACGGTTTCAACCGGAGAGGCCGGCTGCGCCGGTGGTGCCGCTTGCCGGGCCTGCGTATCGGTTGTCGGTGCAGGCTCGGACGGTGTCGGCGTAGCCCGTGCGGCAGCCGTTGCCGCCGGCAGATCGGCCGGGTCGGCGCTGCCGCTCGGTTCGCGGACATCGAGCACGATCTTGGCTCCGGACAGAAAATCACGGACGGTCGAGGTCGGCGGCACGGCCAGCGTGACGACGGTATCGCCACCGTTGATCTCGCTGCGGGCACCGCCTATCAGGCGTGCCTGACCACTTGACAGTGTGCCGAGGTCGATCCTGGCTGGCCCCTTGAAGCGGAGTGTCACAACCCCATCGGCATTGTTTATCTGGTAATCGGTTGCGGCGGTAAAATCAAAAACGATGCGGGTGTAATCCGCGTGTTCACCGGTACGGACCCGGATCGCCGGTGCGTCCGCAGGCACAGCCTGGGCGCTTGCCAGCACCCGGCTTTCCCGGATCGGTGCCGCTTCCAGAACAACATTGCCGTTCGGCTTTTCGGGGGCGGGGGCTGCCGTCGTTTCGTCCTGCAGCAGTTCCACGGTCACCGCCGTGCCGGTATAATAGGCAAAGACCTCGACCGGCCTGTTCACGGCAAAGCTGACGGACCGTCCATCAGTGCCTGGTCTGGGGTCAGAAATCACGCCGCCAAGGGCATCGACGATGCCCTGATAGGTGCCCTCTATCGGTCTCGAAAACCGCACCGTCAACCGACCGCCTTCAAGTTTGTGCTGATGCGCCACAGGCTCGGCCCAGGCAAAGGTGATCAGCGAGGATTTACCGTTCTGCTCGGCCCGGACGGCGACCCGCTCAGCCGATACCGGCGGCGCAACGAACGCCTGAGCGGCAAAGCCGGCAACGACGAGGGCAAACAGTCTGGCGGTTATGCGCAGCATCTAGAATGTCCTCGATGTCGGCATGATGATGATATCGACGCGCCGGGCCAGACGGCGTTTTTCCGCATCGCTCAGATTCGGCAGACGGTTGTACTGGGTATCCGCGTATCCGAACGCTGTGATCTTCTCTTCATAGCCACCGCGACGGATGGCATTGGCGACCGATGCGGCACGGGCGATGGAAAGCTCCCAGTTCGAAGCAAACGTGCCACCCGACGGCGGAGCCGGATCGGTATGCCCGGTGACACCGATGGTATTGCCGACATTGTCGAACATCGCCCCCAGCGTATACATCGCCCCTCTGGCCCGTTCACTGATCTGCGCGGCACCCGGCTCAAACAACAGATCGCCCGGCAATGTCACCATCAGCCTGTCCTCAAACCGTACAATAAGGGCATCACGCAGGATCGGGTCGCTCGACAGATTTTCTTCAAGCACCGATGCGAGATAATCCAGATTAACGGCGCGACGGCGGAACAGGGTGCCAATATTCATCTGTGCTGTAGGTTTTTTGACGGTTTCTTCAGGTGCCGGATTGAGGGTTTGCGACAGCGAGTCGATGATCTTGTCCCATTGGTCGATCTTGACGTTGGTCATGGCAAACAACATCACGAAAAACGTCAGCAGCAACGACACCAGATCGGTAAACGTCAACATCCACATGCGGGTGTTTTCGTGTTCCGGTTCTTCGAAATGATCCATGCTCAACCCGGGATCGCGCCTCATGGCTGCACCCCCGTGCGGCTCAGCGTCCGTTTTCGCACGGCTTCCAGCGCATCCTCAAAACGGATCACTGTTTCATCGACACCGCGCAGCCAGAACCAGATATTGATAAACCCGAGATCGCCGCTTTTGATGCCCACAGACACACTGTCCGGGGGGGCACCCCTGGAAATAATAGTCCGCGCAAGTTCGCCGACGCGGGCCATTTCCAGACCCTGCTCGTGCGGCAGATAGATTTTTTCGATGACCGGCGTACCGATCACCACTTCCATATCCTGGCGCAGACCCGGCGGCCGGTTTGAGAGGCTGGCGACAACCCGGTCAAGAAGCGGCAGCATATCTTCGCGAACCTCTGGCTTGCCTTCCTGAAAGAGTGCGCTGGCCGGCATTCGCAGTTGCATCAGCCGGCCCGGTTGTACGACCGAGATCTTCTCGATCTGGACGGCAGTCGAAAAGATCGAGGTGATCTGTTCCTGAAAGGCTTCGCCGGCGATGATGTCGCCATCCTTGGCGTTGAAGTCGGTCGGCGTCGAGGTCGGCGGCAGCACCGTCGTAAATGTCGACGAAAGGCTGTCCATGACGGCCGTCGACTTGACCTTTTCAAACGTCGAAATCGACACCAGCATGATAAAGAACGCCAACACCAGCAGAAACAATCCAAGAAAGACCGGAACGATATCCGGTGCGCTGGCAGGCTCCTCCGGCGGCAACTCGATGTTCAGATCTCTCAACATGAGACGCTTTCCTGACCAGCCGGTACCGCATGGATTTGCCGTGCCGCATCACCGGCATTTAGGGCCTGGTCTCTCGATCCGGCTATCACTGTTTTGTTCTGCCTCATGCCGATCACCTAAAAATCCCCGAGAACACTGACAAGTTTGGTTTTCAGTGTCTCGGCGGTAAACGGTTTGATGATATAGTTCGATACCCCGGCCTTTTTCGCGCGGATCATCTTCTCGGTCGTGCTTTCGGCCGTAATCATGATGAACGGCATATCCTTGAGCGCGTCATCGGCACGGACTGCACATAGCAGCTCGAGGCCGTCCATCGGTTCCATGTTCCAGTCGGAAATCACCATGCCGTAGTCGCCCTTCTGGAGCATTTCCAGCGCATCGGCACCGTTCGACGCCTCATCAATGCTGGTGAACTTCAGTTGCCTGAGCAGACTTTTAAGAACCCGGAGCATGGTCTGATAATCATCCACGATCAGAACCCTCATGCCCAAATCTACGGCCATTTCCACTCCAAATCCCAAATCTGCCAATACACACATCTGAACGGGTCAGAATAATGCCCGTCAAATCACCCGATACCGGCGTCCCATCAGCCCGCTATTGCAGTGTCCCGACATTGCGCGGCAATTCGCGCAGCGCCCTCAGTTCGACCGTCACTTCACGTGCCCGAACCGGATTCATCTCCGCCATGACCGGCGCGAGCTTCCGCTCCTTCATCCGCTCGGCGACTTCAAGAAGCGTCGGCATTTCCAGTTCCTCGAAAATTCTGGCGGCATCCTTCGGCTTCATGTTTTCGTAAATCTTGACGAGGCTGCCGAGCTTCTTCTCCTGCTGCTGATCAAACACCTGGATGCGTTCCTCGATCACGCCACGCAGTTCCTCAAGTTCGGCAACGCGGCGTTCGATCCTGATTTCGGCGGCGCGCAACAAACCTTCGCGCGCTTCTAGTTCACGACCGCGTGCGGCCAACTCGTCCCGCCGCTCGGCCAGCCGCATCAGAATTTCGATCTCTGCCGGCGTCAGCAGCGTCGGGTCATCGGTAATCAGTTTGGTCGGATCGGCCCGCACGGAGGTCGGCTCATTGACACTTTCACCGGCGGGCGCTTCCAGAGCCGGCAGGGCAGCCGCTTCATTGGCCGGTGCCGCATTCGGGTTGGCCGGTGCCGCATTCGGGTCGGCCTGGGCACGTGCTTGCGACACGTTGATGGTGCCGTCGAGCAGTTTGTCGACCCCCTCCCAGATATCACCGACACGGATCGTCAGCATCAGCGTCGCGGCAAAGATCGTCAGCGGCAGAAACCGTATTCTGGAAAAAAGGTTTTTCATGCTTTCTGTCTCACCTATGCTTAACCGGCGTCGCGCAACGCGCGGAGAAGTTCACGTTCGGCCTCTGATCGGGGTTCGATCCCACTGTCGTCAGACGATGCCCTGGGCCTGGCCGGTTCGCCTTGCTGTGCAACCGTTGGCGATTTCCGGGGCTCTACCGAACCCGAACGGGGCGGTTTCGGTGCCACACCCAGGCCGTCACGGGCTTCACGCACCAGCTCTTCAAGCCGGTCCGCAGTGGAGCCGCCGCGGTCCGTCAGAAATGCCAGATCGTCGCGCAGCGACTGGGCACGCTCCATCTGAATGTCGAGCGCCTGGGCGATGGTCCGCAAATGATTGATATTGTCTTCGGCACGCATCGTCGACTCGCCGAAGGTCCGGGCCAGGGTTTCGAGATCCTTCTTGTCGCGGCGCAGCCTGTTCAGCCGTTTGTTAAGCGTAATCGCATAACCGATGGTGACCATCAGCAGAACCGCAACAGCAATATCAACGATCAACGTGTAGGGCATCATTCAGACTCCTTCGTCCGTTGTTCGCGCATCAACCTGTGCGCGGCGTCTTGACGATCCGGTCCCCGATCCTGACCGCGATCCGGCTTCCCTTGCGCCCCATGCGGCCAGTATACATCGGCACATCGCCGCAGACCAATTGCACCGGGGAATCCTGGGTCGCGCTCAGCATGATCTGCGAGCCGACCTTGAGATCAAAAACGTCACGCAGCTTCATGATCTGTGTATCGATGACGGCTTCCAGATCGACATCCGTCACCCACAATTCTTCGGCAAGGTGGGTTTCCCAGATCGTATCGCGACCGAATTTTTCACCCATGAACATCTGCAAAAGCAGTTCGCGGACCGGTTCCAGCGTCGCATACGGCAACAGCAGTTCAAGCCGGCCGCCGCGGTCTTCCATATCGATCCGGAGACGGGCAACGATGGCGGCATTGGACGGTCTTGAAATCGTCGCGAAGCGCGGATTGGTCTCCAGCCGGTCAAAGCGGAACGTCACCGGACTCAACGGCTCGAACGCCGCAGACAGATCGCCCAGCATCACATGCACCATCCGCTCGACCAGCGAGCGCTCGATGGTGGTATACGGCCGGCCCTCGATGCGCATCGCCGCCGTGCCGCGACGGCCACCCAGCAGAACGTCGACGATCGAATAGATCAGCGAACTGTCGACGGTGATCAGACCGTAGTTATCCCATTCCTCGGCCTTGAAGACACTGAGCATGGCCGGCAGCGGGATCGAATTCAGATAATCCCCGAAACGGATCGAGGCGATGTTGTCGAGTGAAACCTCGACGTTATCGGAAGTGAAATTCCTGAGCGAGGTCGACATCAGGCGGACCAGGCGGTCGAAGACGACCTCCAGCATCGGCAGACGTTCGTAGGAAACCAGCGCCGACGACAGAATGGCCTGAATACCGGCCCGTTCGCCGGTTTCATCGCCGTCTTCATCGAACCCGAGCAGGGAGTCGATTTCATCCTGATTGAGCACCCGGGTTGCTTCCCGACCGGGAGCAGCAGCGCCATCGCCACCCTCCTCATCGGTGGTCATCATGGCTTCCCATTCCGCAGCAAGATCGTCTGAGCCGCCTTCGGCACCTTCGCCCCCTTCCTTAAGGGCGTCGTCCCATTCGGCTGCGAGTGCTTCGTCGTCGTCACCGGGCGCCATTCAGTGCCGCTCCTTCGGTTGAGGCCGGTTCTTGTCCGGGCTCATTGAATCAACATTTCCTTGAACAGGATATCCCGCACCTTCACCGGCGCGACCGCCGCCCTGATGCGGGTCAGAAGTTCCTCGCGGAGCCGGTACATGCCGGCGGAGCCGTCCAGATCTTCAATCCGCAGTTCGCGCAGATAGACGTTGAAGTTGTCCATCACGCGGGCGATGACCGCCTCGACCTTCGGTTTATCCTCTTCACTCGTCAGTTCCAGGCTGACCTGGATCTTGATAAATCTGGCCTTGCGACCGGCCGTGTTCAAATTAACCGTGATCGCCGGCAGCTCATAAAAAACGGAGGGGCCACTTTCTCCCTCGACCGTTTCCTATGTC
>JBBDOA010000009.1:0-8497 GCA_040877275.1 Rhodospirillales bacterium | reverse complement strand
CAGAGACCAGATTAATCAGACTTGCAGGAATAAAAAACGGGCTAAGACGTCTGGGGTTTTTCTCGGCGTCGACCTTGATCGCACCCCGGGCAATTTCCGGCAGTCCGCCTATGCCTGAGCCAATCAGAACACCGGTTTTCCAGGCGTCTTCTTCGGTTTTAGGCTCCCATCCGGAATCCTGGATGGCTTGTTCGGCAGCACATAGCCCATAGATGATAAAATCATCCATGCGGCGGCGATCCTTGGCCGGCACCCAATCGTCGGCATTGAACGTGCCGTTGGAACCATCGCCGGGCTGAACGCTGCCAGCGATTTTCGCAGGAAGATCTGATACGTCGAACCTGTCAATCGCACGAATACCCGAACGGGATTCAAGCAAGTTCTTCCAGTTCAGCTCGGCACCCACGCCCAGTGACGTAACAGCTCCAATACCGGTGATGACAACTCGTCTCATCGATAGCGCCCGTTATTCAGTGGATCGCGGCCAGGCCCATGATATTCGGGCTTGGCCGCTGATCGGGTCAGTTACTTTGCGACTCGATGAAGTCGACCGCGTCCTTGATAGTCAGGATTTTTTCGGCCGCATCGTCTGGAATTTCAATACCAAATTCTTCTTCGAACGCCATAACCAGTTCAACGGTATCAAGGCTGTCCGCGCCCAGATCGTCAATAAAGCTTGCGCCTTCAACGACCTTTTCTTCGTCTACGCCGAGATGCTCAAGAACGATCTTTTTAACGCGATCTGCAACATCACTCATTGTCGAATATCCCCGATCTTAACGGTTTAAAACTTGAGAGCTTCGCTCCTTGGCCCTTATGGCCCATAAAATAACGGTTACCCGCCACTATATCCCCCGAAAGGTGGGGGTAACTAACATACTCTTTTCGGCATTACCAGAACGTTGGCACGGAAAAACCACCGCATGCCGAAGCGCTATATCATCGCCATGCCGCCGTTCACATGCAAGGTCTGTCCCGTTACATATGCCGCCTCGTCACTGGCCAGATAAACACAGGCGGCAGAGATATCATCGACATGCCCCAGTCGACCGGCGGGAATCCCGGCCAGAAGCCGGGTTTTTATATCCTCGGAAAGCACGTCTGTCATCGCCGTTTCGATAAAGCCCGGCGCCACACAATTGACCGTTATACCCCTGGACGCGACTTCCTGCGCTAGGGATTTCGACATGCCGATCAATCCGGCCTTTGATGCGGCATAGTTCGTCTGCCCGGCATTGCCGGTCGCACCGACGATCGATGTGATGGCTATGATTCGCCCGGCACGCGCCTTCATCATGCCGCGCAAACACGCCCTTGAGAGCCGGAAAGCCGCTGTCAGATTGACATCCAGGACGGTTTGCCAGTCTTCATCCTTCATCCGCATGGCCAGCTGATCACGGGTCAGGCCGGCATTATTAACGAGAATATCAATACCACCCATGGCCGCTTCGGCATCCTTGATCAGCTTGTCAGCACCTTCGGCGCTGCCAAGATCAGCCGGTGTCACATGCGCATTCGAGCCAAGCGCGTCGGCGACGGCCTCTAGAGCCGCTTCGCGTGTTCCGGAAAGCGCGACGGTTGCGCCCTGTCTGTGCAATGCCGTGGCAATGGCACCGCCGATGCCGCCGGATGCACCGGTCACCAACGCCCGCTTACCCGTCAAATCGAACATGCCGCGTCCTTTCGAACCGTTCCGGTTAAATCGTCTTCATAAAGGCTTCGATATCTGCCGGCAAACCGACATTCAACGCCGAAAGTTCCTTGTCGATTCGTCTAGCAAGACCGGACAGAACCTTGCCTGAGCCGACCTCAATCAGGGTTTCAACGCCTTTTTCGCGCATGGTAAGACAGCATTCCCGCCAGCGTACCATTCCGGTCACCTGTTCAACCAGCAGCCTGCGAATTTCTATCGGATCCTCGACCGGCCCCGCCGTCACGTTGGCAATTAACGGCACAGCCGGCGCATCGATATTCACTTCGGCAAGGGCTTCGGCCATGACATCGGCTGCCGGTGCCATCATCGGACAATGGAAAGGGGCACTGACCTGTAACATCATGGCCCGCTTTGCGCCCATTTCCTTGGCCACATCAACGGCACGTTCAACCGCTTCGCGTTTACCGCTGATCACGACCTGACCAGGTGCGTTGTCATTGGCAGTGGACAGAACATCACCTTTGGCTGCTTCGGCAACGACTTCACGCGCCTGTTCCAGATCAAGTCCCAGCAATGCCGCCATTGCCCCTTCACCGACCGGGACCGCCTGCTGCATCGCCTGACCGCGTATTTTTAACAGTCTGGCCGTGTCAGCCAGCGAGAATGAGCCGGCCGCAGCCAGGGCCGAATATTCACCCAGCGAATGGCCGGCAACGAATGAAGCGACTTTCGGCAGCTCGATGCCGCCCTCGAATTTCAACACAGCCATCGCCGCCATGCTGACGGCCATCAAGGCCGGCTGCGCATTTTCGGTCAGCGTCAGCTCATCCTCGGGGCCTTCAAACATCAATCTGGACAGTTTTTGCTTCAGAGCTTCATTGACTTCTTCAAATACTTCACGAGCAGCCGGGAACGCTGCTGACAGCTCCTTGCCCATACCGACGGCTTGCGAGCCCTGACCGGGGAAAACAAAAGCGCGGGACATTCAGTGCCCTCCCATTGGCAACTTCTTGTTCGATGTTCTTCGCAAATTGGCCGGAGGCCTCATAGCTGTCAAGCGTGGCTGCCCCCTGCTGTAACTCTTTATCACAATTCCAACATACCCCGATTACATGTCGGCGCTAGTTTCACGAGGAAAGTTAAGTCTGAAGCCGGAGATAATAATGCTCATGAACGCCTGGGATGAACTCGTTAAAAGTGACGTGAACGCGCTTCTCAATAGTGTTGAAGGCGCACACAACGATGATGAGCCGACCCGCCCATGGCCACCCGTCATGATTCGCGACTTTATCCGCGCATATGGGATCAACACCCGGGAAGTCGATGCCGGTGTAACCATCGGATATATCGCAGATTGTCTGGCTGAAAGCCCCTGGGCATCAATCGCTGTTTACGATGAAGATAGAGGATTCCTCGGCATTGCCGTCGACGAAGACGTAATGGCGTTGATCAAACGCGACGGCGTGCGCGCACTGGACTATCCGATTGCCGAGGCCGTGCAGCGCAACCGCCCGGTTTGCAGTGTCACCGATAGTCCCTATGTCATCTTGCAGATGATGCGATCGAAAGGCTGGGACCGGATCGGGGTTTCCGAACACGGCAGACTGATCGGCGTCCTGCAGCGCCGTGATCTGGTAAAATTCACCGGCAGCTGAGCCCCCTTACATCCTGACTGACAGGCCTGCGTCAATCGTCAGAGTATGGCCGGTTATGTAACTGGCCGCATCAGACACCAGAAAAACAACCGCCCCGGCCACCTCATCCGGCCTGCCCCAACGCTGCATCGGTATCCGGCGCTGCACATACTCGCTAACGGTCGCATCTTCGACCCATTCCTGATTGGCTTCGGTTGCAAAAAATCCCGGCGCAATCGCATTGACGCGAATGCCGGCCGGGGCGAACTCCACCGCCTGCGAGCGGGTCAGGGCATCCATGCCGCCCTTGGCTGCCGTATAACCGGGATCACCTGGCCTGGCCAAAGGGCCGGCAACCGAAGTGACGTTGACAATGGCACCCTGCCCGCGAGCAAGCATCCCGGGATAAACCAGCCGGGACATCCGATAGGCCGAGGTGATGCCGAAATCCAGCAGACGGGAAAAGGCTTCTGCCGGCAGATCAGGCGTACCGCGGCGGTCACGCATACCGACGTTGTTGACAAGAATGTCGAAATGCCGGTCCAGGCCAGCAAACCAGGCATTTACCGCCGCATCATCGGTCATATCCAGGGCCAAGCCATCAACCAGCAGTCCCGCATTCCTCAGTCCTGCCGCTGAAACTTCAACCGTTTCCGCCACCCGCCCGGTGATGACCACCGAAGCTCCGGCTTCGGCCAGTCCCCTGGCGATTTCAAGGCCCAGTCCGCGCACCCCGCCGGTCACCAGCGCCTGGCGTCCGCTCAGATCAAATTGTGCCCGTATTGCTTTTTCTTCCATTCCCGATACTTAGCCGTATTTCGGGCACGACCCAAACGGAAATTCCTGACCTTGAGGATCATAGCGGGAAGCCCTTGCAGGAGCGGCTAAACTCTGTATATTGCGCCGCTTCGTTACTCCTTGCCGGGATTGTCCTGGCTATGCTCGGTCGATTACCGGGTTGAGATAAGCCGAAGGGAGCAAAATATGCCCTGTTATGAAAGCGTGTTCATCGCACGCCAAGATATCTCTGCGTCCCAAACTGAGGGTCTCACAGAGACATTTTCGAAGATTATTACCGAAAAAGGCGGCAACATCGTCAGTGTTGAAAACTGGGGTTTGCGGTCGATCGCCTATCGCATCAATAAAAACCGCAAAGGCCATTATGTTCTCCTGAACATCGATGCGCCGGCACCAGCCCTCCATGAAATGGAGCGTCAAATGCGCATTAACGAAGACGTGTTGCGCTATATGACCATCCGCGTCGACGGTTTTGAAGAAGGCCCATCGGCCATGATGCGTAACCGGGACCGTGACGACCGCCCACGTCGCAACGACCGCGGTGATCGCGCGCCCCGCTACGACGAAGACGACAGCACACCGAAACATGGCGCTGCCGATAGTACCGAAGGAGATCAATCATGAGACGCGGTTTCTTTCGCCGTCGCAAGACGTGCCCGTTCTCCGGCAAGAATGCACCGAAGATCGATTATAAGGATCTGAGACTGCTCGGCCGCTATGTGTCCGAGCGTGGCAAGATCGTGCCCAGCCGCATCACTGCGGTTTCCGCAAAGAAGCAACGGGAATTGGCCCGCGCCATCAAGCGCGCCCGCTTCCTGGGTCTGCTTCCTTACGTCTTGAAGTAAGGCCCAGGCGCTTTGATGCGCCGATCCGGACGAATTGATATGCCCTTTACTCCAATCATGGCGCTCAGCGCCGGTATCTGCAGCGCGGTGGCGGTTTTCTCCATCCTGTTCGGCACGATACTGACGTTTCCGCTGTTTTATCTTGCACCTTTGCCGCTTTATCTGGCTGGGCTCGGGATCGGCAGCAAGGGCGTCATCACCGCTGGTTTGGCGGCGGTGGTAACGGCTGGATTGATCGGCAATGCCTATACGGCCCTTCCGTTCGCGTGCGCTTATGCCATACCGGCAGTCATGATCTGCCAACTGGCGATGCGCACACGGCCTGGGGCCGGCGGCGCACCGATCTGGTACCCGGCCGGCAACCTGATCGGCTCACTGACGGTGGTCGGTGCTTTTGGTCTGGTGTTCTTTGCCATGATGTCAATTATGGATGAAGGGGCCATCACGTTGCAGGATTCCGTTGCCGGACTCATCGCAACAGCGCTGGAACAGATCGGGGGAGATATCCCTGCTGATTCCAGAGCCACGATAGCCGGCAGTCTTGCACCGTTCTTCCCCGGCATGGCGGTTGCCAGCTGGGTTGTCATGCATCTGGTAAATGCAGCTGCGGGTCAGGCCGCTCTGGTAAAATCGGGCCGCAATTTAAGACCCGGTGTTGCCTATGCCAATATCAGTCTGCCGGACTGGTGTTCATGGCTGCTGGTCGGCGCGGGTGTTATCGCACTCGTGGTGCCCGGTGACTGGAGCTATCTCGGACGTAATTTGGTTATCGTCGCGCTGGTACCGTTTTTCCTGCTTGGCCTCGCTGTGGTGCATACCTTTGCCCGCAGGGTTGCCAACGGAACACTGTTACTTGTCGCATTTTATGTACTACTCATGGTGCTGGGTTGGGCCACGTTCGTGGTCGCCGGTGCCGGTGTTTTGGAACAATGGATCGGTCTGCGAAAAAGAATGCAGCCGGTCAATGACCAGGAGAGTGAATAATGGAAGTCATTCTGTTGGAGCGTATTGAAAAACTCGGACAAATGGGCGACGTCGTTTCCGTCAAGCCCGGATTTGCCCGTAATTTTCTGCTCCCTCAAGGTAAAGCCTTACGTGCCACCAATCAGAACAAAAAACAGTTCGATCAGCAGCGCGTACAGCTTGAAGCCGAAAACCTCAAACGCAAGAGCGAAGCTGAGGCCGTTGCCGCTAAAATGACCGATATGAAGGTCATCCTGATCCGTCAGGCCGGCGATGCCGGTCAGCTTTACGGTTCGGTCACGGCCCGTGATATCGCCGATGCGGTCAACGCTGCCGGCGTCACGATCCGTCGCACCCAGGTCGTCCTCGATACGCCGATCAAGACCATCGGTCTGCATCAGGTCCGCATCGACCTGCACAGTGAAGTGACCCTCAAGATCACAGCCAACGTCGCCCGCTCCCGGGACGAAGCCGAAACGCAGGAAAAAACCGGCGGTGCGGTTCTCTCTCTGGCGCAACAGGAACAGGCCGAGATCGAAGCTGAAGCGGCCGCAGACAACGCTAAAGCCGAGGCAGAACAGTCCGGCGCGATCTTTGATGAAGGTGCCGTTGAAAGCGCCGAAGCAGAAACGGCAGACGAAGAGACCACGACCTGACGTCTCGCCGCAGCAATCGGGTTATCGAAAGGGCGTGTCCATATGGGCACGCCCTTTGCTTTTTCCGGGCGTGTCGTTCGGGTCCAAAGTTGTGATCTTAAAAGTCAACATAGCTTATTTTTCTTTTGTCCACGTTATCCACATTTATCCACATGCGTCTTTTTTCCCAAGACGCGTATTGTCCCGGCCATGATCGCAAATACAGCCAGTGAGCCGCTGCAGGATGCTGCAGACGACGGAGAGTTTGACGCCGAAGCGCCGAGCTATCGTCAACTGCCCCGTAACATCGAGGCCGAGCGTGGTTTGCTGGGTGCGATTTTCGTCGACAACCGCGCACTTGAGCAGGTTTCTGAATTCCTGCAGGCCGAGCATTTTGCGTTGACCGCGCACGCCCGTATCTTTGAAGCAATGCTGAAGCTGATCGACCGGGGTCAGATTGCTGACCCGACGACCCTCAGGCCTTATTTCGAGGCGGATAATTCCCTGCAGGATATCGGCGGGGCGCAGTATCTGGCACAGTTGGCCGCCAGTGCCATCAACGTCATCAATGCCCGCGAATATGGTCGCATCATCTATGACATGCACCTGCGCCGCGAATTGATCGCGCTCGGGGAACGGGTCGTCAACGAAGCCTATGACAACGATATCGATCTTGAGGCAACGACCCAGATCGAAGATGCCGAACAGGCACTTTACGATCTGGCCACGACCGGCGATTTCGATGGTGGTTTCCAGCCGTTCAAGATGGCCGTTATGGAAGCCATCAAGGTTGCTGATGCGGCCCATTCCCGTCAGGGCGGGCTTGCCGGTGTCGGCACCGAACTGAATGACCTCGACAAGCTTCTGGGGGGCTTGCATCGCTCAGACCTGCTGATCCTCGCCGGGCGCCCGGCCATGGGCAAAACAGCACTGGCCACCAACATCGCCTATAATGCCGCGAAAAACTTTCTCGACAGCAAGGGCAATGAAGGGGCTGTGGTCGGTTTCTTTTCGCTGGAAATGTCGGCCGAGCAGTTGGCCGCCCGTATTTTGTCCGAGCAATCGAACGTGTCTTCGGACCGGATGCGCAAGGGGGAACTGACCAACGAAGAGTTTTCCCGTCTGGCACAGGCATCGAATCTTCTGCACGAAGTTCCAATTTATATCGACGACACCCCTGCCCTGACGGTCAGCGCACTGCGAACCCGCGCCCGCCGGCTCAAGCGGCAGAGCAATCTGGGCCTGATCGTCATCGATTATCTGCAGCTGATATCCGGCAGTTCCAAATCCAGAGCCGATGGCCGGGTTCAGGAAGTCTCGGAAATCACCCGGGGCCTGAAGACGCTGGCCAAGGAACTTGATGTTCCGGTGCTGGCGCTTTCCCAGTTGTCGCGTCAGGTCGAAAATCGCGAAGACAAACGCCCGCAGTTGGCTGACTTGCGCGAATCAGGCTCCATCGAGCAGGATGCCGACGTCGTCATGTTCATCTACCGGGATGAATATTATCTGGAAAAGGCCAACCCGATGCAACGCGGCGACGAAGGACCGGACAAGTTCGCACAGCGCCAGTCGGACTGGGAAGCACGCATGGATCGTGCCCGCGGCAAGGCCGAAGTCATCGTCGCCAAACAGCGCCATGGTCCCGTCGGCAGCGTCAAGCTGGCCTTCATCGGTGAATTCACGCGCTTCGGGAATCTTGACCTGCATCACGAAGAGTACTGATTATACGTGGCATGACGATCTCCGACGATCTATACGCCACGCGCCTCATCATCAACCTCGATGACATCGCATGGAATTACCACCTGCTTCAGGGCAGGCTTGATGCTGCCGGGTCGCGGGCCGGCGCGGCGGTCAAGGCCAACGGTTATGGTCTGGGAGCCCGACCTGTGGTCCGTGCGCTCTGGCAAGCCGGTTGCCGGGAATTCTTCGTCGCCCATCCACATGAGGGCGTGGTGGTCCGGGAAG
>JBBDOA010000008.1:0-8534 GCA_040877275.1 Rhodospirillales bacterium | reverse complement strand
ATCCAAAACAATTCAATCTGCAGTTCGTTCCAAGTTAAACCGGACAGCAGTGAACCCGTCTCAGGGCCGCTTGAACGTCTTTCTGGCCCGCGCGACGGCCGGGCGGATCACGCAGCCTTCGGCGTGATCGTTGATCAGCCCCATCGCCTGCATCAGCGCAAACATCGTCGTCGGGCCGACGAACTTCCAGCCCAGTTTTTTCAGATCCTTCGACAGCCGGATCGATGCCTCGGATGTGGATGCGGTCTGCGGCGTGCCCAGCGTCTTCGGGTCCGGCTCGTAGCGCCAGAAAAAGGCCGCCAGCGAACCCTCTGTCCTGACCATCTCACAGGCGCGCTGGGCGTTGTTGATGGTCGCCTCGATCTTGCCGCGATGACGAATGATGCCCGCGTTCTGTAACAGCCGCTCGACGTCTTTTGCTTTGAAGCGAGCGACCCGCTCGAAATCGAAATCATGGAAGGCCTGGCGGAAATTCTCGCGTTTGGTGAGGATGGTGCGCCAGCTCAGACCGGACTGGAATCCCTCCAGACAGACCTTCTCGAACAGGCGCTGGTCGTCGCCGACCGGAAAGCCCCATTCGGTGTCGTGGTAATGATCGAATTCAGGTGCCGAGGCCGACCAGCTGCAGCGGTGCTTGCCATCGGCGCCCTTGATTGTTGTGCTCATGCGTCGTGTATCCTGATCCCGGGAAGCTGGCCGCACTGAATGTACGACCCGGCGCGAATGATACCCGGCAACCCTGAAACCGTCATGGTGTTTTCAGGGTATTTCTTTAATATCCTGCGCTTACGTCCGAACTGGTCCCGTTTGCGAGGGCTGCCTTCGGTCAATCGCCGGTCGGGTTCTGCCTGGCCAGAATCGGGAACGGGGACGCGATGAAGGAATTACTGCGCCGGGTAACATCAAGTCCGCTGATCGCGGTTGAGATGATCTTCGGCTCGTTTCTGGTCAATCTGATGGCGCTGGCCTCGCCGCTGTTCGTGATGCAGGTCCTCAACCGCTATGTCGGGCAGGGGGTCGATGCGACGCTCTATACCCTGACCAGCGGTGTGCTGCTGGCGGTCATCTTTGAATTTGCGTTGCGCCAGTCGCGTATGGCGCTGGCCCGCGGCGTCAGTGTCGGCCCGGATGAAGCGATCGCCCTTCAGGCCTTCGGTACCCTGACCACGGCCAGGGTACCGGCGCTGGACAAGACGCCGCCGGAAACCCGAAAGGAAATTGTCAACGGCACCGTCGCTATCGAAACCGCCTACAGCGCCACCAACATCACCATCATTCTTGATGCACCGTTCTCGATATTGTTCATCTTTGTGCTTTATCTGATCGAGCCGCTGCTGGCCGGAATCACTGCGCTGTTTGTCGTCGGCGTTTATGCCATCGGCATGTACGGGCATACGAAGCTGCAAGCGATCACCCAGACATTGCAGAAGCTGTCCGGCGACGGCGGTGCGCTGCTCAGCACCGCGACCCGTGAAGCCGACATGATCCGCAGCTTCAATGCCGGCGATTTTATTCGCCGCGACTGGCACGCCCACATCACCCAGGCGCAGAAACTGCGCCGCGATATGAATACGACACAGGGTCTGGTGCAGACCCTGACCGGCAGCGCCATGGCGTTGCTGAGCGTTGCCGTGATCGCCGTCGGTGCCATGCTTGTGGCTGCCGGCAAGCTCGATGTCGGGGCCATGATCGGCGGTAATATCCTCGCCGCCCGCGCCCTGCAGCCGATCACCCGGCTGGCCGGGCTGGGGGCCGCGTTTGCCCGTGCCCGCCAGTCGATGCAAGTGTTTGACCAGCTCGACGCGGTCGAGCGCGAGGCCGATACCGGAGCGATCATATCCGGCTATACCGGGCGGCTGGAATTCCGTGATGCAGCGTTCAGCTATCCGGGCTCGAAGCTGTCGATTTTTGAATCCCTCAACCTCATGCTCGAGCCCGGCGAGGTGCTGGTGGTGATCGGCAACAACGGCACCGGCAAGTCCACGTTCGCCCGTTTGCTGCTCGGTCTGATCGAGCCGGTGCGTGGACAGATTCTCGTCGACGGGCTGGAGATGAAGCAGCTTCAACCAGGCTGGTGGCGTCGTCAGGTCGTCTATCTGCCGCAGGAACCGGCGCTGTTGAATGCGTCGATTCGCGACAATCTGCTGATCAACAAGCCGGATCTGGACGATGCGGCACTGGCCGGTATCGTCGAACGTGCCGGGCTCAAACGCTATCTCGACGAAAGCCCGGAAGGGCTGGACACCATCATCCGCGACAACGGCTGGCGGTTGTCGGAAGGCATCCGCCGCCGCATTGCGCTCGGCCGGGCGCTGGCCAGCGACGGCCAGCTTGTGATCATCGACGAGCCGACGGAAAGCCTTGATGACGAGGGGTGCAAGGCGGTTTACCGGGTGCTGGCCAGGATGGCCGAACAGAAGCGCACGATCATTGTCATGTCGCACGACAAGGACATCGTCAAAGGTCCGCACACGCGGCTTGATCTGAATTTCAAGCCGATCCCGAAGCTGGAAAAATTCGGCACCCGACTGCTGGCGAAACCGGTGCCGCAGATCGAAGGCCCGGACGAGCGGAAGGCGGTGGAAACATGACCCGGCACCTGAGCCCGACGATGCCGACGTCGGAGAAAATCTCGCTGGCGACCCATGCGACGTTCTGGATATCGGCGCTGTCTGTGCTGGTGTTCGTGCTGTGGGCGTCGATCTCGACGCTCGATATCGTCAGCCATGCCGGCGGCGAGGTGATCCCGTCCTCTCAGGTCAAGACCGTGCAGCATCTGGAAGGCGGCATCGTCCGCGAGATCAGGGTTGTCGAGGGGCAGAAGGTCGATGCCGAGCAGCCGCTGGTCGTGCTCGAGCCGACCGTCAGCGGTGCCGAAGTGGCCGAGCTCAGAATCCGCCAGATCCAGTTTGAAACCGATATCGCCCAGTTCGAGGCGCTGGCTGCGGGTGCCGATGCGCCGGTCTTCCCGGATACCCTGAAAGACGAGCATCCCGACCTGGTCAGCCAGGCCCGGACCCGCTTCGAGACGCGGCTGGAAAAGCACCGCAATACCGTACGCAGGCAGGAACAGGTGGTGATCCAGCGGCGACAGGAAATAGACGAAATCACCCAGCGCATCGTCGGCGGCGGCAAAAGTCTGGAACTGGTCGAGGAACAGATCCGCATGAGCGAGGAGCTTTTGCGGAAGAACCTCGTCAACCGTTTCCGGCATCTTGATCTGCTCAAGGAAGGGCGCGAATTGCGCGGTGCCGTGGATACCGACCGGGCCGGACTTGCACGCGCCAGATCATCGCTCAGCGAGGCCCAGGCGGAACTGGCGTCGATCCAGAGCACGTTCGCCGACGAGGTTCAGCGCGCGCTTGAAGAAGCCCGTCTGGGTGCCCGCGAGTTGAAACAACGGCTCAGGAAGTTCGAGGACAGTCTGGATCGGACCGTGGTCCGCTCGCCGGTCAAGGGTGTCGTCAAGACCCTCAATGTGGTGACCGTCGGCGGTGTCGTCAAACCCGGCGAGCCGGTTGCCGAGATCGTGCCGCTGGGCGATACGCTGGTTGTCGAGGCGAAACTGCCGACCCAGGATATCGGCTATGTCTCGGTCGGACAAAAGGCCGGCATCAAGCTGGCGTCATCGGATGCAGTGCGGTTCGGGGTGCTGATCGGTGCGGTCACAGAGGTCAGCCCCGACACCCTGATCAACGCTGATGGCGTGCCGTTCTACCGGGTCAGGATCACGCTGGGTCAGGACTACTTCGAGAACGGTGTGCTGCGTTATGCCCTGTTCCCGGGCATGCAGGTCGCGGTCAGTATCCAGACCGGCACGCGCACGGTCATGCAGTACATCCTCGACCCGCTGCTCTATCGCATGGGCAACGCGTTTCAGGAACGCTGAAGCGGGACGCTCGTTCTGATACCAGCCTCATCCTGAGGAGGCCCCATTCTTTCCTGTGGGGGCCGTCTCGAAGGATGCCTTCCGGGTGATCAGCTGACGGTGAAGTCCGTGTCGTCCAGATCGGCACCGCTGACGCCGAGCAGTTCGATTTCCAGATCAACCAGTTGATCCCCGTCGGAATCGATTTCCAGCACCTTGAGGCTGTCGTTGAAGCGGCCCGATGCACCACTGCCCGAAAACGCCTGGCTCTCGTCGCCCATGAAGCCGAACGAGGATATACCGGTGAACTGGATGCTGTCGCTGCCGTCGGCCGTGAAATCGGCGATGATATCGCGATTGCCGGCGCCGATGCCGCTTTCCGGGGTGGCCTGACCGAGATCAAAGACATACGTGTCCGAGCCGCCCTTGCCGATCATGAAGTCAACGCCGGCACCACCGATCATGACGTCGCCGCCGGCTTCGCCTTCAAGGCGGTCATTGCCGGCACCACCATCAAGTGTGTCGCCGCCGCCACCGCCGAACAGGGTGTCGTCACCGTCTTCGCCGAACAGCAGATCGCTGCCCTCCTGGCCGAACAGCAGGTCGTTGCCGGTGCCGCCATGCAGCGTGTCCTTGCCTTCGGCACCGATCAGGATGTCGTTTCCGCTATCGCCGAAAATGAGGTCGTTGCCGGCTTCACCGCGCAGGGTATCGTTGTCGTCGCCGCCGTGCAGGGTATCGTTGTCGTCGCCGCCGTACAGGATATCGTTGCCGGCATCACCGAACAGTTAGTCCTTGCCGATGCCGCCCCAGATGCGGTCATCAAGTCCGCCACCCGAAATAGTATCGTTGCCGGCGTCACCATACAGGAAATCATTGTCGTCACCGCCGTCGATGCTGTCGTTGCCGTCGCCGCCGTTGATGGTGTCACTGCCGGCACCGCCGAAGATGATATCCGCGCCGCCAAGGCCGTCGATCAGATCGTCGCCTGTGCCGCCGTCCAGTGTATCCGCACCGGCACTGCCGGTCAGTTGGTCATTGCCGGCACCGCCGGACAGGCTGTCCGCACCGCCGCCGCCATCGAGCACATCGTTACCGCCGCCGCCGATCAGGATGTCGTTGCCGCCCTGGCCGATCAGCGTATCGTCACCTTCACCACCATCCAGCAGGTCGTCGCCACCGCCACCCATGAGGGTATCGTTGCCGGTGCCGCCGAACAGCGTGTCGTTCTCTGCGGCCCCCTTGAGGATATCATCCCCGGCACCGCCATCGATGTAGTCGATGCCGCCACCACCGTTGAGGGTGTCGTTGCCGTCGCCGCCGAGGATGCTGTCGTCACCGCCGTTGCCGTTGATGCTGTCATTGCCGGCACCGCCGAAGATCAGATCGTTGCCGCCGCCGCCGGAAATCGTGTCGTCTCCGTCGCCACCGTCGATATCATCCGCGCCGCCTTCACCAGAAATGGTGTCGTTGCCGCCGTTACCCTGAATGGTGTCCTTGCCGGCACCGCCGAACAGAATATCGTCGCCGTCGACGGATACGGTGATCGTTACCGCGCTGAGCGCTGCCGTGACCGCCGTTGACTGCTGGCCAGAATCGGTATCCGTGTCGGTGGCGCTGGCGGTGACCGTCAGCTGGAAATTGCCGGCGTTGGCCGGGCTGGTGATGGTCAGGCCGGCCAGCTCGGCCTGGCTCAGGGTGACGGAGCCGTCGCCGTTGTCGGTGCCGGCAGACAAGCTCGCCCCGGCGGGCAGGCCGCTGATGGTGATGGCAAGGCTTTCTGAGCCGTCAAGATCGCCGAGTGCAGCGGCAATCGCCAGCGTGCCGATCACGACGTTCGATGACGGTCCGTCGCCGATGATGGTGTCACCGCCGTCGCCGCCGAAAATGGTGTCGTTGCCGCCGCCGCCCTGCAGCGTATCCTTGCCGTCGGACCCGTTGATGGTCTGATCACCGGCATCGGGATCGGCCAGCGTGATGTCGGCAATACTCAGTGATGGTGCGTCGGCCACCGCGTCAACGATGACGGTTTCCGTCACCGGCGTGGCCAGGGTGGCGATGCCGGTGACGAGGCTGGTTGCCGTGGCGCTGATCTCGAGGGTGATATCGGCACTGCTGTCGGCGGGCGGGGTCATGGTCAGGCCGGAAAGCTCGTCCGGTGTCAGGGTATAGACGCCGCCGCCATTGTCGGTACCGGCGGAAAGCACGGCACCGGCCGGCACACCCGATATCGTCACGCTGAGTGTGAACAGATCCGGTGCATTGGTGATGGCTGCGGAAATGTCGAGGCTGATGGCGGTGTCTTCGTCGCCGCTGACGGTGAGGGCGCTGAGCGCGATATCGGGGGCGAAAAAGCCCGGCACGACTTCGCCGGTCTCGGAATCGATGACGGTAATATCGATGGCTTCGAAGTTGCTGACCTCAAGGCCGAGGGCGGCGAACGCGGCACTCGGGCCGGTGTCCGTGTTGGCGTCGGCATTGCCGAGAATGAAGCTCGACAGATCAAGCAGGGCATTGAGTATAGCCGGGTTCTGCAGATCATCGGTCTCGACGGTGATCTCGAGCGTGTCGCTGCCAAGTCCGCCGCTGGCAACCTCGCCGCCGGTTTCAGACAGCTTAAGGCGCACCACGTCGTCGCCATCGCCGCCGTCGGTGTTATCCGCGCCATTGCCGCCGATCAGCAGATCATTGCCGTCGCCACCCCTGAGGATGTCGTCGCCATTGCCGCCGCGCAGCACATCGTCGCCGTTGCCGCCCCTGAGGATATCGTCACCGCCACCGCCGCGCAGGTCGTCGTTGCCGTTGCCGCCGTTCAGCGTGTCCTTGCCGCCGCGGCCATACAGCACATCGTCGCCACCGTTGCCGGCAAGGTCGTCATTGCCGGCACCGCCGTCGAGGCTATCATCGCCGCTGCCGCCGTTGAGAATGTCTTTTCCGTCACCGCCGTCGAGGACGTCGTTGCCTGTTCCGCCGTCCAGCGTGTCGTCGCCGGTGCCGCCGATCAGGGTGTCGTTGCCCGCTTCACCGAACAGCACGTCATTGTCGTCGGCCGCTGCCAGATACGTCTCGGTGACCGGCGCGAAGGAAAGATCAATGACCACATCGTTAAAATCGTTGTCGCCCCACTGGCCGGGCAGGTCTTCGAAGCTGAGACGCAGACCGCCGTCGCCGTTTGCCGATGATTTCACATGCAGGGCATCGTCGCCATTGAGTGCCAGGTTCCCGGCAGCAACGGCGGAATGATAGACCTCGCCTTTGACATCCTTGGCGCGGCCCCGGCTGTCGACGTAAACCAGTTCCGGCTCATTGCTGGAAAGGCTTGCCTGCGTGCCGTTGGCGTTGCGGAATTCGTAATGGCCGCCGTCGAACCTGTTGAAATTATTCTTCGATGCGCCGTCGGCGATGATGAAGGTGCCGAAGCTGTCGCCTGCATCCAGATCAAGCGTGACTTCGGTGCCGGTTTTGGTGCCGTACCAGCGGCTGTCCGAGGCATCCTGAAAGACGATCTGCACGTCATGGATGCTGCCGTCGGCGGCGATCTTGTAATAGCCGACCGTGTTGCGATAGCCGGCATCCTCGCCGACGAAGGTCATGGTGACCTGATGCGCGCTATCGAGATGGAAATGTTGCGGATCGACGCCGAGGCCGGGCGTTGTGTCCAGACCGGAAAGATCGTGCTCAACAATGCGCTGCTTTTCGACCATGGTTACGGTTTCGCTGCCGCCGATCAGCAGATCGTCACCGGCACCGCCCGCGAGCGTGTCATTGCCGATGTTGCCGTTGATGCTGTCGTCAAGCGCGCCACCCTGCACAACGTCATCGCCGGCAAGTGCGTCATAAGTCTCACCCGAACCGTAATCGGGATCGTCATCGGCCAGCACGACGGTGTCGGAATCTTCGGTGAACAGCGGCGGCGGGGCTACGGAAACAATCGAGATGTCGTCGAGATAGCCGCCCCGGCCATCGTCCGAACCGACGGCGCGGAATTCAAGGCGGGTGGTGTCACCGGCCCCTTCAAGCTCATAGCTGAAATTCTGCCAGTTGACGCTGCGGCCACCGTTGGCGGTGATGGTGTCGATGACGACGCCGTTCCAGATGACCTGGATGCCGTTCGACCAGGCCGCACTGTAAGGCGGGGCGGCATAACTGAAATTCAGCTGGAAGGTGCCGGTACCGCCGGTCGGGATATCCTGATAGATGGCGCTGTTGGTGTTGCGGGCACCGCTGCCGTCCAGTTCGATGTGCTGCTTGCCGTCGGCGGAGGACAGTTTGCGGTCGGAAATGATGTCCGGACCGGGGCCGCTTACGGTCTTCCAGCCGTCGAGTGTGGTGTTGCCGCCGTGCCCCGAATCCCGGCCATGCCCCGAATGCCGACTATGCCCTGATCGACCGCCGTGCCCCGAATGCCGACCGTGGCCTGAGCGACCGCCGTGCCCCGAATGCCGGCTGCTGTGGCCGTGGCCATCGCCGCGTGAGCGCGAAACGTCCTCGAAGCTGCCGTTCTGCACCAGGTTGTCACCGTAAACGGGGTTCGTCATTATCGATTGGCCTTTCGGGATTTTCTGCAGCGCTGAGCAGGGGGCGTTTGGAATCGTCTTTTTGTTATCTGGGCTGGAACCTAGTCGCCGAACCTGACCAATCCCTTACAGTATACGGATAAATACCG
>JBBDOA010000007.1:0-8610 GCA_040877275.1 Rhodospirillales bacterium | reverse complement strand
CATGGCCGGATTGCTATTTCGTTAAGCGATTCAGGTTTTCCGCACGACGCTCTAGAGTTACACATCCGCATCTGGCAGGGACAGGGCGTGCCCGGCGCTCTGGATTCCGGCGTGCGCCGGAATGACAACTGTTAATGATCGCATCGTCCCCGGACTTGATCCGGGACCCATCTTCCGGCCTGCATCACCTCATCCATGGGTCCCCGCCGAAGCCTGTGCCCGCGAAGGCGGGCGCGGGTTGGCATTGCATTTGTCCCCGTATGTGGAACATTAATCCGATCAACGAGCCCGATAAGGAGATTGACCATGTTGAAGCTGCATGTTCTGGACGATCTGTGGCAGCATTCCGGCAAGGTTGCGCACGGCGTTGAAGTCCCTGCCGGTACCCGGTTGTTGTTCACCAATGGTCAGGTTGGAACCAGACCGGATGGGATTACACCCGAATCAACCATTGATCAGACGGCAGTCGTATTTGATCGGCTAAGAGCCATTCTTCTGGCATCGAACATGAAATTTGAAGATGTTGTCCGGCTCAATATCTATCTGACCGAACAATCAGATGTGGAAGATGTCTTGAAAATCCGTGACCAGAATATGGGTGATCACAAACCGGCTGCGACGATCCTTGTGGTCAATGGGTTAGCTCGACCTGGATTGAAAGTCGAGATTGAGGCCGTGGCGGCAAGAATATCTGACTAACGAAATGTCCTGTTGGTCACGCATCATCTTAGCCAAATGTTATATATCCATTGCTGTTTTTTTGAGGTACCTCAGGACAGAAAAACGCCGGACCCGTGGGGGCCCGGCGCTCTCCGGTTTCTGATGTGACGGTTGCTTATTTCGTGAAGGCGATCGTCACACGACGGTTACGGGCTTCCTTGGTACCGTCCTTGGTGGCCACTTCGGGATCAGCTTCACCCGAATAAACCCGCTTGATCATGCCGCGGGCAACGCCTTCAGCCATCATCTGGTTGCTGACGGAGGCTGCGCGCGCACGCGACAGGCCGGCGTTGTATTCATCGCTGCCGGATTTGTCGGTGTGACCGGTGATGGTGACGCCCTTGGCGCCGGCATCAAGACCGGCCTTGGCGGCTTCCTTGATCACGGCGGCACCCGTTGCGCTCAACTCGAAACTGTCGAAGTCGAAATACACCGTGTACGGGCTCGGCAACGGCATCATTTTTGGTGCTGCCGGAGCACTGGCCATTGGACGCGGACGCATGCCGTTGATTTTGTCCATGGCTGCATTAAATGCATTTCTGCAGTCATCGATGTGCTTTTGCTGATCGTCTTCTTCTTTCTCTTGCAGCCAGCAATCATACATTGCCTGAGCCTTGGCGGCTTCCATCGGTGCCCAGTCCTTGGCACCGGAGAGCAATTCGCCGCGCAGGCCGATATAGGCTGCCTCAATCTCGTCAGCAGCAGCACCTTTTATGTTGCGTTCCTTGATCGGCTGCGGCTTGACGTCCTCGCCCTTGGCAGCGGCAATGGCCTTGTTGTTGAAATAAATAGCGTCATCCGTGTCCCATTCGTCTGCTTCTGCCTGGGCCAGGGCGATGTATTCGTTCTGCAGGGCCATGTGGAAGGCGCTGCCTTTGTTTGGCATCGCTTTGGTGGCGGCGATGTCCGGGCCGACTGCACAGGCCGCAAGAAACGGTAAAAGTGCAATGGCCAGGGTGAATTTTATAAATTTCATTATTTTAGGTCCCCATAAGGTTGATCAGTGATCCAGTGGTCCGTGTGGGCCACTCCAGCAAATTCAACCAGCCACATGATTACTGTATAACCCTGGCCCTGATGAATTCGAATGGGTGTAACCCCCAGATGCTGTAAAGAGTCCCCTATACAGAAACTCCCTCCCGTAAAGCGGTCTGTTATGCAGTGCATTGGACCGCATGTTTTCTTTACCGGGCTATTGTGCCTGTCAACGGCATGGAGAATCAAGCATGATCACGCATTGTGATTAAATGGTGCCGAAGTTATGCTGACTCTGGGTGTCGGACGTCGGCAATTCAGGCTCATCATATGAAATTTTTGTTTAAAACTTCAATTATTCAACCAGGAGTACGTTTTGTCGACAGGGATTAAGCTTGTGGTGTTCGATTGCGATGGAACATTGGTCGACAGCCAATACGCAATCACCGCCTGCATGACGGATGCCTTTGAAAATGTTGGGCTTGAGGCGCCGTCCATCGCCGAGGTCAGAAAGATTGTCGGCCTGCCGCTGGCGCAGGCGATCGGGCATCTGGTCAGCAATGACAATGCGCCGCTTGACGCCATGGTCGCCGCCTATTCGAAGTCCTGGCAGAAAATGCGGGCCGGTGGTACACTGGATGAACCACTTTTCGAGGGTACTCAGGATCTGCTTGAGCAGTTGAAGTCAGCGTACTGGACGCTGGGGATCGCCACCGGTAAATCCATGCGCGGTCTGCAGGCGACCCTTGATCACCATAGACTGGGTGCGTATTTTTCAACATTACAGACAGCGGACCGGGCCCGGGGCAAACCGGACCCCGAGATGTTGCACCTGGCGATGACGGAAACCGGGGCAGAGCCTGCCGATACCCTGATGATCGGCGACACGACGTACGACATCGATATGGCGGTGGCCGCCGGTGTCCGGGCTGTCGGTGTTGCCTGGGGCTATCATGCCCCCGAAGAATTAATGCGGGCCGGTGCCGTTCACGTTGCTGATGATATTGCCGCGCTGACGCAATTTTTTAATGATTTAAAGGAGTAGTTCCCATGAGCAAATGGATCAAAATAGCCGGCGGCCTGGTTGTCGTTCTGGTCGCTGTCGTTGTTGCCGGAGTGGCCATTCTGGGCTCGATGGATTTCAATCAGTACAAGGGGCTTGTTGCCGAGCAGGCGAAAAAGGCGACCGGGCGCGATCTGCAGATCGCCGGCGACATGAAGCTTGAAATTTCCCTTAATCCGGCGATTGCCGTAAATGGCGTGACGTTTGCCAATGCAAACTGGGGCTCGAAGCCGGCCATGGTGACGGTTGAAAAATTTGCCGCCGAGGTTTCTCTGATCCCCTTGCTGACCGGCCAGATCGTCATTAATCGGCTTTTGGTTGAAGGCGTCGATCTGCTCGCAGAAACCGATAAAAATGGCGTTGGCAACTGGGAGTTTGGTGCCGCTGAAAAGTCGGCTGAAGCGTCAGGTGGCGGCGGTGTCGGTGCGCTGCCGTCCATCGACAAGGTTGTCATGCGCGACATCAAGGTGACCTACAAGGATGGCATCACCGGGGTTGAGCATCGCGTCGCCCTCGATGAGCTGACGGCGGCTGCCGGTTCCGTCAGCACACCGGTCAAGATCGACGCCCGGGGCAGCCTGAACGAGAAAATCTTTACCGCATCCGGAACGCTGGGTTCGGTCGCACAGATGACGTCTGCGGATAGCGTTTATCCCGTCGATATTGTGGCCGAGGCGCTGGGTGTCAAAACCAGCTACAAGGGCACGCTCGGCACGCCTGGCGGCTCTATTGCCGTCGATGGCCAGATGGCCGTCAATATTGCGTCCTTGAAAGAAACCCTGTCGGAAGCCGCCGATATCGTGCCGGAACTGAAGGACGTGCCGGCAATCGGTGCCGACAAGATTGATCTGGCATCCAGGGTTAAATTCGACGGCAAAACCGCGACGCTGAGCGGGATGACGCTGCTGGCCGGAAAAACCGACCTGGCAGGCAATGTGACGGCCGTGATCAGCGGCAAGCCGACGGTCGATGTCACGCTGACGTCAAACCTGATCGATCTCGATGAATTGCTGCCAGCGTCCGAAAAGAAAGCGGAAAAACCGGCAGAGAAGCCGGCCGATGGCCGGGTCTTTCCCATTGACCCGCTGCCGCTGGAAGGCCTCAGGGCCGTCAATGCAAAGGTTGCCTTCGACGGCAAGAAAATCGTCATTCAAAGTAACCAGATCGATGACGTGATGGTGCGTCTGAGCCTCAAGGACGGCAATCTGCAGGTTGATCCGTTCTCGGCCATGGTCGCCGGCACGAAGGTATCCGGCACGGTTGGTCTCAACGGCGGCATTACCGTACCGGCGCTGACTGCCAAACTGAATGCTGCCGGCCTTGATTACGGCGAACTGCTGAAACAGCGCGGCATGACCGATATCGCTTCCGGCAAGCTTGATGCCGATGTTGATGTCAAAGGTGTCGGCGCATCGGTGCGGGCGCTGATGGCCAGCCTGAACGGTCAGTTGTTCGTCAAAACAGAAAACGGCAAAATCGACAGCAGTGCCCTGAATATCGTGTCTTCGGATGTCATGTCGGCATTGCCGGGCTTCAATTCGAAAGATGACAAGACGCTCCGCTGCGGCGTCGTCAACTTCGATATCAAGGACGGGATCGCCAGTGCCAAGGCACTGGTTTTTGAAACCGGCGGCCTGTCGGCCATCGGCGTCGGGACCGTTGATCTGCGAGAGGAAAAACTCAACCTGCTGATTGATCCGCGCGCCAAGCAGACCAGTCTGGCCGGTGCGGCCATCGTTCCGGTTGCCATTACCGGGACTTTCCTTGAGCCGGAATGGGCGCTCGACAAGGCGGCGCTGCTCGGCAATACCGCCGGCACGGTCGCCAAGGGCGCAGCGGCATTTGCGACCATGGGGCTGTCCCTGCTGGTTGAAAGTGCGGCCAAGCGTGCCGTCGGCTCCATCGACAAAACCGATTACTGCACACCGGCACTGGCCGGCAAAACCGTGATCCCGGGCGAAATGGAAAATACCGGGGACAGCTCGTCATCCGGTGGCTCTGAGCCCGCGAAAAAGGACGGCGACAGTGGTGTCGTTGATGGTGTTTCCAAGGGGCTGAAATCCCTGTTCGGTCAATAAGTATATGGCTGACGACAAAACCGCCGGTTTGCGCCGGCGGTTCTACACCCGTGTCGGCATCAGGGCTGAACAGGGCGGTTATGCGGTGCTTCTGGACGACCGCCCGTTCAGGACACCGGGCCGCGTGATCCTGCTGACCTCGACAGAAGCGCTTGGCGAAGCCATCGCTGCTGAGTGGGAAGCGCAGGGCGAAAAGATCAATCCCCACAGCATGCCGCTGACGCAGATCGCCTGCACGGTCACGGATCATATCGTCCCCGGGCGGAGCGATATCGAGGAACAGCTGGCCCGCTTCGCCGAAGCCGATTTGCTGTGCTACCGGGCCGAAAATCCGAAAGATCTGGCCCTACGCCAGCAGCAGATGTGGCAGCCGGTGCTGGACTGGTTGTCCGGCCAGCACGGGATCGATTTTGCCGTCACCACGGCGGTCATCGCCGAACCGCAGCCCGAACAGGCATTGGCGAAAATCCGCGCCGTGATCGCCGCATGCGATGATCACGAACTGGCAGCGCTGTCGGTTCTGACCCAGGCGATGGGTTCATTGTCATTGGGGCTGGCCGTGATGCAGGATTATCTGGACTGGGAAAGTGCGGCGAAGGCTGCACAACTGGACGAGACCTTTCAAAGCGAGCTGTGGGGCTCGGACCGGGAAGCGGAATTGCGCCTCAAGGCGCTCAGGGATGACATGGAAGCAGCCGGTCGCTACCTGCGCTTGCACCGTTCCTGAAATTCGGGAACATTCGATCATCATTTTGCGAACACGTTGAGGAAGACCATCATGCAGGAAATCATTGTCGAGCTTGAACAGCGCCGTAAACGGGCGCGTCTGGGCGGGGGCGAAAAGCGGATCGAGGCCCAGCACGCCAAGGGCAAGCTGACGGCACGCGAACGCATTGATGTGTTCCTTGACGAAGGCTCGTTCGAGGAATGGGACATGTTCGTCGAACACCGCTGCGTTGATTTCAACATGCAGGACACATCGACACCGGGCGATGGCGTGGTGACGGGTTACGGCACCGTCAACGGCCGTCCGATATTTGTCTTCTCTCAGGATTTCACGGTGTTCGGTGGCTCGCTGTCGGAAAGCCATGCGAACAAGATCTGCAAGATCATGGATCAGGCAATGAAGGTCGGTGCGCCGGTCATCGGTCTCAACGATTCCGGCGGCGCCCGCATCCAGGAAGGCGTCGACAGCCTGGCCGGTTATGCCGAAGTGTTTCAGCGTAATGTGCTGGCGTCGGGCGTGGTGCCGCAAATCTCGCTGATCATGGGGCCGTGCGCCGGTGGCGCCGTCTATTCACCATCGATGACCGACTTTATCTTCATGGTCGAGGATACGAGCTACATGTTCGTGACCGGCCCCGATGTCGTCAAAACCGTGACGCACGAAACGGTAACGGCCGAACAGCTGGGCGGCGCGCTGACGCACACGACAAAATCCGGTGTCGCCGACCGCGCCTTTGCCAACGACATGGAGGCGCTTTTGTATATGCGCCGCTTTGTCGATTTCCTGCCCCTCAACAACAAGGAAAAACCGCCGGTCCGCCCGACCCCTGATGCACACGACCGGATCGAAATGTCGCTGGATACCCTGATCCCGGATAATCCCAACAAGCCCTATGACATGAAGGAACTGATTGCCAAGGTCGTTGACGAGGGGGATTTCTTCGAACTGCAGCCCGGCTACGCCGGCAACATCCTGATCGGCTTTGCCCGCATGGAAGGCTCGACGGTCGGCATCGTCGCCAACCAGCCGATGGTGCTGGCCGGGTGTCTCGATATCAATTCGTCGATCAAGGCGGCGCGGTTCGTGCGGTTCTGTGATTGCTTCAACATTCCGATCATGACGTTTGTTGATGTGCCGGGGTTCCTGCCGGGCACATCACAGGAATACGGCGGCATCATCAAGCACGGTGCCAAACTGTTGTTTGCCTATGCCGAGGCGACCGTGCCGAAGGTGACGGTGATCACCCGCAAGGCCTATGGCGGGGCTTACGACGTGATGAGCTCCAAGCACCTGCGCGGTGATGTGAACTTCGCCTGGCCGACGGCGGAAATCGCCGTCATGGGCCCGAAGGGTGCGGTCGAGATCATCTTCCGCTCTGATCTTGGCGACGCGGACAAGATCGCGAAACGGACCGAGGAATACCGGACCCGCTTCGCCAATCCGTTCATCGCCGGCTCGCGCGGCTTCATCGATGACGTCATCATGCCGCACGCAACCCGCAAGCGGCTCTGCAAGTCACTGCGCATGCTGAAGAACAAGGACCTGCAGAACCCCTGGAAAAAGCACGACAACATTCCGCTCTGAGGGCACACACGCGTCCCGGTCGCCCCTCGTCATCCCCGTGAAAACGGGGACCCATTTCTTCACCACGCCTTGCATTGACGATGGGTCCCGGATCGAGTTCAGGATGATGGGGAAGTTTGTATCCATGCTGTCATTCCGGCGCATGCCGGAATCCAGAAATCCCCATTTCATAAAGTAGAATTATCTGGTTCTCACTGGACCCCGGCCTGCGCCGGGTGACGGTGTGGTGGTGTGGAAACAATGATCCATCATCGCCGGGCTGGCGGATTTTTATAGGCACCTTAAGGAGCGTTATTCTTCCCTGACCATCAGCACGGCATCGCCGGCATGGTGGATCAGCGGGTGCGGCACGACGGTGCGGCGCTTGCGTTCCTTGAAGCCTTCGCGCTCGTACAGCCGGTAGGCATCGGCGTTGTCTTCAAAGCAGATCAGGCTGATCTTTTTCATGCCCTCGGCGCGGGCCCGTTTGTAGGCGAAATCCAGCAACCGGGTACCAACGCCCAGGCCGCGGTATTCGTCGAACAGGGCGAGGCCAGAAATATACAGGCTTTTCGGCTCTTCAAGTTCCACATAGGGCAGCAGCACCGGGTCCATGTCAGCGGGGGCCTGGCTGACCTCGTCACCCATCACATAGGCGTGCAGCATACCGGCTGTATTGCCGTCGATTTCCGCCAGATCACAATTCTGATAGGAAAAATCGACCCCTTCGCGCAGGTATCTTCTGGCACCCCGCTCAAGCAGGCTGAGATCCGCATACTCGGGATCCTTGATGGTGCTCCAGACATAATCCGAAACGCCTTCGGATGCGATCTGGAACAGTTCTGCGATGACGTGCGCATCGGCACGTGTCGCCGGCCTGAAAACGACTTTATTTGCTGACATGTCCACGCCTCCGGTTCGGGCTGCGCCCGTTGCTTGTACAGGACTCTGTCGGTCCCTGATTGTAAAGATTTTACCCGTCAATCAGAAGTGTAGGGTATATTCGTCCGTTCTGCCAATGGCCCGAAACACGCGATCATTGTGCCTGATCACCGGTCTTTTTTCACCCCGGTTTGTGTAGAAATTATGCCGTAATGTTCGATCCGCCGGTGCCGGGCAAAGTCGAAAACCGTGGACTTGCCGAATTTTGTATCATCCAGATCGATCTCGGCAAGCACCACTTCATCGCCTTCGGTTTTGGCCATGGCGATGATTTCACCGCTGGGCGCGACGATGCAGCTTTCCGCGAACATATGGTGGCCGTCCTCGGTGCCGGCCTTGGCCGAGGCGGCGATAAAGGTCGCATTCTGGTAGGCGCCGGCCTGCAACGTCAGGCGGTTATGAAATTTCCGCATCTCCGTGCTTTCGCCTGCGTTCTGGGAATTGGCGGATGGCGTGTTGTAGCCGAGCATGACCAGTTCAACCCCCTTGAGGCCCATGACCCGGAACGTCTCCGGCCAGCGGCGGTCGTTGCAGATGCACAC
>JBBDOA010000006.1:0-8759 GCA_040877275.1 Rhodospirillales bacterium | reverse complement strand
ACCGATCTGTTTGGCTGCGTGCAGGATCAGGATCGGCTCCGAATAGACACCGTTCTTGGCCCCGAAGCCGCCACCGACATCCGGCGCGACATGATGCAGGTTTTCCTTACCGATTTTGAGAACAGCATCCGCGATGGTGTCACGGTTGGCGTGCAGGTTCTGGGTCGAATTCCAGAGCGTGTACTTGCCGGTCGACGAATCATAATCTGCGATCGCGCCGCGCGGCTCGATCGGGGTCGCGGTGACGCGGTTGTTGACCAGTTGCAGTGTGACGATGTGATCGGCGGCGGCGAAGGCTTTCTTCTGCGCTTCCTCGTCACCCAGCTCGAAATCAAGGCAGATATTGTTGGGCGCGATATCCCAGATCTGCGGCGCGCCGTCCTTGATGGCTTCGGACTGATGGCTGACCGAAGGCAGGCTGGCATATTCCACAACAATCAGTTCCAGCGCATCACGACAGATATCCAGATTTTCGGCGACGACCAGCGCAACCGGCTGGCCGACATAGCGGACCCGGTCAATGGCGAGGGCGTGATGCGGCGGCTCTTTCAGATCGGAACCGTCCTTGAACTTGCGGACGCCGGATTTCGTCGGAATGGGCCCGTACCCGGCGGCTTTCCAGTCGTCGCCGGTGATGACGCAGAGCACGCCATCCAGTGCCAGGGCTTCGCTGACATCGATGGATGTGATGTCTGCGTGCGCTTCCGGTGATCGCAAAACCATGGCACAGGCCTGGTTGGCGAGATTCATATCGTCGATGTATTGCCCTTTCCCGGTCAGGAAACGGAAATCTTCCATGCGGCGCTGGCTTTCGCCGATGCCGTTGCGGACTACTGTTGTGCTCATCTTTTTCTCTCCCGCTCAGCCGTTCGCTTCCGCGACCGCACGACGGGCGATAACGCCGATCAGATGTGCGCGGTACTCGCGGCTTGCGTGAATATCGTTGTTGAGATCGTCTGCCGGCACCAGGCCGTCCTTGATGCTTTCAGGGGCAAATGCCGCCATCAGTTCCTGTTCCATCTCGGCGACCCGAAAGGCACAGGGTCCGGCCCCGGTAACCGCGACACGGACCGTATTGCCGAATTTGGCGACCATCACACCGACCAGGGCATAGCGCGTGGCCGGATTGGCGAACTTGACGTACCCAGCGACCTCGGGCACCGGAAAGCGGATTTCCGTGATCAGTTCGCCTTCGTGCAGCGCGGTCTCGAACATGCCGGTAAAGAAATGATCGGCGTCGATTTCGCGACTGTCGGTCACGATGGTTGCACCCAGGCCAAGCACGGCGGCCGGATAATCCGCCGCCGGGTCATTGTTGGCGATGGAACCACCGATGGTGCCGCGGTTGCGCACGTGTGGGTCGCCGATGCCGCCCGCCAACTTGGCGAGGGCCGGAATGGCGGTACGCACATCGCTGCTTCTGGCGACGTCGGCATGGCAGGTCATGGCCTTGATGACGATGCTGTCCCCCGCTGCCGCAATTCCGGTCAGGCCTTCGACCCTGCTCAGCGCAATCAGATCGGACGGCATCGCCAGACGCTGTTTGAGAACCGGGATCAGGGTTTGCCCGCCGGCCAGAAATTGCCCGTCATCGGCGTTGGTGAACGCGCTTTTGACGGCATCGACCGAGGTCGGCATTTTTATTTCATAATCGTACATGATCTAGCCCCGCATTGCCCTGGCGCCGGTTTTGACGGCTTCGATGATGTTCTGGTAGCCGGTGCAGCGGCAGATATTGCCTTCCAGACCGGCGCGGATATCGTCCTCGCTCAACTCCGGATTGGCTTCGGCCATGGCGACGGCGGTCATCACCATGCCCGGCGTACAGAAGCCGCACTGCAGGCCGTGATGGTCGCGAAAGGCTTCCTGCATCGGATGCAGGGTGTCACCGTCGGCCAGGCTTTCGATGGTGCTGATTTCCTGCCCATCGGTTTCCCAGGCGAACACGGCGCAGCTTTTGACGGTTTTGCCATCAAGCCGGACAACGCAGGCACCACACTGGCTGGTGTCGCAGCCGACATGGGTGCCGGTCAGTTTCAACTGTTCGCGGATGAAGGTGCTCAGCAAAGTTCTGGCTCCGACCTCCTTTGTAACCTCAAGACCGTTAACGCGAACCGTAATCGCGGGCATCTCAATCTCTCCTCGGAATGACATTAAATGGTCTGAAACAGACCCGTGGCTCTCTCATACAAGCTATCAAAACTACGTCGCAGACACCACCCGGCTTGGCAGGGTGGCACTGCGACGGCGAAATCACTATATAAAAATTGGTGATGACGTCGGGTGTTGCAAGTCTTTATACACATTACGCGTACAGAAATAATGGTCCGGTCTGTTGCCGGCGGAACTGGAGAGCCAAATGAAGTTGTCAGATGAGAAACGTATCGAAGCGCCCAGAGACGAAGTCTGGCGCGGCCTGAACGATATCGACATCCTGCAAAAATCAATACCGGGGTGCGAATCCCTCGAGCGGGTCTCCGACACAGAATTCAATGCCGAGGTCAGTGCCAAGGTCGGGCCGGTAAAGGCGAAATTCAAAGGCAATGTGCATCTGAGTGAGTTGAACCCGCCGGAAAGCTATCGGATTTCCGGCGAAGGCAAGGGCGGCGCTGCCGGTTTTGCCAAGGGCGGGGCCCGCATCAAGCTCAGCGAAGACGGCGATGCGACGATCCTCAGTTATGAGGTCGATGCCGACGTCGGCGGCAAGCTGGCACAGATCGGCGGACGCTTGCTGGAAGGCACCTCAAAGAAACTGGCCGGCGAGTTTTTCAATAACTTTGAAGCCGCCCTCAAGGCCGGCTCGTCCGCCGACACAGCAGATGCGGTGCCGTCTTCGGCACCGGCGGAAGAAGCGGCAGCGGCACAGCAGCCCGCACCTCCGAAAGCCGCCACCAGCAATTCATCGAAGATATGGCTGATTGTCGGGGTTGTTTTTATCGTCGGTGCGCTGGCGCTGACGATCCTGAAATAGGGTTCGCCGCCGATGGCCGACAAGCAACTGTTGATCATCGGCCACGTGCCTTCCCCGAATACACAAAAATTGCGCGATGCCGCACTTGCCGGAGCCACATCGAAAGATATTGCCGGCGTTGCGGTTCGGGCCCTGAGCCCGTTTGACGCCGGCCCGGATGATGTGCTGCAGGCCGATGCGGTGATTTTGGGCACGACCGAGAATCTCGGTTATATGTCCGGGGCGCTGAAGGACTTCTTTGATCGCAGCTATTACGGCGTCCTCGAGCAAAAGCAGGGCCTTCCCTATGCGCTTTACGTGCGGGCCGGGCTGGACGGCACCGGCACGATCCGGGGCGTCGAGACGATTGTCACCGGGCTTCGCTGGAAAGCGGTCTGCGCCCCGCTTTTGCTCAAGGGCGACTGGCGCGATGGTTTTGTCGATGAAGCGCAGGAACTTGGTCTGCTTCTTGCCACCGGGCTTGAGCAGGGAGTTTTCTAGCGTTCCGTCCCGCAGGGGTGGCGCGTGATGTTTGTAAAAAAGCCATTGATGATAGCTGCATGATCAGGCCACAGTGTGCATCCGAACGGATCATCCCAAATGGAGAAACAGCACAATGAGCAGGACCGTCTACGTCAATGGTGAATACCTTCCGGAAGAAGACGCGAAAATATCGGTATTCGACCGCGGTTTTCTGTTCGCCGATGCCGTCTATGAAGTTTCTGCCGTGCTCGACGGTAAACTCGTCGACAACGATTTGCACATGGCCCGTCTCGCCCGTTCCATGAACGAGCTGAAAATGACGCCGCCGGCCACTGCGGACGAAATTTTCGCGATCCAGAAAGAACTGATTGCCCGCAATGATCTCGATGAAGGGGTGATCTATCTGCAGGTCACCCGCGGTGCCGCCGACCGCGACTTCGCTTTCCCGAAAGAAGCGACGCCGTCGCTGGTGCTGTTTACGCAGAAGAAAAACCTGTGTGAGAATCCCGCAGCCGGCGTCGGTATGGCGGTCATCACGGTTCCGGAAATCCGCTGGCAGCGCCGCGACATCAAGACCGTCGGCCTGTTGCCGGCCTCGATGGCGAAGCAGGCGGCGCTCGACGCCGGTGTTCAGGATGCATGGTTCGTCGAGAACGGCTTTGTCAACGAAGGCACGTCGAACAACGCTTTCATCGTGACCACCGACGGGACCATTGTGACCCGTCATCTGGGGACGGAAATCCTGCATGGGATCACCCGCAAGTCGGTGATGGCGCTGGTCGCGCAGGAGAATCTGAAAATTGAGGAGCGCCCGTTCACGCCCGAAGAAGCCTACGAGGCCAGAGAAGCTTTCGTCACCAGCGCCTCGGCGTTCGTGATGCCGGTCGTCAAGATCGATGGGCATATTCTCGGCAATGGCGTGCCCGGCCCGGTCGCCGAAAAATTGCGCAAGCTGTATATCGACATGGCCAAGGCGGGCTGAGCCGGTGCGCCTTCAGAACAAAACTGCGATTGTCGTCGGTGCCGGGCAGCAGCCGGGACAGACGCTCGGCAATGGCCGCGCCACGGCGCTACGCTTCGCGCAGGAGGGGGCCAGGGTTCTGTGCGTCGATATCGACAGGGCACGGGCCCAGGAAACCGTTGATCTGATCGTCGGCGAAGGCGGCGAAGCGGAAGCCTTCGAGGTCGATGTCACCAATGAAGACGCCTGCCGGAATTGTGCCGATGCCGCGCACAAGCGGTTCGGTCGCATCGATATCCTGCACAACAATGTCGGCCGCTCGGAAGGGGATCGCGCGACCATCGATATGGACGGCGATATGTGGGACACGCTGATGGCGCTGAACCTCAAATCCATGTTCCTGATGTGCAAGCACGTGTTGCCGATCATGCAGGATCAGGGCTCGGGTGTGATCATCAATGTGTCGTCGACATCATCGATGGCGGCACGCCAGACGGTCACCTATAAAACCTCGAAAGGGGCGGTCAACACCTTCACGCAGCATCTGGCATGGGAAAACGCCCGCTTCGGTATTCGCGCCAACGTCATCCTGCCCGGACTGATGGACACACCGATGGCGATTGAACGCCGCGCCCGCGAACAGGGTATCGAGCGCGATGTGGTCAGGGAAGGCCGGAACAAGCTGGTGCCGCTGCAAAACAAGATGGGCACCGCCTGGGACGTCGCCAATGCGGCGCTGTTTCTGGCCTCAGACGAGGCCCGCTATATCACCGGCGTGGCACTGCCGGTCGATGGCGGCCTGCTGATCAAGATCGGCTGACGCCGGATAATCCGACGGCGATGGTCTCAGGCGTTGCCGCTTTCGGGAAGGCGGCGTTCGGCATCAGATGCGGCAGCGTTCGCACTTTTCAGCAATTGCTCTGACAGTCCTGCGGTCACACCGGCCGGTGCATTGATCATCCGTGCACGCACCGCCAGTGCCATGGCCACCGCCTGCAGCACGTCACCGTTGGCGGTTTCGCCGCAAATTTTGATGTCCCGGTCTATGGCGTCGAGCACGGCGCCCAGCAGTTGATCGACACGCATCGCCGACGCCGTGTCTGCATGCAGGGGGAAGGTGATGTCGAGAACATCGCCGGTGGCGGTTTCGACGCGGCGAGGCAGGGGGCGCATATTTCTCTCCGGTTGGTATGGGTTGATGTCAGTTGCGGCCAGATCAGGTGCCGCCGGGCCTGGTCGGGATCGTCCCGGTCTGTTTCGGGCATCGGCGCATCCTGTTTCGATGAAACATCAGCATTATACAAATATTGAATATGTATAAAGATTTCAGATTTGCATGAGCATACCCTGTTCTCGTGCTTGCGTCGAAACCCCGCTGGACGTAAAACCCCGGCCATGGCACCACCGCTGCTCAATCTTTCCAAAATCGGCCTGACGTTCGGCGGCACCCCGCTGCTCGATGGTGCGGAAATGTCTGTTGCGCCCGGCGCCCGGATTTGTCTGGTCGGTCGGAACGGGTCCGGTAAGTCGACGTTCCTCAAACTGGCCGCCGGCCTGATTGAGCCGGACCGCGGCGAGGTCTTTCATCAGCCCGATGCAACGCTGCGCTATCTGCCGCAGGAGCCGGACGTCAGCGGTTTCAGCACCGTTCTTGATTACGTCGAGGCAGGTCTTGCGCCCGGCGACGAGCCATACCGGGCCCAGGTCCTGCTCAGCGATCTCGGCCTCAATGGTGACGAAAACCCGGCAACCCTGTCCGGCGGCGAGCGCCGCCGCGCGGCGTTGGCCAGGACGCTGGCACCGGAGCCGGACATTCTGTTGCTGGACGAGCCGACCAACCATCTCGATCTGCCGGCCATTGAATGGCTTGAACGGGAACTGAAAAGCCGCCGCGCCGCGATGGTCCTGATTTCGCACGACCGACGGTTTCTGGAAAACCTGTCGGATGCGGTGGTCTGGCTGGACCGTGGTCGCACCATCCGCCTCGACAAGGGATTCGCTGAATTTGATGCGTGGCGCGATGACATTCTGGAACGTGAAGTGACGGAACGTCACAAGCTCGACCGCAAGATCGTGTCTGAAACATCGTGGCTGCACAAGGGCGTCACGGCCCGGCGCAAGCGCAACATGGGGCGGTTGCGCGCGCTGCAGGATTTGCGTCAGTCCCGCCGCGAACAGCGTCATCAGCTGGGCACCGTGAAAATCACCTCCAGCGAGTCCGAGGCATCCGGCAAGCGCGTGATCGAAGCTCATCAAATTTCAAAATCCTATGGCGAGCGCAAGATCGTCGACGATTTTTCAATCCGGATTCTGCGCGGCGACCGGGTCGGCATCATCGGCCCGAACGGGGCCGGCAAGACGACGCTGCTGAATATGCTGACCAATGGCCTGAAACCCGACAGCGGGCGCATCCAGATGGGGACGACGCTGCAGATTGCGACCCTTGACCAGAGCCGCGAATCGCTGAAAGCGGACACCACCATGCAGGACGCGCTGACCGGCGGCAGCGGTGACAGCGTCACCGTCGGCGGCGAGCAGCGCCACGTGATCGGCTACATGAAGGATTTTCTGTTCGATCCGTCGCAGGCCAGGACAGCGGTCTCGGCCCTTTCGGGTGGTGAGCGTGGCCGCCTGATGCTGGCCAGGGCCATGACCCGGCCTTCGAACATGCTGGTGCTCGACGAGCCGACCAACGATCTTGATCTCGAAACCCTGGATCTGCTGCAGGAAATGGTCGCCGAATATTCAGGGACCGTGCTGATCGTCAGCCACGACCGTGATTTTCTCGACCGTGTCGTCACCTCGGTTCTGAATTACGAGGGCGACGGCCGCTGGCAGGAATATGCCGGCGGATATAGCGACATGATGTATCAGCGCGGTCGCGGTATCGAGGAGCGGGCGCGTGTACTGGCCGACCAGAAACCGGTGAAATCCGGAAAGCCGGAAAAACCGCAAGCACCAAAGAAAACGAAAATGACCTTCAAGGACAAGCACGCCCTTGAAACCCTGCCGGGCCGGATCAAAGAGATGGAAAAGGAACTGGCAGGGCTGCAGCAACGCCTTGCCGACCCGACCCTCTATACCCGCGATCCGAAAGCATTCGATTCAGAAAGCCGGAAGCTGCTTGACGTGACGCAGGCACTGGCCAGGGCCGAGGAAGACTGGCTCCGCCTTGAGTTGATGCGCGAAGAGATCGAAAGCGTCTGAAACGGTCAGTGGTTGCCGGGAAACGCTGAGCTTGAGTGCTAGCCGGCATTCTGACTGAGCTGCACCGTCCAGGCGTCGTTATCAGTATAGAAGATATGGCGACCGATCCTGGCGACACGTTCCATCTGCCCGGCCCATGACGGGTTCACATAATCCGCATGATACCATAACGCGCCGTTGGTCGGATCCTTGACGACGCCGGCGCCGGCCAGCCGGGCCAAAGTCATCGCCCGACGCCAGGACTCGGCATCGAGCGGATCATCCTTCTTGCCGTCGCACCACCATGAAAACTGACAGCGATGGCGGCGGATTTCACCGCCCTGGCGGACCACGTCACAGACGTCGGACGGAAAGCGCGGGTTCTGGACCCGGTTCAGGGTCACGGCGGCAACGGCAAGCTGCCCGTCAATCGATTCCGAACGGGCTTCCCAATAAATATTCAGGGCCAGACAGCGGAGTTGTTCCCGTCGAGCTTCGTCGTCATCATGGAGAATAAAATTTGCTGCAGGCGCGAAAAGACGGTCGGATTGCGCCTGTCTGGTTCTGGCGTCGGCACCGTGATGCTGTGTTCCGAACACCGATATAGCGCCGAAAACCAGGGAAAACCCTATGATCAGCGCGGTAGAGTAGCGTAACAGCATGATACGTCGCCTCTCCGGATTTTCGTGGATTTTTCTGGCCGGCCTCTTTCCGGATAGAAGCGTGACGTCAATGTTCATCGTTATTTCGAGTTCTATATAGGGTTCTGCGTCGACTTTTCAAGTTTTTATTGTGCAGTGCAGCATGAGAAATCAGACGCTGCCTTGCGAGCCCTGTCCGGTCATGGCAGAACGTTACTGCACAAAGCGGATCGTCGCCGGGAGAAAACATTTGAAATCACCAGTTCGCAAAGCCGTATTACCCGTCGCCGGTCTCGGTACCCGGTTCCTGCCGGCCACCAAGTGCATGCCGAAGGAAATGCTGCCGGTCGTCGACAAACCGTTGATCCAGTACGCCATTGAAGAAGCGGAAGCGGCCGGGATCGAGCAATTCATGCTGATCACGGGTCGTGGCAAGAATCTGCTGGAAGATCATTTCGATCACGCCTTCGAGCTTGAGCGGACGCTGGAATCGCGGGGCCGGCTCAAGGAACTCGAGATGATCAAGGACTTCCCGGAA
>JBBDOA010000005.1:0-44328 GCA_040877275.1 Rhodospirillales bacterium | reverse complement strand
CTGAGCGTATCCATCTCCCGGGCCAGCGGAATGTCCTGCCAGCCGGTATGGACCGGTCCCATGTCAACAGTAACCAGACCGCCCTCGGCCCGCCATGTCTGCAGATTGCCGGCCAGAGTCTCGATCACGCAGCGATCAGTGCCGGTTTCGTTCATGATCTGATCGGCGATGCAGCGGGTCGCATTGCCGCAGGCACCGACCTCGCCGCCGTCATGGTTTCTGATCCGCATGAAGACGTCGGCCGCACTATCCTGAGCGGGCTCCAGCACGATAAACTGATCACAGCCGACGCCGGTATGGCGGTCAGCGATGCGTTTGGCCTGGGCGTCGCTGAAGGCGACCGGGCGCACGCGCGCATCGATCACGACAAAGTCATTGCCGAGGCCGTGCATCTTCGTGAAGGGTAATCCCGTGCTCATCGCTGTTTCATCCCGGTGCTCATGGGGCCTTACATAGGTCGGCAAGGCCCCAAAAGTCCATAGCGAAGGTGTTTTTCGGGTCAGACCGGATCAGGACTGCAGAAAATGCCGCATGTGAAAGGTTGCCTGTGCGGGTTCGTAAAGATAGTCCCGGCCGACCGGGCAGGCGCGTCTGGCGAGGCAGCCTTGATCAAGACAATCCAGACCCTCAGCGTTGGCGATATGCGAGCGACAGGCAGGCACTTCATAGCCCTGCTCGCTGAATGCACTGACCGGACAGGTGTTCAGACAGGGTTGGTCGAGGCAGCTCAGGCAGGGGGATGCGGTGCGGGCGGGTGGCGGAATGTCGAGCTTTTCAGCAAACAGAAATGCCCCTCGGTAGGCATGCCACTGGCCGAAAACCGGATGGATCAAGGGCCCGATCGGCGACGCTGCGACATCATCGGCTCGCAACGCCCATTGCTGAAAGGGATAATAGGGCGGGCCGTTGAAGGGAAACACCATCCGGGCACCAAGTTCCTCGGCAATGGGCTCCAGCGTCTGCTGCGTCCAGGTATCCAGCGGGTGAGGCCCGTCCGGCATATGTTGAGAAAAGGCCTGCCACATGGCCGGGCCGGCATTGCCGATCAATACCAGCGTTGCTGTGCCTTCCGGTGCCTGATCACCCGGCACTGGATGAAACCCGCCCCGGGTCATCAGTCCGTAGCGTAGCAGACGGTCGTTCAGGGTATCCGTGATCATGCCCGAGCGTGCGATGAAGCTCTGAAGAGGTCAATAAAAGTCGAAAATAATGACAAACCATCCATAACGCGGATTGAATATCAATTTCTTCTAATATAGTGTCAGTGCCTGTTATTCCTGCCCGACCGACGATTTTATATGCGGAGTCATTTTTTCCTTGCCCGAAATCCGCTTCAAGCAGTTCCGTCTGAGTGATCATCCCTTTCCGGATTTAAGCGAGACCTGCCGGTATTGGTCAGAAAAGAAGCAGAGCTCTGGCGGTATTGCGCCATCGTGGTCGGACATTGATCTGCTGGATTTACCATCCGAACTGCTGCCGAAAATTTGTGTCGTCGATGTTGCGCTAAATCCCCTGAATTTTACCTACCGTTACTGGGGAACGGCGATCACCGGTTTGCATCATTATGATCTTTCCGGGAAAACCGTTCGGCAACTGACGCCGCCGGACTATGCGCAGTGTATCTGGGATCAATACAACGTCGTATACACGAGCGGGATTCCGCAGACGTTTCTGACCGAAATCCCGCTCGAGGAAGGCTATAACACTTTCTATATCGCCTTGCGCCTGCCGCTGTCTTCGGATGGCGTGAAGATCGACAAAATCCTTGCTGCCGAAGCATTCGGGAATGAACGCGATCAGCTCAGAACACTCTTTGAAACGCTCGCTTAAGGGCGGGCACCCGGCACGGTCCCGGAATGCTTGACTTTAAGGACACCCGCGCCTAATTTGCCGCCGATTTCAGGGTCATTCGAAACCCACGCCTTGAGGGGCGCCGCCAATCCGCGAGTTTCGTGCGTTGGCGCGTTTTTCGTTGAGCGTACGGACGTATGGCCCGCTGAACCGGGAATTAATGATGTTTGACGGACTGCAGGGCAAACTTGGTGATATCTTCGACGGCCTCAAAAAACGGGGCGCGCTGAAGGAAGCTGATGTCGATGCCGCATTGCGCGACATTCGCATTGCCTTGCTTGAAGCCGATGTCGCGCTGCCGGTGGTCAAGGAATTCATTGAAGGTGTGCGCGCAAAGGCTGTTGGTCAGGACGTCCTGCGATCCGTACAGCCGGGCCAGCAGGTCATCAAGATCGTCCACGACCATATGGTCGAGATGCTGGGCGGCACGGTGCCGGAAGCCCTGCGTATTGATGTCACGCCACCCGCCTGCATCCTGATGGTCGGCCTGCAGGGTTCGGGTAAAACCACCACGTCCGCCAAGATCGCGTTGCGCCTGACATCCCGAGACAAGAAAAAAGTCCTGATGGCGTCGCTCGATATCCATCGTCCGGCAGCGCAGCAGCAATTGCAGCAGTTGGGCCAGCAGACGCAGGTGCAGGTCCTGCCGCCGATTTTTGGTGAACAGCCGGTCGCTATCGCCAAACGTGCCATGCACACGGGCCGTATCGAAGGGTATGACGTCGTCGTGCTGGATACAGCCGGGCGTCTGCACATCGATCAGGCCCTGATGGGCGAGGTGGCCCAGGTCCGTGACGTCGCCAAGCCGTCGGAGACCTTGCTGGTCGTGGATGCCATGACCGGTCAGGACGCGGTCAATCTGGCCCGTGAATTCAATGAAAAAGTCGGCATCACCGGCATCGTGCTGACCCGTGTCGACGGCGATGCACGCGGCGGTGCAGCCTTGTCGATGCGTGCCGTCACCGGCAAGCCGATCAAACTGCTCGGCACCGGCGAGAAAATGGATGCGCTGGACGCCTTCGATGCCAGCCGAATTGCCGGCTCGATCCTGGGCATGGGCGACGTCGTCGGTCTGGTCGAACGGGCCCAGCAGGTGGTCGAGGAAGAAGACGCCGAGAAGCTCGCCAAGAAAATGATGAAGGGTGAGTTCACCCTGGAAGATATGGTCGACCAGTTCCGCAAGATCCGCCAGATGGGCAGCCTCGACGGTATTCTCGGCATGTTGCCCGGTGCGCAGAAAGCCAGGCAGCAGATGGCCAGTGCGAATATCGATGACAAGATGCTGGCGCATCAGGAAGCGATCATCCTGGCGATGACGCCGAAGGAGCGACGCAACCCGAAAATCCTCAACGGCTCGCGCCGCCGACGGATCGCTTCCGGGTCCGGCACCACGGTGCAGGAAGTCAATCGTGTGCTGAAACAGCATATGCAGATGTCACAGTTCATGAAGAAAGCCGGCAAGATGGGCAAGGCGGGCATGATGCGCGGCATGCCCGGCGGCGGCTTTCCGCCCATGGGGGGCGGTATGCCCCCCGGTATGAGATAGCGGGGAAATCCCCGTGGGAAAATAGCGGGGAAATCCCCGTGGGAAAATAGCGGCCAGGGCCGATCAGGCTCCCGGTCGTCCAAGTCACGATAACCAACGCAAAAGCACGAACACTGAGAAGGATATAAAGAACCCATGTCATTGAAAATCAGATTGTCCCGCGGTGGGGCAAAAAAGCGCCCTTACTACCGCATCGTTATCGCCGATTCACGCCGTTCGCGTGATGGCCGCTTCATCGAGCGTGTCGGTTCGTACAATCCGATGGTCCCCAAAGACCACCCGGAGCGCCTGAACTTCGATCAGGAGCGGATCAAGTACTGGCTTGGTGTTGGCGCGACGCCATCGGACCGGGTTGCCCGGTTCCTGTCCGCCGCCGATATGGTTGCCGCTCCGGTGATCCATGAGCAGACCAAGAAGCATCTGCCGAAAGCCAAGGCGCAGGAGCGTCTGGCCGAAGCTGAAGCGAAGAAAGCCGCAGCAGCAGAAGCCGCCGCCGCCGCCGCCGCACCGACGGAAGCCGAACTGGCTGCCGAAGCAGCCCCTGCCGAAGAAGCAGCCGCCGAAGCGCCTGCTGAAGAAGCAGCTGCCGAAGCACCTGCTGAAGAAGCAGCTGCCGAAGCACCTGCTGAAGAAGCAGCCGCTGAAGCGCCTGCCGCTGAAGCCCCTGCTGAAGAAGAGAAGAAAGAAGGGGCCTGATTGCCCGAGGGGTTCCGATATCGCCCATGAGCCAGCGCATGCATGATCCGGTTCGCCTCGGCATTATTGTCGGGGTCAGGGGCATCAAAGGCGAAGTTCGTATCAAGAGCTTCACCGACGAGCCCACGGACATTGCAGCCTATGGTCCGCTTTTCGACCGGACCGGCGCGCGCAAGTTCGATCTCAGGGTGACAGGCACGCAAAAAGGCGTGGTTCTGGCCTGGGTCGAGGGGGTGAAGGACCGCACGGCGGCGGAAGCACTGAAGCGGACCGAATTGTTCGTTGAGCGTGCGCAGTTGCCGGCCCCGGAAGAGGACGAGTTCTATCTCTCGGACCTGGAAGGGCTTGAAGCGGTCGGTATCGATGGTGCGGTGATCGGAAAGGTGGTCGGGGTCTTTGATTTCGGTGCCGGCCCGGTCCTCGAAATTACCGGCAACGTTCTGGTGCCGTTTACCAGGGCGGTCGTGCCGGAGATCGATATCGAGGCTAAAAGACTGGTGGTCGACCCGCCTGATGGATTGTTTGATCCGCCGGGTGGCAAAGAAGAAAACGAAAAGGACGTTGTGACGTGAACAAGGTAGAGGCAGACAGGATGTGGCGCGCTCGCGTGCTGACCATCTTCCCGGATATGTTTCCGGGGCCGCTCGGCGTGTCCCTGACGGGGCAGGCGCTGACGCGTGGTCTGTGGTCGTGCGAGCCCGTTGATATCCGCGCCTATGCCGAAGACAGGCACGCCAGTGTCGATGACGTGCCGTTCGGCGGTGGTCCCGGCATGGTGATGCGTCCGGACGTACTCGGTCGTGCCATAGACGCTGCCAAAGCCGGTGCCGAAGACCTGCCGCTTGTCTATATGACGCCGAAGGGCGCACCGCTTAAACAGGAGACGGTCCGCCGGCTTGCCGACGGTCCGGGTCTGATTGCGTTGTGTGGTCGGTTCGAAGGTATGGACCAGCGTGTCATGGATGTATATCCGGGTGAGGAAATCTCGCTCGGCGACTTCGTGCTGTCGGGCGGTGAGTTGCCGGCGATGACACTGATTGATGCCTGCGTGCGCCTATTGCCGGGGGTTATCGGCGCCGAGGCATCGCTTGAAGAGGAAAGTTTCGAAACCGGATTGCTGGAATATCCGCACTATACCCGACCGCGCGAGTGGCAGGGGCAGAGTGTCCCGGACGTCCTGCTGTCCGGCCATCACGAGAACGTTCGCGCCTGGCGTCTTGCCCAGGCCGAGGAAATCACGCGTCAGCGGCGTCCCGACTTGTGGGAACGCTATGGACGCGGCAATATTTAAGCCCAGAAGGAAACCAAGCTATGAACATCATTGAACAACTCGAAAAAGAGCAGATGGATCGTCTGACTGCTGAACGTAAAGTGCCGGATTTCGCGCCGGGCGATACACTGCGCGTCAACGTGAAAGTCGTCGAAGGCACGCGCGAACGTGTGCAGGCCTTCGAAGGCGTCTGTATTTCGCGTAACGGCAGCGGCCTCAACGAAGCCTTTACCGTGCGTAAAATCTCCTACGGTGAAGGGGTGGAGCGGGTCTTCCCGGTCTATGCGCCGAGTATCGACAGCATCGACGTGGTCCGCCGCGGCGACGTCCGTCGTGCCAAGCTCTATTACCTGCGTGGCCGCCAGGGTAAATCGGCGCGTATTGCCGAAAAAACCGACGGTTTCTCGGCCAAACTGACGGCTGAGGAAAAGCGCGTCGCCAAGGAAGAGAAAAACGCCCGTGACGCCGAGACCCGTGCCGCGAAAAAAGACAAGGCAGACGGCAAGGCAAAGAGCTGACTAAAAATCGGGGTCAGAAGACCCCATTTATACCCAGCCGCCGGAACCAACCCGGCGGCTGAATGACCCATGTGGAGGAAACGATGGCGCAAGCAAAAACGCTTTTCGACAAGATTTGGGACAGTCATCTGGTCAATGTTCAGGATGACGGTACCTGTCTGATCTATATTGACCGGCATCTTGTGCACGAAGTGACCAGCCCGCAGGCGTTTGAAGGCCTGCGCCTGGCCGGTCGCAAGCTGCGCCGTCCCGATCTCACCCTGGCGGTGCCGGATCACAACGTGTCGACGACCGAGCGCGGCGGCTATATTGCCGACGACGAGAGCCGGATCCAGATCGAAACCCTGCAGAAGAACTGTGCCGATTTCGGCGTGCCGTTGTTTGACGTCACCGACATCCGCCAGGGCATCGTCCACATCATCGGCCCCGAGCAGGGCTTCACGCTGCCCGGCGCAACCATCGTCTGCGGCGACAGCCACACGGCGACGCACGGTGCCTTCGGGGCGCTGGCCTTCGGCATCGGCACGTCGGAAGTCGAGCATGTGATGGCGACGCAGACACTATTGCAAAGCCCCTTGAAGAACATGCGTATCACCGTCAACGGCGCGCTGCCGATGGGCTGCACGGCGAAGGACCTGATTCTCGCCATTATTGGCAAGATCGGCACCGCCGGCGGCACCGGACACGTCATCGAATTTGCCGGTGAAGCGATTCGCGGGCTTTCCATGGAAGGCCGCATGACGGTCTGCAACATGACCATCGAGGGCGGTGCCCGGGCCGGTCTGATTGCACCCGACGAAACCACGTTCGAGTATCTCAAGGGTCGTCCGATGTCGCCGAAAGGCGCTGCGTTCGAAGCCGCCGTCACCTACTGGAAGACGCTGCCGTCCGATGCCGGGGCCAGATACGACAAGGAAGTTGAGCTGGATATCTCGGAAATCGTGCCGCAGGTGACGTGGGGCACCAGCCCGGAAGACGTCGCCCCGATCAACGGCACCGTGCCGCTGGTTGCGGATTTCGATAATCCGGCGAAACAGGAATCGGCCAAGCTGGCACTTGAATACATGGGCCTGACGCCGGGCATGAAAATCACCGATATCAAGATCGACAAGGTGTTCGTCGGCTCGTGCACCAACGGACGGATCGAAGACATCCGTGCCGCTGCCGCCGTCTCCAAGGGCCGCAAGGTCGCCGACGGCGTGCAGGCGCTGATGGTGCCGGGGTCCGGTCTGGTCAAGGATCAGGCGGAAGCCGAAGGTCTCGACAAGATCCTGATCGAAGCCGGCTGGGAATGGCGCGAGCCGGGTTGCTCGATGTGTCTGGCGATGAACGCCGACCGTCTGGAACCGGGCGAGCGGTGCGCGTCGACGTCGAACCGTAACTTCAAGGGCCGTCAGGGTCCGAAGGGACGGACCCATCTGGTGAGCCCGGCCATGGCCGCCGCCGCCGCGGTGACCGGTCATCTGACCGACGTCCGCGACTTGAGCTGAATGAGCGAGGAGGAGAGCGAACATGGACAAGTTTGATAAACTGACCAGCGCCGCGGCGCCGATGAACATGATCAACGTCGACACCGACATGGTGATCCCCAAGCAGTTCCTGAAGACCATCGCCCGCACAGGCCTTGGCAAGAACCTGTTTCATGAGATGCGCTATGACGACGACGGCAACGAGGTTAAGGATTTCGTCCTCAACCAGCCGGCTTACCGCAATGCGAAAATCCTCGTCGCCGATGAAAACTTCGGCTGCGGCTCGTCGCGCGAGCATGCCCCCTGGGCGCTGCTGGATTTCGGCATCACCTGCGTCATTGCGCCGAGCTTTGCCGACATCTTCTACAACAACTGTTTCAAGAACGGCATCCTGCCGATCAAACTGCCCAGGGAAGACTGGGAAAAGGTTATGGATGACGCCCAGCGCGGCGCCAACGCAACCCTGACCATCGATCTGGAAAGCCAGACGATTTCCGGCCCCGATGGCGGCGAAGTGCATTTCGAAATCGACCCGTTCAAGAAAAAATGCCTTCTGGAAGGGCTCGACGATATCGGCCTGACCATGCAGAACGGCAGCAAAATCGACGATTTCGAAGCCAGGCGTAACGCTGAACTGCCGTGGACCGCCAGCAGCGCTGCCGAGTAGTTCCGGCTACCGCATCCTTCGAGACGCGGCCCGATATGATCGGGCGGCTCCTCAGGATGAGGAAGGGAATCAATTTTAAAACCTCATCCTGAGGAGGCGCGAAGAGCCGTCTCGAAGGATGAGCCACGAGGAGGAAACAAAAATGGCCGCCAACAAAAAACTGCTGATGCTGCCCGGCGACGGGATCGGACCGGAAGTGATGGGCGAAGTGAAGCGCGTCATCGCGTGGATGGACAAGCGCCGTCATGTCTCGTTCGATATCGAAGACGATCTGGTCGGCGGCTCGGCCTATGACGTGCACAAGACCTCGCTCGCGGACAGCACCATGGCCAAGGCCATGGGCGTCGATGCGGTGATGCTGGGTGCGGTCGGCGGCCCGAAGTGGGACAACGTCCCCCGTGACGCCCGTCCGGAAGCGGGTCTGCTCAGGTTGCGCAAGGAAATGGACCTGTTCGCCAACCTGCGCCCGGCAACCTGTATGCCGGCACTGGCCGATGCCTCTTCTTTGAAGAACGAGCTGGTTGCCGGACTTGATATCATGATCGTGCGCGAACTGACGGCCGGTACCTACTTCGGTCAGCCGAAGGGCATGCAGACGTTCGAGGGTGTTGAGCGCTGCGTCGATACCACCGCCTATACCCACGCCGAAGTCGAGCGCGTCGTCCGCGCCGCCTTTGATCTGGCGATGAAGCGCGGCAACAGGCTGCATTCGGTCGAAAAGGCCAACGTCATGGAAACCGGCGTCTTTTGGCGCAAGATCGCGACCGAAGTCCACAAGGATTATCCGACCGTCAAGCTCGAGCACATGTACGCCGACAACTGCGCGATGCAGCTGGTGCGGGCACCGAAACAGTTCGACGTCATCGTCACCGATAACCTGTTCGGCGATGTGCTTTCCGATTGTGCGGCGATGCTGACCGGCTCGCTCGGTATGCTGCCGTCGGCCTCGCTGGGTGCTGCTGATGAAAGCGGCCGCCGCCGTGCGCTTTATGAGCCGGTCCACGGCTCGGCCCCGGATATCGCCGGCGAGAGCAAGGCCAACCCGCTGGCGACCCTGCTGTCGTTCGCCATGTGCCTGCGCTATTCGTTCGATATGGGCGACGACGCCGACATGATGGAAAAAGCCTGTGCCAACGTCCTCGACGCCGGTTTCCGTACCGGCGACATCATGCAGGCCGGCATGACCCTGGTCTCGACCCAGCAGATGGGCGAGAAGGTCTGCGCTGAGCTGGACAAGCTGGCGGCCTGATCAGCGCAGGGTGCAATACCGGGGCGGTTGCCCTGGCAGGCACCCCATGCGTATCGGGCTTGCGAAAAAAATCACTTCGCGTTATGGTCCGCGCGAATTCACCGGGATCAGCCGGGTGAATGAGGAATGTAACATGTTTTTTGCGACGATCACCCCGAAGAAGACCAAAACCCTGCACTAGCGGGCGGCTTTTTCGTGTTTTTTGAAACGGCCCGCTGAAACGCTCGCGGGCCGAAGTCATATCAGGACGTCGCCGGGGCATTCGAAGGCCCTGATTTAAGGAGTAAACGAGATGGGATACAAAGTTGCCGTTGTCGGCGCCACGGGGAACGTGGGCCGGGCTTTGCTGGAAATCATGGCGGAACGCAATTTTCCGGTCAGCGAAGTGGTGGCGCTGGCGTCGTCACGATCAGTCGGGCAGGAAGTCAGTTTTGGTGAGGATGACATCCTGAAAGTTCAGGACCTTGCCAAGTTCGATTTCAAGGGCACGGACATCGTGCTGTCGTCGCCGGGCGCGTCGGTGTCGGCTGAATACAGCCCCAAGGCCGCTGCCGCGGGTGCGGTTGTTGTCGACAATACGTCGCATTGGCGGATGGACCCGGATGTGCCGCTGGTGGTGCCGGAAGTTAACCCGGATGCGATTGCCGGATATACCAGAAAAGGCATCATCGCCAATCCGAACTGTTCGACGATCCAGTTGGTGGTGGCGATGAAGCCGCTGCATGATCTGGCGCAGATCACGCGTTGCGTGGTCGCGACCTATCAGTCGGTTTCCGGTGCCGGCAAGGCCGGTATGGACGAGCTGTTCAACCAGACCAAGGGCATCTATACCAATCAGGTGGCCGAAGAGCATCGCGAGAAATTCACCAAGCAGATTGCCTTCAACTGCATTCCGCACATCGACAAGTTCATGGACGATGGTGCGACCAAGGAAGAATGGAAAATGGTGGTCGAGACGAAAAAGATTCTCGACCCGGCCATTCGTCTGCACGCGACCTGTGTTCGGGTTCCAGTCTTTGTTGGTCACGCAGAAGCGGTGACGATGGAGTTCGCCAATCCTGTCGAGGTCGATCAGGCCCTTCGAGCCTTGCGCAACGCGCCTGGCATCACCGTTTTTGACGAGCGCGCCGATGGCGGCTATGTGACGCAGCAGGAATGCGCCGGCGAGGACGAGGTCTATGTCAGCCGCATCCGCACCGACCCGACGGTTGAAAACGGTTTGTCGATGTGGGTGGTCTCGGACAACCTGCGCAAAGGTGCTGCCCTGAATACGGTGCAGATCGCCGAAACCCTGATCGGCAAATACATGAAGAACGCTGCCTGAGTGATTTTGACACCTGCCGCCAGCGGGCGGCGGGTGTCACTTCGCGCTATCGGGCTTGTCGTCGTCGGGGTTGAAGGTACGGTTGATTTCGTCCTGCCCCATATCCCGCTTCTTTTCCCGGGCGGCGTCCTCGGCAGATTGCACCTTTTTTTCCTGACCGCGACGTTCATCGCCGTCAAACTCCTTGTTGTGGCGTCGCCTGTCGGGGCCGAAGAATTCACCGACCCGTACGAACCGGCGCGGCTTTTCGATGACAGCTTCGATTCGGCTGAACAGGGATTTCGGGGCTACCGGTTTGATGACGTATTCCGTCACCCCGGCATCGCGGGCCTTGAAGACGTGCTCTTTTTCACGGTGCGCCGTGACCATGATAATCGGCACAAATGTATTCGGACTTTCCGGGCTTTTGCGGATGAGCTGGGTCAGAACCAGACCGCTCATCGGCACCATCTGCCAGTCGAGTATAATCAGATCGACCGGCCTTTTCTTGAAAAAAGCCCAAGCATCTTCGCCGTTCGAAAAGACGTTAATGTCCGTCGCGCCCAAAATCTTGATCATTTGCCGTAACATCTTGGTAATGAACTCTTGATCATCGACGATCATTACCGAAACGTCTCTCAGGTAGTCAGTCACGGATTACACCCGTTTTATTGTCTTCCTCAAGAATACACATTTTTTACACGTAGCGCCTTATACAACAAGCGGTTGGGCAGGCACAGGCGATAATAATGAAATCGTTGTGCCCAGAACATGGGGGACATCCATTTCCGACAAGTTGCGCCGACAGCAGTCCTCGACAGCGCTTTGCACAAGCGCCACCGCGCTGGACAGTGCTGCCACCGGTGGCATGCCGCCAGCCAGCAAGCCGCTGAATGCGGCGCTCAGCATGTCACCGGTGCCTTTGGCCCGGAGCGGCCGCTTCGGCACACTGCAAATCCAGGCGTCGTTTGGGCTGACAAGAATATTGGCCAGTGCATCCGTCCCCATCGGAACGGATGAGACCAGAACCAGCCCGGGCCCCCGGCTGATCAGTTGTCTGGATGCTTCGACGGCGTCCTTGGGGGTTTCGATGGCATGACCGCTCAACGTTGCCAGCTCGAAACGGTTGGGCATGACAACTGTTGCGGCGGGTACGGCGCATTCGCGAAAGTACGCCACCAGCGACGGGTCGACGTAAATGCCTTCGGTGTCATCACCGAAGACCGGGTCCAGATACAGCGCCACGTCGCGGCCATCATCCCTGGCGTTATCCAGGACCGCCAGCGCTGCTAGCCCCTGATCGGGAACGGCCAGATAACCGCTCAGCAGGACAGCCGGGCCCTCGATGCGGCTCAGCACAACCGACAGCAGTGCAGCAAGCTCGGCAGCGTCCGTCACTTTCCTCGACGCCGGGCCGTGGCCGGGGTGATGCGGATACAGCACAGTATCCACCGGCCAGGCATTCAGGCCAGTGGCCTGCAGGGTCGGAATGGCGACGGCATTGCCGACATAGCCCCGGACCACACGCGATTGCAGGGAGATAAATTCCATCGCCCGAGCTTGCCACACGCGCAGCGACAATTGTAGCTTATTGCGCCGCACAAAAGAAATTGCCGGAGAATGCCGTGACCATGAATATTGCTGCCCGTCCAAGACGTTCCATCCTGTATATGCCGGGCTCAAACACCCGCGCCATGCAAAAGGGCCGGGAACTGCCTGCGGACGGCCTGATCCTTGATCTCGAAGACTCAGTCGCGCCGGAAGCCAAGATCGAGGCCAGAGGGCTGATCCGCTCAGCGCTTGATGAAGGCGGTTACGGTGCCCGCGAAATCGCGGTTCGCAGCAATGCGCTGGACAGTGAATGGGGTCCTGACGATATCGCCGCCATCGCGCACATGACGTGCCAAGCCGTGGTCCTGCCGAAAGTTGAAAGCGCGGCCATGGTTCTGCAGGCTGTTGCCATTCTTGAGGCAGCGGGCGCACCGGACGATATGGCCATCTGGTGCATGATGGAAACCCCCAGAGGCATCCTCAAGGCCGAGGAAATCGCCTTCGCCCATCCCAGAGTCGGCTGTCTGGTGATGGGCACGTCGGATCTGGCCAAGGACCTCAAGTGCCGGCATACGCCGGACCGGTTGCCGTTCCTGTATTCACTCGAATATTGTCTGCTGGCGGCGCGGGCTGCCGGTATCGCCATACTTGACGGCGTGCATCTTGATCTTGCCGATGACGAAGGGTTCCGTGCGTCCTGTGAGCAGGGTCGCGATCTTGGCATGGACGGCAAAACCCTGATCCATCCGAAAACCATTGCTGCGGCGAACGCGGTCTTTGCACCGGGCGCTGATGAAATTGCCTGGGCCCGGAAAATCATCGCCGCGCATGCAGAAGCGGCCCGTGCCGGCAAGGGATTGGTCGTCGTTGACGGCAAACTGATCGAAAATCTGCACGTCGCGGAAGCCAAACGGGTGCTGGCCCTCGCCGATGCCATTGCTGCGAAGGAGGCGTGAATGCCAGCCCCAGCAACTGCCAAGACCAGCGCCGGTAATTTTTTTGAAGATTTCAGCGTCGGCAGGGTTTTCCGCCATGCCACGCCCCGCACCGTCAGTGACGGGGATATCGCCCTTTATACGGCCCTTTACGGCAGCCGGTTTGCTGTGCAGTCGTCGGCGGTCTTTGCGGCCGGTCTCGGCTACAGGGCGCAGCCGGTCGATGACCTGCTGGCCTTTCACATCGCCTTCGGCAAGACGGTGCCTGAAGTCTCGCTGAATGCGGTTGCCAATCTCGGCTATGCGGAATGCCTGTTCGGCCAGCCGGTCCATGCCGGTGATACCCTGAGCACGACATCCGAGGTGATCGGCATCAAGGAGAATTCGAACGGTAAAACCGGTGTCGTCTATGTGCGCTCGCTCGCCACGAACCAGCACGGCGATATGATTGTTGATTACAAACGCTGGGTGATGGTCAACAAGCGCGATGCGAACAGTCCGGCTCCGGAAGCCTCGCTGCCGGCACTGAAGGATGCGATGTCGGTTACTGATCTTGTCGTGCCGGACGGAACCGACCTCGGCGGCTATGACACGACGCTGTCCGGCAGTGCCGATCTCTGGGGGGATTATCAGATCGGCGAGCGCATCGATCACGTCGACGGCAGCACGGTCGAGGAAGCCGAACACATGCTGGCCACGCGGCTTTATCAGAACACTGCCAAGGTACACTTCAATCAGTTTGAACAGGCCCAGGGCCGGTTCGGCAAACGGCTGGTGTATGGGGGGCACGTTATATCCATCGCCCGCGCGCTGAGCTTCAACGGTCTGGCCAACGCCTACAGGATCGCCGCCATCAATGCCGGCACCCACGCCAATCCGATTTTTGCCGGTGACACGGTGTTCGCGTGGTCGGCAGTGCTGGACAAGGCCGAATGCCCGGGACGCACCGATGTCGGGGCCTTGCGCATCCGGACGGTCGCAACCAGAGATCACCCGCCGGCAGATTTCCCGTTAAAGGGCGAAGACGGCAAATATCTGCCGCACGTGGTGCTGGATCTGGATTACTGGGTGTTGATGCCGTGCTGATAATAAAAGAGGCGTCAGCGGCATCGGTCCTGGGAAACCTCAACCACGCACCGCTGGATCGGTGCACCTGACGCCTCTTGGAGCCGGCCAGGCTCCGTTCGCCCGTGAGACACCATGTCGCCGCCTGGATCGGGGCCGCACCCTGGGCAGAGATCGGCCACCGCTCCTGACGCTCCGTGCATGGACGCTTGAACGTCCAGACAGCGAACTGACATTCCGTCACCGGCGCTGCGCACATTGAGATCGCCTGGGCGACGAACTCGCAGTGTGGCTGACCCGAAGGTTTGACCACAGGCAGCAAACGGCGTCGAAGCCCCGGCAAGGGACCAGAATGTTCCCCTGCAGATGCCGCGACCGGTTCAGGCCGGCGAACCGGCAAAAACCGCGACGATGTACTCGCGTGCACCGTAACAATGCGCCGTTCCGTTTGCTGCCGCTACGTGGAAAGCTGGGGGTAAAGTACGTTTCCTGTGCAAAACCTTGCAGGTTTTCCCCAATCCATCCACAGTTTGTCCACAAATGGGCGACGAATTGGTGCCTGGTTGGAACTGGTTGGACTCTGGTTGGACTCTGGGCCGGGACGGGCCTCTGGCGTGTTGCAATGCACCACGAAAAGTTGACTTGCGGCAAGGCGGCGGGTACCAATGAGCGACCGGTTGAAACTGCGCGATGCGCGCTGCCGAATGAAAGGCATTTCATAATGACGACCCGAAATCGCCCGCTTTCACCGCACCTGCAAATCTATAAACCGCAGATCACCTCCATCATGTCCATTACCCACCGAATGACCGGCATTGTGCTGTGTTTCGGCGCGGTGTTGTTGACTTATCTGCTGATGGCGGCGAGCTATGGTCCGGACGTGTTCGCCACGGCGCAATCCATTTTGGGATCGTGGTTCGGCAAACTGGTCCTGCTCGGCGTGGTGTTCTCGCTCTGGTATCACCTGGCCAACGGGCTTCGACATATCGCGTGGGATATCGGCTGGGGTTTCGAGATGGAGCAACTGAAGAAAAGCGGGATCGCTGTGCTGGTCGTTGCCGCAGTCCTCACGCTGGCGACATTCCTGTTCGCCTATTCGCAAGGGGGCTGATCATGGAATTTCGCTCGCAACTCGGCCGCGTCCGCGGTCTTGGCGCTTCGCATGAAGGGGCGCATCATTTCTGGGTGCAGCGTGTCAGCGGCATTGCCCTCGTCCCGCTGGTGATCTGGTTTGTGCTGTCGGCATCAAGCGTTGTCAGTGCCGATCTTGCGACCTTCAAGGCCTGGGTCGGGACGCATTACAACCCGGTCCTGCTGATCTTGCTGATCCTCACCATGTTTCATCATGCGTTTCTGGGACTGCAGGTCATCATCGAGGATTATATTCACGCCGAATCGATCAAGCTGACGTCGCTGATCGTGACCAAGTTCGCCCTCTATCTGATTGGCGCCTGTGCCATTTTCGCCGTTATTCGCCTGACCTTCGGGAGCTAGTCCGGGTATGCCTCAATCCTACGAGATCGTTGATCACAAATACGACGTTATTGTCGTCGGTGCCGGCGGTGCCGGTCTGAGAGCAACGCTGGGCATGGCCGCTGCCGGTCTCAAGACGGCGTGTATCACCAAGGTTTTTCCGACCCGTTCGCATACGGTTGCCGCACAGGGCGGCATCAGTGCCTCACTCGGCAACATGGCCGAGGATAACTGGAAGTGGCACATGTACGATACCGTCAAGGGTGCCGACTGGCTTGGCGATCAGGATGCGATCGAATACATGTGCCGTGAAGCGGTGCCGGCGATCTATGAACTGGAGCATTTCGGCGTGCCGTTTTCCAGAACCGATGACGGCAAGATTTATCAGCGTCCGTTTGGCGGGCACATGGCCAACTTCGGCGAAAAGCCGGTACAGCGTGCCTGTGCCGCAGCGGATCGGACCGGCCATGCAATCCTGCACACGCTGTATCAGCAGTCCCTCAAGAACGACGCCGAGTTTTTCGTCGAATACTTCGCCATTGATCTGATCATGGATGACGACGGTACCTGCCAGGGTGTGCTGGCGTGGAACCTTGACGACGGCAAGATGCACCGCTTTCAGGCGCACATGACGGTGCTGGCGACCGGCGGTTACGGTCGGGCCTACTTCTCGGCGACCTCGGCGCACACCTGCACCGGCGACGGCAATGCGATGGCGGCCCGGGCCGGGATTCCGTTGCAGGATCAGGAATTTGTTCAGTTCCACCCGACCGGCATCTATGGGGCCGGTTGCCTGATCACCGAAGGGGCACGCGGCGAAGGCGGGTATCTGACCAATTCGAAGGGCGAACGCTTCATGGAGCGCTATGCGCCGACGGCCAAGGATCTGGCCAGCCGCGATGTGGTCTCACGGGCCATGACCGTGGAAATTCGTGAAGGCCGGGGCGTCGGTGACGAGTCCGATCATATCCATCTGCATCTGGAGCATCTGGGCGGCGACGTGCTGAACAAGCGCCTGCCGGGCATTACCGAGACGGCCCGGATTTTCTCAGGCATTGATGCCACCAGGGACCCGATCCCTGTGCTGCCGACGGTGCATTACAATATGGGCGGCGTGCCGACCAATTACCGGGGCGAGGTGATCCAGCCGACCGCTGATGATCCGGACCGCGTCAATCCCGGCATCATGGCGATTGGCGAATGCGCATCGGCATCGGTGCATGGTGCCAACCGGCTTGGCACCAATTCACTGCTCGATCTGGTCGTGTTCGGTCGTGCCGCCGCGATTCGCGCCTCGGAGATCGTCAAATCGGGTGCATCCCTGCCGCCGCTCAATATGGCCTCGGCCGACAAGGCGCTGGCCCGCTTCGATGCCTTGCGTCATGCCTCGGGGCAGACGCCGACGGCGGAAATCCGGGGCGAGTTACAGCGTGTGATGCAGAACAACGCGGCCGTCTTCCGGACCGCCGAAGTGCTCAAGGAAGGGGTTGAGAAGCTTGATGCGGTGACCGCGAAGATGGCAGACATCAAGGTTCATGACCGCTCGCTGATCTGGAATTCGGATCTGGTCGAAACCCTTGAGCTGACCAACCTCGTTCCCAACGCCGTATCGACCATGTATTGCGCCGAAGCGCGTCACGAAAGCCGCGGTGCTCATGCGCATGAAGATCACCCCGACCGCGACGACAAGGAATGGATGAAGCATTCTCTGGCATACATTGATGAGCACGGCGGCTGCACGCTGGATTATCGTCCGGTCCACGAATATACGCTGACCGATGAAGTTGAATATATTGTGCCCAAGGCACGGGTCTACTGAGGAAGGGTTGAGACATGGTTGAATTCACGCTGCCGGCCAACTCGAAAATCTCCGAAGGCAAGACCTTCAAGGCTTCCGGCGGCACCAACATCCGCGCCTTCAGGATCTACCGTTGGGATCCCGACAGCGATGCGACGCCGCGCCTAGACACGTTCGAGGTTGATCTCGACAAATGCGGACCGATGGTTCTGGATGCCCTGATCAAGATCAAGAACGAGATCGACCCGACCCTGACCTTTCGCCGTTCATGCCGCGAGGGGGTTTGCGGTTCATGCTCGTTCAATATCGACGGCACCAATACGCTGGCTTGCACCAAATCCATCGACGACATCAAGGGCGACGTCAAAATCTATCCGTTGCCGCATATGCCGGTGATCAAGGATCTGGTGCCCGATCTCAACGTCCCTTACGCCCAGTATCGTTCCATTGAGCCCTGGCTGCAGGCCGATACCCAGGCTCCGACCACCGAGCGGCTGCAAAGCCCGGAAGAACGCGACAAGCTGGATGGGCTCTGGGAATGCATTCTCTGCTTCTGTTGTCAGACGTCCTGCCCCAGCTACTGGTGGAACGGTGACCGCTATCTCGGCCCGGCAATTCTGCTGCAGGCCTATCGGTGGATTGCCGACTCCCGTGACGAAGCGACCGGCAAGCGCCTTGATGATCTGGATGATCCGTACCGGCTGTTCCGCTGCCACACGATCATGAACTGCACCAATACCTGTCCGAAGGGGCTGAACCCCGGACGGGCCATTGCCGAAATAAAGAAAGCACTGGTGCAGCGCCGCTGACGCTAAACGTCTGAGTGGTTCCCAGGCCAACCTACTTGAGTTGGATGGCACCCTTGATGTCGGTCGATAAGCCGAGGCTTTCGATGCTGAGCGTCACTTTCGCCTGAATAGTCTCGTCGCCGGTCAGCGTGCCGTTATCGACGGCGGCGCGGACGGCGCTTTCGATTTCACGCTGGGAGGTGACGCCGACGTTCTTCAGGAATTTCCTCAGTTGCATGTTGAAAACTTCTTCGTCCATCCTATCCTCCCGGGTTCGATGCAAATGGCACCCTGTGCGGTGATCATAAAGGTTCTGTCGCTGATGCGGAAAAACCCTTACTCAGACACATGCTGAGCGTCATATATAGGAAGCTCAGCCGGTTCGGACAATGATGGAATGGGATCAGGAGCCATGTACATACCCAGGCACTTTGCCAGTGACGATATCGACCTGGCCCGCGATATTGTTCGCGACCATGCCTTCGCGCTGCTGATGACTTCGCCGCAGGCGACCCAGGATGCGCCGGATATATCGCACCTGCCGATGCTGTGGCTTGCAGACGATGCCGGTTATGGACGAATGATTGGCCATGTTGCCAGGGCCAACAACCACTGGCAGCGCTTTGACGGCAGTACGACTTCACTGGCGATCTTTTCCGGCCCGCACGCCTACATATCACCCAATTATTACGCGAGCCAGGCGATGGTGCCGACATGGAATTACGCCGCCGTGCATCTGTATGGCAAGCCGGTTGCTGTTGCTGACGATGCCGGCGCGACAGGCATTCTGGATACGCTGGTTTCGGCTTTTGAAAATGACACGACAGGCAACTGGTCAACCGCGAGATTGCCGGACGGGCACCTTGAGCGTCAGCTCAAGGGGATCGTTGCCTTCGAGATGCCGGTCCAGCATATCGACATCAAGCTGAAGATGAGCCAGAACCGGGGCGCAGCGGATGTCGCGGGCGTGATCAGTGCCCTGTCCGAAAGCGCTTATCACGATGACCGGGACACGGCAGCGATGATGCAGGCACTCAATAAATCGACGCTCAATTCCTGAACGGGATCATCAGCAGGCCAGTCAGGCTGCGGTTTTTGGCTTCCCTGAAACTGCTCAGCCCGATGTTCATGTCGTCATGGCCATCTTTCGGCTGGGCCCGGTAGGTCTTGAAAAGCCGGTCCCAGATCGAAAGATTGAAGCCGAAATTACTGTTGAGCTCATCACCATGCCATGAGTGATGCACGCGATGCATGTCCGGCGTGACGATAAGCCGGCGCAGGGTGCGGTCGGCAAATGCCGGCAGGCGAAGATTGGCATGATTGAACATTGAAAATGCATTCAAGGCGATTTCGAAAACGATTACCGCGATTGCCGGGATGCCAAGGGCTGTGATCAGCGCAATCTTGATCAGCAGGGACAGGATGATCTCGAACGGATGAAAGCGGATACCCGTCGTGACGTCGAAATCGGTATCGGCATGATGCATTCGGTGCAATCGCCACAGCATCGGAATTTTATGAAACACAACATGCTGGGTGTAGATCGCAAGATCGAGAAAGATAAAGCTTGCGACAATGGAAATCGGCGACGGCATGTCGATGACGTTCAATAAACCGGTCCCGCTTTGCTCGGCCCAGAGGGCAACGGCCACCGGCGGCAGAGGCAGGATCAGACGCGCCAGCACCGAACCGGCAACAACGATGCCGAGATTGGCGGGCCAGCGCTGTCGGCGTTCAAGGCTCCGTCGGCGCCTGGGCAGCCATGCTTCCAGAAGCATCATGGCGATCAGGACGGTGGCGAAGATGGCGATCCGGATCATGCCTTCATGGGTTAAAACGGCTTGCATGTATGGCTCCCGAACAATTCAGCGGCACGTGAGCCCCGTCGTTGGTGTTTCAAGCCAGGGCGACGGGTGTTAAAGTCCCTTCCCGCAAAGGAGTCCATATCATGAATCTCAGCCATCTTCTCAATATTCGCGCCCAGCAGGACCGCCCGATACGGGTCGGCCTGATCGGCGCCGGGAAATTCGGTACCATGTTCCTGTCTCAGGTCAGGAGAACGCCCGGCATGCATCTGCTGGCGGTTGCCGATCTTGATGTCCGGCGAGCCCGGGCGGCCCTGATCGAGACGGGATGGCCGGAAGAGCAGATTGCAGCGACGTCCTCGGCCAAGGCGCTGGCCCAGGGAACAACATGGATCACGGATGACAGCGAAACCCTGATCAATGCCGGGGGGCTGGATGTGGTGATCGAGGCGACCGGTGTGCCGGAAGCCGGAATCCGCCATGCGCTGGCTTCTTTTCACCGTGGCCGGCATGTCGTCATGGTCAATGTCGAAGCCGATGTTCTGGTCGGACCATTACTGAAGAAGAAGGCCGACGCAGCCGGGGTCGTCTATACCCTGGCCTATGGCGATCAACCGTCCCTGATCGCCGAGCAGGTAGATTGGGCGCGCGCCGTCGGACTGGATGTTGTCGCCGCCGGCAAAGGCACGCTTTATATGCCCGAATTCCATGCCTCGACGCCGGACACTGTCTGGGATTACTACGGTCTGACCGCCGAGCGCGCGCAGGCCAGCGGCATGAACGCAAAGATGTTCAACTCGTTTCTGGACGGCACCAAATCGGCCATCGAGATGGCTGCCGTGGCCAATGCCTGCGATCTTCAGGCACCGGCAGGTGGCTTGTCATTCCCGCCCTGCGGCACGTCTGAGTTGGCGTCGAAACTGATTCCGTCCAGCGCCGGCGGTGTGCTTGATCAGAAAGGTCAGGTTGAGGTTGTTTCCAGCCGCAGCCGCGATGGTGTCGATATTGTCGATAATCTGCGCTGGGGCGTCTATGTGACATTCGATGCGCCCAGCGATTATGTGAAACGCTGCTTTGCCGATTATGGTCTGCTGACCGATGCCAGCGGCCAGTATTCGGCGCTGTGGCGTCCGTATCATCTGATCGGGCTGGAACTGGGTATCAGTGTCGCCTGGGCCGGGTTGCTGAATTTGCCGACCGGTGCGCCAAGGGTGTGGAATGGCGATGTCGTCGCTGTTGCCAAGCGTGACCTCGATGCCGGCGAAAAGCTTGATGGTGAAGGCGGCTTCACGGTCTGGGGACGGTTGATGACGGCGAAGGATTCTCGTGAAGCCGATGCTGTGCCGATTGGCCTGGCGCACGGTGTCAGCCTCAAGCATCCGTTGCCGAAGGATGCAGTGATCTGCTGGTCGGACGTCGATGCGCCGGCCGACAGTGTTGCCTACCGGACCCGGCGCGAGATGGAAAAATCATACGAATTTGACGTCCCTGCTGCGGCTCGCGGCGCCGCCTGAACATCAAGCAGGAAGCCAGCATGTCTTCGCCGCAACGTAAATATCAGGAATACGTTTCGTCCGGAAAGATTAATGCCGACCCTGCCCAGGCGCAGGCTATGGCCATGCTCTCGTCGCTTGGTGAAGAACTGCAAAGCTATGGCGAACAGATGGGTAAGCAGGGCTGGGCCGCCCGGCTCGGGATCGGGGCTAAAAAGCGGCTGCCGCCCAAGGGCCTGTATCTCTGGGGCGGTGTTGGCCGGGGCAAGTCCATGATCATGGACATGTTCTATGACCATGTGCCGATTGCCCAAAAACAACGCGTGCATTTCCATTCCTTCATGCAGGAGGTGCATCGCCGTATCCATGCCTTCCGCGAGGCGCAGAAGGCGGGCAAGGTCTCCGGCGGCAAGGATCCGCTGCCGCCGCTGGCGCGCGTCATCGCCGAGCGCGCCTGGCTTTTGTGCTTCGATGAATTCCACGTCACCGACATTGCCGATGCGATGATCCTTGGACGTCTTTTCGAGGCGCTGTTTGCCGAAGGCGTGGTTATCGTCGCGACATCGAACCGCCACCCCAAAGACCTCTACAAGGACGGGTTGCAGCGCGACCGGTTTTTGCCGTTTATCGACAAGCTCCTGCAGCACATGAATGTGCTCGAAGTGCAGGCGGCCCGTGATTACCGGCTCGAACGACTGCAAAAGATGGATGCCTATCTGACCCCATCCGGCGCGGATGCGGACTTGAAGCTGGAACAGGATTTCGAAAGCCTGACCATCGGCTTTCAGGCCAGACAGACGACCCTTGACGTCAACGGTCGCTCGGTCGATATCGCCAGAACGGCGGAGGGCGTTGCCTATGCCGATTTCGACGAGTTGTGCGCAAAGCCGCTCGGGCCCGGCGATTATCTGGCCGTCGCATCCCGGTTCCATACCCTGTTGTTGCGTAATGTCCCTAAGCTCGGCCCGGAAAACCGAAACGAGGCAAAGCGCTTCGTGACGCTGATTGACGCCTTGTATGAAGCGAGAGTGAATTTCATCTGCTCTGCCGCCGTGCCGCCGACCGATCTGTATACCGAAGGTGACGGCGCTTTCGAATTTGAACGCACCGTGTCCAGGCTGATGGAAATGCAATCCCCCGAATACATTGCCCTGCCGCACCAGGGATCCAAAACCTGATCTTGGACAGTGTTGTCCGGGGGCGCTGACGGGCATCCATGATTATTTTGTACTGATCGGTCCGAAATGCCGGGGAATCCTTGCCCTGTTTCTGTAAAGGCGTTACGAATTCAGGGAATGACCGCGTCAAGCGGCATCTTTTATTTCATTTGCAGGTTACAGGAACGAATTCATGGCAAGAAACAAAATCGCACTGATCGGTGCGGGAAATATCGGCGGCACGCTCGCGCATCTGGTCGGTCTCAAGGAACTCGGCGACGTTGTCCTGTTCGACATCGTTGACGGCATCCCGCAAGGCAAGGCACTGGATATCGCCGAAAGCGGACCGGTCGAAGGCTTCGATTGCGAAATGAAGGGTGCCAACAGCTACGCTGCGATCAAGGGCGCGGATGTCATTATCGTCACCGCCGGTGTCGCCCGTAAACCGGGCATGAGCCGCGACGATCTGATCGGCATCAACACCAGCGTCATGGAACAGGTCGGTGCCGGTATCAAGAAATATGCGCCGAAGGCTTTTGTCATCTGTATCACCAACCCACTCGATGCCATGGTCATGGTGCTGCGCGATGCGTCGGGGCTGCCGCACAATATGGTCGTCGGCATGGCCGGGGTTCTCGACAGCGCCCGCTTCCAGTACTTCCTGGCCGAAGCCATGAACGTATCGGTCGAAGACGTGACCGCGTTCGTGCTTGGCGGACATGGCGACACCATGGTCCCTTCGGTGCGCTATTCTACGGTTGCGGGTATTCCGTTGCCGGATCTGGTGAAAATGAAATGGATCACGCAGAAGCAGTTGGACGACATCGTACAGCGGACCCGGATGGGTGGCGGCGAAATCGTTGCACTTCTGAAAACCGGATCGGCTTTCTATGCACCGGCTTCGTCGGCGATTGCCATGGCTGAAAGCTATCTCAAGGACAAGAAGCGGGTCTTGCCGTGCGCGGCCTATCTGAAGGGCGAATACGGCGTCAAGGGTCTGTATGTCGGCGTGCCGACGGTGATTGGCGCCAAGGGCGTCGAGCGGATCGTCGAGATCAATCTTGATGCTGACGAAAAGGTCATGTTCAAGCAGTCGGTGAAGGCAGTGAAAGATCTGCTGGCGACGACCAAAAAGATCAAGGCTGCTGCCCAGAAAAAAGCCAAGGCACCGCAGAAAAAAACCAGAGCTAAAGCGGCAAAGGCAAAAGCGCCTGCCAGGAAATAAGCAAACCGAGAGAAAACTCCGCTCCCGGTTAATCCCGGGGGCGGAACAACCGGGGATGGGCTATGAATATTCACGAATATCAGGGGAAACAATTGCTCGCCAAGTACGGCGTTGCCGTACCGAAAGGGCATGTTGCCTATACCGCCGATGAAGCCGCCAGGGCGGCCGAGTCTTTGGGTGGCGGCATCTGCGTTGTTAAATCGCAAATTCATGCGGGCGGTCGCGGCGCGGGGCGCTTTCAGGGCAAGCCGGACGGCAAGGGCGGCGTTCGCGTTTCGAAATCCGTCGATGAAGTGCGGAGCAATGCCGAAGAAATGCTCGGCCACATCCTCGTTACAAAACAGACCGGACCTGCCGGCAAGGAAGTGAAGCGCCTTTATATCGAGGAAGGCTGCGACATCGCCCGCGAGCTTTATCTCGGCATGCTGCTGGACCGTGAAACGTCACGCCTCACGATCATGGCCTCCACCGAGGGCGGCATGGAGATCGAAGAGGTCGCGCACGATACGCCGGAAAAAATCATCAAGGTGCAGATCGACCCGGCGACCGGCATCATGCCGTTTCACACCCGCAAAATTGCATTTGCGCTGGGTCTTGAAGGTTCGCAGATCAAGTCGGCCTCGAAATTCATCATGGCACTGTACAAGGCGTTCAACGATCTCGATTGCTCGATGGTCGAGATCAATCCGCTGGTCGTGACCGGTTCGGGTGACGTCATTGCACTGGATGCCAAGGTCAATTTCGACGACAACGCGCTCTATCGTCACCCCGATGTTGCCGAGATGCGCGACGAGGACGAAGAAGACCCGGCCGAACTTGAAGCCGCCAAGCACGAGCTGAATTACATCAAGCTCGACGGCACTATCGGTTGTATGGTCAACGGCGCCGGTCTGGCGATGGCGACCATGGACATCATCCAGTTGTATGGCGGCTCGCCGGCCAACTTTCTCGATGTCGGCGGCGGCGCAACCAAGGAGCGTGTTACAGAAGCCTTCAAGATCATTCTCGCCGATCCCAACGTCGAAGGCATTCTGGTCAATATCTTCGGCGGCATCATGCGCTGCGATGTGATCGCCGATGGCGTCGTTGCGGCGGCCAGGGAGGTTAATATTTCGGTCCCGCTCGTGGTGCGCCTTGAAGGCACCAACGTCGAGAAGGGCAAGCAGATCATGGCTGACAGCGGCCTTCCCATTATTTCCGGCGACAATCTCAGCGACGCGGCCGAGAAAATCGTCAAAGCCGTGAAGGAGGCCTCCTGATGTCCGTCCTCGTCAACAAGAACACCAGGGTCATCTGCCAGGGCTTTACCGGTGCACAGGGCACGTTCCATTCCGAACAGGCGATTGCCTACGGCACCAAAATGGTCGGCGGTGTGACGCCGGGCAAGGGCGGCACCAGTCATCTCGATCTGCCGGTATTCAATACCGTCGCTGAAGCGGTGGACACGACCGGTGCCAATGTATCTGTCATCTATGTGCCGCCACCGTTTGCCGCCGATGCGATTCTGGAAGCGATCGATGCCGGAGTTGAACTGGCGGTCTGTATCACCGAGGGTATTCCGGTTCTCGATATGGTCCGCGTCAAGCGCGCCCTGTCGACGGCGAAAACCCGGCTGATCGGCCCGAACTGCCCGGGGATTATCACGCCTGAAGAATGCAAGATCGGCATCATGCCGGGCCATATCCATCGCAAGGGCTCGGTCGGCATCGTTTCGCGCTCAGGGACGCTGACCTACGAAGCGGTGGCCCAGACCACTGCCGTCGGCCTTGGCCAGACCACCTGCATCGGTATCGGCGGTGACCCGGTCAACGGCACCAACTTCATCGATTGCCTTGAGCTGTTCCTGGCCGACGATGCCACCGAAAGCATCGTCATGATCGGCGAGATCGGCGGCTCGGCAGAAGAAGACGGCGCGCAGTTGCTGAAGGACAGCAAAATCAAAAAACCGGTGGTCGGCTTCATTGCCGGCCTGACCGCCCCTCCGGGGCGTCGTATGGGACATGCCGGTGCCATCATCTCGGGCGGCAAGGGCGGTGCCGGTGACAAGATCGAAGCCATGAAGTCGGCTGGCATTTTCGTTACCGACAGCCCGGCCGGCATCGGTGAAACGATGCTCAAGGCGCTGGGGAAATGACGATCATATGCCGCTGAGCGTCGTCGATATCAATGCGGCGTTCTCGTCGCTGTCGGGTTTCAAGGGGCGGTCCCCGGACTCAGCGGGACCGGCGTTCGATGCGGCTTTTGACAAGCTGGCGATAACGGAAACGGGGGCTGTTTTTGCCGCCAAGTTTCAGGGAACAAGTGCGTGGGAACGGCATTCGAACGGTGACGAACTGGTGCAGATCGTCAAGGGCAGTGCCCGGGTGACAATCGTGCACGAAGATAACGAGAATGCATTCGAGATGACGGCGGGCATGTTCACGATTGTACCGCGGGGTGCCTGGCACCGTTTCGAAGCGCCCGACGGCGTAGAAGTGATGACAATGACACCGCAACCGACGGAGCACTGGCGGCACGATGGTTCGCCACCCGGCGGCAAGGATGAAACGTAAGGGAGGCGCCCCAGGGCGTTAAGCGGCATGGACGGTATGGATCCGACACAGTTTCTGTTTTCCGGCAACCAGGTTTATATTGCCGAGTTGTACGAACGTTATCTTGATGATCCGCATTCGGTTGATCACAGCTGGCAGGAGTTTTTTGCGTCACTGGCCGATGACGCCCGAGACCTGATGTCCGAAAGACGCGGTGCATCATGGGCCCCGTCCGATGCCGGTGTCCTTGATCAGGGGGCGCTTGAAACCCTGTCCGAGCAGATGAGTGCCGGGCAGCAGGTGTCCGGAGAACGTCAGCATCAGCCGCAGCCTCAGGCCAGTGGCCGCCAGGTGCGTGATGCGACCCTCGACAGTATCCGCGCCCTGATGCTGATCCGCACCTACCGGGTACGCGGCCATCTGCGCGCCAATCTCGATCCGCTGGGCTTGCAGGCGAAAGAAGAACATACGGAACTGGATCCCAAGTCGTACGGGTTCCACGATAAGGACCTTGATCGCCCGATTTTTATCAACTACGTGCTCGGCCTTGAACAGGCGACGATGCGCGAGATCATGAAAGTGCTTGAGCAGACCTATTGCGGCTCAATCGGCGTCGAATTCATGCATATTCAGGACCCGGACGAGAAGTCGTGGATTCAGGAGCGGATCGAACGCATTCGCAATCAGCCGGAATTTACGGTCACGGGGAAAAAGGCGATCCTCAACCGCCTGATCGAAACCGAAGGGTTTGAAAAATTTCTCGACAAGAAGTTCACCGGCACCAAGCGCTTCGGTCTTGATGGCGGTGAAAGTCTGGTCCCGGCGATGGAACAGATTTTCAAGCGTGGCTCGCAGCTCGGGGTCGAGGAAATCGTCCTTGGCATGGCGCACCGTGGCCGCCTTAACGTGCTCGCCAATGTCATGTCGAAACCGTTTCAGGCGATCTTTCACGAATTTCAGGGGGGCTCGACAAAGCCGGAAGACGTCGGTGGTTCCGGTGATGTGAAATATCACCTGGGATCGTCGTCCGACCGGGTGTTTGATGGCCGCTCCGTGCATCTGTCGCTGACCGCCAATCCGTCGCATCTGGAATGTGTCAACACGGTCTGTCTCGGCAAGGTGCGCGCCAAGCAGCGCCAGAAAAACGACAGCCAGCGCGAAAAGGTGATGGCGTTGCTGCTGCACGGCGATGCCGCGTTTGCCGGGCAGGGGCTGGTGCCGGAAGCGCTCGATCTTTCCAATCTGCGCGGCTACAAGACCGGTGGTACCATCCACATCGTCATTAACAACCAGATCGGCTTTACCACCAACCCCAAGCATTCGCGTTCGTCGCCGTATTGCTCGGACGTTGCCAAGACGGTTGCCGCACCGATTTTCCACGTCAACGCTGACGATGTAGAAGCCGTCGTCCATGTCTCCAGGATCGCCACCGAATACCGGCAGAAATTCAAGAAGGACGTCGTTATCGACATGATCTGTTATCGCCGTCATGGCCATAACGAAGGTGACGAGCCGATGTTCACGCAGCCGCTGATGTACAAGAAGATCGCTGCGCATCCGACGACCCGTGAAATCTATGGTCAGAAGCTGGTCCGCGAAGGCGTCATGACCCAGGAAGAGCTCGACAACGAAATCACCGGTTTCCAGGATCATCTGGAAGAGGATTTCGAGGTCGCGAACAGCTACAAGGCGAACAAGGCTGACTGGCTTGACGGCGTCTGGTCCGGTATGTCGGTTGCTACCGGAGAGGACCGTCGCGGCGTCACCGGCGTGCCGTTGGATCGCCTGCAGGAAGTCGGTGTCGGGCTGACCCGAACCCCGGATAATTTCAGCCCCAATCCAAAGATCGTTCGCCAGCTTGAAGCCAAGCAGAAGATGTTCCAGACCGGTGAAGGGATCGACTGGGCAACCGGTGAGGCGCTGGCCTTCGGCACACTTTTGCTGGAAGGTCATCCGGTGCGCCTGTCCGGTCAGGATTGTGAACGCGGCACGTTCTCGCAACGTCATTCGGTACTGATTGACCAGATGAACGAAAACAGACACACGCCGCTCAACAATCTTCGATTTGGTCAGGCCCCGTATGAGGTTCTGAACAGCCCGCTTTCAGAAGCCGGAGTGCTCGGTTTTGAATACGGCTACTCGCTTGCCGAACCCGGCATGCTGGTGCTGTGGGAAGCGCAGTTCGGCGATTTCGCCAATGGCGCACAGGTTATCATTGATCAGTTCATTTCGTCGGGTGAAGCGAAATGGCTGCGCATGTCGGGTCTGGTGATGTTGTTGCCGCACGGCTACGAAGGTCAGGGGCCGGAGCATTCGTCGGCCAGGCTGGAGCGTTATCTACAACTCTGTGGCGAAGACAACATGCAGGTCTGCAATTGCACGACGCCGGCCAACTATTTCCACGTCCTGCGCCGGCAGATACACCGCGATTTCCGCAAGCCCCTGGTGCTGATGACGCCGAAGTCATTGCTTCGCCACAAGCGCGCCGTCTCAAAGCTTGAGGAAATGGGGGAGGGGACAAGCTTCCACCGTGTGCTTTGGGATGAAGGTGAGTTCGTAGCCGACAGCAAGATTCGTCAGGTCGTGCTGTGCTCGGGCAAGGTCTATTACGATATCGCCGAGGAACGCGACAAACGCAGCATCAAGGACGTCTACATTCTGCGTGTTGAACAACTTTACCCCTATCCGGAAATGGCGCTGGAAAAAGAGTTGAAGCGCTTCCCCAACGCCAACTTCGTGTGGTGCCAGGAAGAACCGCGCAACATGGGGAGCTGGTTTTATATCCGCGAACCGCTCGAAGACCATCTGAAAAAACTGGGTCATTCCGAGGCGACGGTGCGTTACACAGGGCGGGCTGCTGCTGCGGCACCGGCCACCGGACTTGCCAAGAAACATCTGATCGAACAGGCGGCGTTGATTAACGATGCGCTGACGGTCGTGCGCGGTCAGGCAGACGCGGCTGCTGCCCGGAAAGTCAAATCCACAGCAAATCCACCGGCGAGGAAAGCCGCCGAGAAAAAGCCGGCTGCAAAGAAACCAGCGGCAAAGAAACCAGCGGCAAAGAAACCGGCGGCGAAGAAACCTGCGAAATCGAAAGCGCGGCGTTAAACATTTAAGCGGACATCCATGATCAAAGATCGAGGAAATGACATATGACTGTTGAAATCAAAGTTCCGACCCTTGGGGAATCCGTGACCGAAGCGACCGTCGCGAAATGGTTCAAGCAACCCGGCGATGCCGTCGCCCTTGATGAGGCGGTTTGTGAGCTTGAGACCGACAAGGTGACGATCGAGGTCAACGCGCCATCGGCTGGCGCACTCAAGGAAATCATCGCCGCCGAAGGCTCCGACGTTGGCGTCGGTGCCCTGTTGGCAACGCTCGACGAGGGGGCAGCCGGTGCAACCGCATCGCCGCCGCCTGCCGCCGAGAAAAAGGAAGAAGCCCCGGCTCCCGAACCAGCCCCTGAACCGGCTCCGGCCCCGAAGGCAGCCGCGCCGGCGCCGGCCGCGCCACCACCGCCGCCGGCAGCCCCGCAAGCGGCACCAGCATCGGTTGCGACAAGCCGTCCACCATTGTCACCGGCCGTGCGCAAGCTGGTTGATGATAACGATCTCGATCCGTCGCAGATAAAGGGTACCGGGCCTGACGGTCGTCTGGCCAAGGGGGATGTGCTGGACGCGATTGCTGCCGGCACCGCGAAACGGCGTGCCGCAACGGCACCCGCAGCAGCGCAGCAGTCCCAACTCGGCTATACGCCTTCGGCAGAAATGCCGCCCAGGCCGGAAAATCCCCGTGAGGAACGTGTCCGGATGACCAAGCTTCGCAAGGTCATTGCCGGTCGCCTCAAACAGGCGCAGAACACCGCAGCCGTGCTGACGACCTGGAACGAGGTCGATATGGGTGCGGCGATGGATCTTCGTTCGGAATACAAGGATCAGTTCGAAAAGAAACACGGCGTCAGGCTGGGGTTCATGTCTTTCTTTGTCAGGGCTGCGTGCATCGCGCTCAGGGAATGGCCGTCTATCAATGCCGAGATCTACGGCGAAGAGCTGATCTACAAGAACTATTATAATATCGGTGTTGCCGTCGGCACGCCGCAGGGGCTGGTTGTGCCGGTCCTCAAGGACGCCGATGAGATGCGCTTTGCCGAAATCGAAAGTACGATCTCTGATTTCGGTCGGCGCGCCCGTGACGGCAAGCTCGGCATGGACGATATGACGGGTGGCACCTTCACGATCTCCAACGGCGGCGTGTTCGGCTCGCTCAATTCTATGCCGATCCTCAACGTGCCGCAGTCGGCAATTTTGGGTATGCACAAGATCCAGAAACGGCCGATGGCGGTTGGCGACAAGATCGAAATCCGTCCGATGATGTATCTGGCGCTGAGTTATGATCACCGCATCGTTGACGGTCGGGAAGCCGTGTCGTTCCTGGTCCGCTTGAAGGACCTGATCGAGGATCCGCAGCGGATCATGCTGGACGTTTAATCGTCGACCGTCATTACCGCATGCCCCGGAATAAATCTGTGCATGGCGGGAATCCAAGACGACGGACAATGGGCCTCCGCTTCGCGAGGTGACGGATAAAGGAGTTGAAAGCTATGAGCGATAATGTTCCCTATGATGTCGTCGTGATCGGTGGCGGGCCGGGCGGTTATGTGGCGGCGATCCGCGCCGCGCAGCTTGGTTTGAAGACGGCCGTGGTCGAAAAGCGTGGCAGACTGGGCGGCACGTGCCTGAATGTCGGCTGCATTCCGTCGAAGGCATTGCTGCAGTCATCGCATCATTACGAAATGGCCGGGCATGAGTTTGCCGCACACGGGATCAAGGCTCAGGTCTCGCTCGACCTCAAAACCATGCTGGCCAGAAAGGACAAGGTTGTCCTGGACCTGACCGGCGGCATTGAATTCCTGATGAAGAAAAACAAGATCGATTACATCATCGGGGCCGGTGAAATCAGCAAGGCCGGTGAGGTTACGGTGACGCCAAACGGGAAAGGTGCAAAGAAACAGACCCTGGCAACGAAGAACATCATCATTGCCACCGGCTCTGAATCGACGCCGCTCAAAGGTGTGGACGTTGACGAAAAGCAGATCGTCACCTCGACCGGCGCACTGGAGTTGGCCCGTGTGCCGAAGTCGATGGTCATCATCGGTGCCGGCGTGATCGGGCTTGAACTGGGTTCCGTCTGGCGTCGGCTGGGTGCAGACGTGACGGTCGTCGAATTCCTTGACGTGGCGCTGCCCGGCATGGACGGCGAAGTGTCGAAACAGATGAAACGGATCCTCGAAAAACAGGGTCTCAAATTCAGGATGAAGACCAAGGTCACAGGGGCCAAGACCAATAAGGCGGGTGTCACGCTGACCATGGAACCGGCTGATGGCGGCAAGGCGGAAACGCTGAAGGCCGATGTCGTGCTGGTCTCTATCGGTCGCCGCCCCTATGTCGAAGGCCTTGGCCTTGAGAAGGCCGGCGTCGAGATGACGGATCGTGGCTTCATCAAGGTCGACGCGGATTTTCAGACGAATGTCCCCGGTATCTTTGCCATCGGTGACGTCATCGGCGGTCCAATGCTGGCGCACAAGGCCGAGGATGAAGGCGTTGTCTGCGCCGAGATCATGGCCGGTCAGACCGGGCACATCGATTATGGATTGATCCCGGGCATCGTCTATACGCATCCGGAAGTGGCTGCTGTCGGCAAGACCGAAGAACAGTTGAAGAAGGACGGCATCGAGTACAAATCCGGCAAGTTTCCGTTCTCGGCCAATTCGCGTGCACGCTGCAACGGCGATGCCGATGGCTTTGTGAAAATTCTCGCTGACGCAAAAACCGACAAGGTGCTTGGTTGTCACATCATCGGTCCACAGGGGGGCGACCTCATTCAGGAAGTGGTCAATGTAATGGAATTTGGCGGCTCGGCTGAAGACATTGCCCGAACCTGTCATGGCCATCCGGGCCTTCCGGAATCGGTCAAGGAAGCGGCGATGGGCGTCGGCGGCCGCGCCATTCATATCTGACGGCAAGGTTGCCGCCGCTCTGGATTCTGGCGTGCGCCGGAATGACAACTGTTAATGATCACGCCGTCGTCACCCCGGTGCAGACCGGGGTCCAGGGTTACCCGTACTTGTCTTAGCGACTCGGGTTGTGTCAGCGGCTCTGGATTCCGGCGTGCGCCGGAATGACGAGCATTTACATATACCCTGTCATCAACCCTGTTTATAGATTGCTCCCCTCGTCGCCCTGAACTTGATTCAGGACCCATAAAAATCGTGCGTTAAACATGGAATCCCGATCAGGTCCGGTGTGACGAAGATATTATTTCTATAATACTAGAAATATAGTTGTCATTTGCCATGAGCGGGTGTAGATAATGAATATGAAAGAAACATCCGCCGCCGACTGTTTTGCTGCCCTGGGCCACCCGACGCGCCTTGCGATCTATCGGGCGCTGGTGCGGGCAGGTGACGGCGGCGTGCCGGTCGGTGTGCTGCAGGACAAGCTGGGTGTGCCGGCTTCGACGCTGACGCACCACATCCAGACGCTGGCCCGCGCCGGTCTGGTGAAGCAGGAACGGGACGGTCGTGTGCTGACGACGCGCGCCGATTATGAACAGATGCGGAGCCTGATCGCTTTCCTGACAGATGATTGCTGTCAGGGCCTTGGCCAATTGACAGAGGATGACGTGACATGAACGAGACCAGCATCAAGCTCAATGAGACGCCTGCGGCGACGTCTTGCTGCGGCAGTGCGCCGGCAAAACCAGACGACACGTTTGTTCGCAGGGTCTGGATTGCACTCAGGAACAACATGGCGTGGACGGTTGCCGGTCTGGCGTTCCTTGTGCTGGCGTTTGTCGACACGGCGCAGGTTCCGGAGACGCTTCAATTCGTTGGCCGCAATCTATTGGCCATAGCGCCGTTTCTTGGCCTTGCCATCGGTCTTGCTGCCTATGCCAAGGCTTCGGGCTCAGACAGTCTGATTGCGCGCGTCTTCTCCGGTCGGCTTGGCGTCATGATCGTTGCCGCTGCGTTGTTCGGCGGGCTATCACCGTTCTGTTCATGCGGCGTAATCCCGTTGATTGCCGCCCTGCTGACGATGGGTGTACCGCTGCCTGCCGTGATGGCATTCTGGCTGGCCTCGCCGGTCATGGACCCCTCCATGTTTATACTGACAGCGGCGACCCTCGGCACGCCGTTTGCGATTGGAAAAACACTGGCTGCCATCGGCATCGGCCTGATGGGTGGGTATGCGACCTGGGCGCTGCAGAATAACGGCTGGCTTGCAGACCCGTTGCGTGAAGGCGTCGGTAACGGCGGCTGCGGTGCATCCAGCGTCAGGGCGCCAAAGCCGGTCGTCTGGCAGTTCTGGGCCGAGCCGAAACGCACGGAAACCTTCCGCAAGGAAGCCCTGTCCGCGACCCTGTTTCTCGGCAAGTGGCTGACCATTGCGTTCTTCGTCGAAAGCCTGATGCTGGCTTATGTGCCGGCTGATGCCATTGCAGAGGTACTGGGTGCGGACAGTGTCTGGGCGATTCCAACCGCGGTGCTGGTCGGCGTGCCGGCCTATCTGAACGGTTATGCCGCGTTGCCGCTGGTCAGTGGCCTGATCGACATGGGCGTCAGTCCGGGTGCCGGCATGGCATTTCTGGTGGCCGGCGGTATCACCAGCATCCCCGCAGCGATTGCCGTCTTTGCGCTGGTCAAGCGCCCGGTCTTCATTCTCTATATTGCATTGGCGATGACCGGTGGTACGTTGGCAGGCGTCGGCTATCAATTGTTTACCCTCTGATTTCTAAACGGAGAGCGCGATGACTGCGCGCCGCGCCATCATCTACCTTGCAATCGGCGAGACCATTTACTGGGCCGGTCTGTATTATATTTTTGCGGCCCTTCTCGTGCAGTGGGAAGCTGCCGAGGGGTGGTCAAAAACAGCGATCACCGTAGCTTTCACGGGGGCCATTCTGATGTCCGCCGTGCTCGCCCCGATTGCCGGGCGGCTGGTTGATCGGGGGCTGGGGCCGCAGATGCTGAGTTACGGTGCGCTGACGGCTGCCTTGCTGGTTGCGCTTTTGCCCTTTGCCGGGTCGGTCTGGACCTTCGGCCTGATCTGGCTGGGTGTTGGCGCGTGTCTCGGCGGTTGTCTTTATGAAACCTGTTTCTCGCTGATCACCCGGACCCGGGGCGACCGCGCCAGACGCGATATCACGCTGGTGACGCTGGTGGCCGGTTTTGCCGGCACGGTGTCGTTTCCGCTCAGCAATACCATCGCCGATGCCTTCGGCTGGCATGCCGCGGCGTGGACGATGGCGTCGCTGGTTGTGTTTATCGGCGTGCCGCTGGTGTGGTCATCGACCCGCTTTCTGGAAAAGGAATACCAGAGGGAAAATGCGGCCCGTATCGCCGCATCCCCGGAAGCTGAAAAACCTGCATTCAATATGAAGAAAATTCTGAAGAAACCGGCATTCTGGTTTCTGGCCATCGGATTTGCGATCCTTGGCGGTAACCACGGGGTTATCATCAATCATATTCTGCCGATCCTGAGCGACCGGGGATTGTCCGGCGATGCTGCGGTGCTGGCAGCGTCGATGATCGGACCGATGCAGGTGGCCGGGCGGCTCGCGATGATGGCGGTGGAGCGGCGTGTCAGCAGCCACGCCATCACCACCGCGTGTTTCGTCGGTGTCGTGTGCGCCGGGACCGCGCTCTATTTCTCGCACGTCATCCCGGCACTGGTCGCCGTCTTCATCATCCTGCAAGGCAGCGGTCACGGTGTCAGCAGCATCATGCGCCCGGTGATCACCAGAGAAATTCTCGGCACCCGGAACTTCGGGGCGATCAGCGGTGCCGTCGCGGTGCCCTATCTGCTGTCATGGGCCCTGGCACCAGTGGCGGGCTCGTTATTGTGGGAAGCGGGGGGCTATGATCTGACGATTGCAGTCGTTATCGTGCTCGCGTTGATCGGCCTGGTCCTTTACAGACTGGCGGTCCGGTTCCAGACCTAGCCGACCCTTCAGGGTCAGCCGCGCCTTTTGGCACGCGGGTGCGCCGCTGCGTGCACTTCAAGCAGTCGCACGCCGTCAACCTCGGTGTAACGCTGCGTTGTCGACAGCGAGGCATGGCCCAGCAATTCCTGTATCGTCCTGAGATCACCGCCGCCTGACAGCAGGTGCGTTGCAAAACTATGCCTGAGCGCGTGCGGCGTTGCTGTTTCCGTCAATCCGAGGATAGCGCGAACCGAGCGCATGGCGCGCTGGGCGATGGCTGCATTCAGGCGCTTGCCCCTGGCACCCAGAAACAGGGGGCCGTCGTCGCCGACATCATAGGGGCACATCGCCAGATAATCGCTGATCTGCAGCGAGACCATTTTCAACACCGGCACGACGCGCTGTTTGTTGCCCTTGCCGGTAACAACGATGCGATCAAGATTGCAGACGTCGCGCCGGTTGAGGGCGAGAGCTTCGCCGATCCGCAGACCGCAGCCGTACAGCAACGCAAACAGGGCACGGTCCCGTTTGCCGTGCCACGGCTGAACGGCCATCTCCTCGGCTGTTTCCAGGGTTTCAAAGGCATCCTCGACGGAGAGCGGTTTTGGCACGGTCCTCGGCAGCTTTGGTGATTCCGCTGTGGTGATGGCGGCGTTCTTGCAAATGCCGCGCTTGTCAAAGAACGTATACAGGCTTTTCAGGGCGCTCAGCGCTCGCGCCATCGAGACCGGCGTCAGGCCGTCGGCCTGACGTTCCGCCTGAAAAGCCCACAGATCGCTGCGGCTGAGTGCGGCCAGGTCGTCGATACCGGGCTGAAAGCCCTGATGGCGCTCGAGAAAGCGCATGAAGGTCGTGATGTCGTGCACATAGCTGTCAACGGTGCGCGGCGACAGTCTGCGTTCATGGCGAAGCCACGATACCCAGGCATCAAGGGCACCGGCGACATCAGGCTGGACGGGCAGACCGATCACGGTTGTGCGCCGGAGAGCCTCATGACGGAGGCTTCGACAACCCGGGCCAGGAACGAGAACAGCTCGGTGCCCTGACCGGGTGCAAAGGTGTTGTCGCGGGCACCCAGCGCAATGACCCCGTTCGGCATGGAAACGCCCGGCTTGATGCGCGAGATGGCCGCCGACTTGACGAGACCGGCGGCACTGCCGAAGACAAGGCCGTCGTCCCAGAATTCCCGGTACAACTGGACATCCTGATCGGCGCCGATGATCGCATCGACAGTGCCGCTTGGCAGGGTCCGGAGATATTCGCTGAGGAATGTCACATTGGCACCGATGGCCGGTTCGAACCCGACCACGGCGACGTCGACGTCGAGCAGGATCGGCAAATCGTCGGTAACGATCCGGTAAAGCTGCTCCAGCGTCGTCGCATGCAGGAGTGCCAGGATCGAGGCATGGGTCCGGGTCTGGATCGACATGTTGGAACGACTGGTTTCGATGACGTCCTGAGCGCAGGTCCTCAGCTCATTGATTTCGTTTTCCCGGCGCTGCAATTGATAGCGCTGAAAATCAACCACGCCGCCGGCAACGAATCGATCCGGCAGTTCGACGCAATCAAGGATATCCGGGTGCACGGTAAAGAACGACGGGTTGCGCATCAGAAACACGGCAACGTCGTCCGGACTGAGATCAATCTCGTCGTGATCCTCGGAATCAAGGATGTCGGTAATCTTTACACTCATGGCCTTCTCCCAGCGAAAGCACGCTTGCACGCGAATCGTTTCATTATAACGATTTTCGCCTTAATAAATAAGAAATGCATGATGATGACTCCAGACACGCCGAAACAATTTCAAGCGCGCGGCCCGAATTTGCTCCCGGCCAACGCATAGCCGTGTTGTTGCCGTTGCCGCTGGCCGGGCCGTACGACTATCTGGTCGGCGACGAGGATCGGTTGCAATTGGGCGATATCGTCGACGTGCCGCTGGGTACGCGCCGGGCGACGGGAGTCGTCTGGGGCCAGGGCGAGGGTGATGTGTCGGTGGCAAAGCTCAGGACCGTATATGCCAGACGCGCCGCGCCGCCGCTCCCGGTCGCAATGATCAGACTGGTCGACTGGGTCGCCGGCTACACCCTGTATCCGCAGGGCGCGGTGCTCAGGATGGTGCTGAGTGTGCCAGAAGCCCTGGAGCCACCGGCGACACTGACGGCGTACACAGTGGCGGCGACGCCACCGGAATTCCGATCAACCAGGGCGCGTGATCGTGTGTTGGCCTTCCTCAAGAATAATCCGCCGTTGCCGGCAGCCGACATTGCCAGGGAAGTCGGCTGCGGCGCTTCGGTCGTCAAAGGGCTCGCCGAGATCGGCGCACTGGTGACGGTTGAGCTGCAACCGCTTGATGATTGGCCGGCGCCGGATCACACCCGCCACGGGGTAGCACTTTCAACGGACCAGCTGGCTGCGGCAGCCGTGCTGTCAGAAAACGTGGGAGCCGGGTTTCAGGTCACCCTGGTCGACGGTGTGCCGGGTTCGGGCAAGACCGAAGTGTATTTCGAGGCCATGGCCGAAGCGCTGGCGCAGGGCCGGCAGATCCTGGTGATGCTGCCGGAAATTGCCTTGGGTGCGCAGTGGCTATCGCGTTTCGAGGCCCGCTTCGGGGTCAGACCGGCGATTTGGCATTCAGAGCTGACACCGGCCAGACGCCGCGATACCTGGCGGGCGGTTGCCGGCGGCAAGGTGCGTGTCGTTGTCGGTGCCCGCTCGGCGCTGTTCCTGCCGTTCCCGTCGCTTGGCCTGATCGTTGTCGATGAAGAACACGATGGTTCCTTCAAACAGGAGGAAGGCGTTGTCTATAACGCCCGTGATATGGCTGTGGTCCGTGCCCGGATTGAGGATATTCCGCTTGTTCTGGTGTCGGCGACGCCGTCACTGGAAACAGTGACCAATGTCAGCCGTGGACGCTACAAGGAAGTGTCGTTGCCGGATCGCCACGGCGGCAGCGATCTCGCGGCGGTCTCGATGATCGATATGCGCAAGGATGGCAGCAGCCGTGGCCGCTGGCTTTCGCCGGCGTTGCAAAAGGCGCTGGAAGAAACCTTTCAGGCCAAAGAGCAGGCGATGCTGTTTTTGAACCGGCGCGGTTATGCGCCGCTGACACTGTGCCGGACCTGCGGACACAGGTTGCAGTGCCCGCGCTGTACGGCGTGGCTGGTCGAACATCGCCAGTACGGTCGCTTGCAATGCCATCACTGCGGCTATCAGACCCGGCCACCGGAGATCTGTCCGAATTGTGAGGACAAGGATTCGATGGTTTCCTGCGGCCCCGGTGTTGAACGACTGGCCGAGGAAATCCAGATACTCTTCCCGGAAGTCCGAACGGTGATTGCCGCCAGTGACATGGTGCAGGGGCCAAAGCAGGCGGCCGAACTGGTGCGCCAGATCGAAGACAAGGAGGTCGATCTGATCATCGGCACGCAAATTGTCGCCAAGGGGTACCACTTCCCGGGGCTCACGCTGGTCGGTGTGGTCGATGCCGATCTTGGCCTGTCGGGTGGCGAGTTCCGGGCTGCCGAGCGGACCTTTCAGCTTTTATATCAGGTTGCCGGGCGTGCCGGTCGCGGCGATAGCCCGGGTAAGGTGCTGCTGCAGACATATATGCCTGAACATGTGGTGATGAAAGCCTTGGCGTCAGGTGATCGCGACGCCTTCATTGCGGCTGAAAGCGAAGCCAGAAAACTTGCCTTGATGCCGCCTTTCGGTCGTCTGGTGGCGCTGATCGTGTCCGGTCGTGATGAAGCGTCCGTTGATGCTGCCGCTCGCGGGTTGGCGCGAATCGCACCCCGTATGGAGGGAATCCGGGTGCTCGGCCCGGCCCCGGCAGCGCTTTCCCTGCTGCGCGGGCGGCATCGGCACCGGCTTTTGCTCTGTGCACCAAAGGATTTTCAGCCACAAAATATGGTTCAGGAATGGATCCGCCGGGCGGGGGTTTCCAGGCAGGTCAGGGTGCAGGTTGACGTCGATCCGGTCTCATTCTTTTGAAGGTTGCCGGGCATTCCCCTCTATAACCGGCGATTGATCTGCCGCGTCTGTGGAATTTTAGCTGCAAGGTATTGATTTGGAATGGTGTTTTGCATCGCAAAAAAGCAACTTTAGCCGGGTTGCACACCTTCAATCAGTATGATACCTGTTCCCCCGCTTTCGCAGGGTTGCTCTTGCGGAAATGGGGATGTGCGGCGGAATTGCCGGTCAGCGGTTTTGCGGCACAACAAGAAGCTCGATAACGAATAGACTATAAGTTCTGACGGGAGGGATATCCCAGGTGGCAGCGGACAGTTCAGGCGCGACCGGGTTAGCGGGTCGATATGCTACGGCACTCTATGAGTTGGCCGAGTATGACAAGCAACTTGATGTGGTCGCCGGTGATCTCCAGCAATTGGGGGCTATGATCGACGGCAGCGCAGATCTTGCTCGCCTGATCAAATCACCTGTCATTTCCCGTGACGATCAGGTCAAGGCCATGGACGCGCTTAACGATGCGGCCGGCTTTTCGGTACTCACCAGAAATTTTGTTGGCGTCGTGGCGGAAAATCGCCGCCTGTTTGCGATCACCAGCATGATCAAAGCGTATCAGACACTGCTTGCCGAAAGCCGTGGTGAAGCCACCGCCGAGGTGGTTTCCGCCAGGGCGCTGAGCGATGCCCAGTTGCAGGCCGTTGAAGTTGCGCTGAAGAAAGCCATCGGCTCCAAGGTACAGATCGAACAACGTGTAGACGAGACGCTGCTTGGCGGTCTCGTTGTGCGGGTTGGATCACGAATGGTCGATAATTCACTGAAGACTAAATTGCAGAAAATGCGCCTCGCCATGAAAGGGATTGGCTGATGGAAATCAAAGCCGCTGAAATTTCCAATATTCTCAAGAAACAGATCAAGGACTTCGGAAACGAAGCCGAGGTTGCCGAGGTCGGGCAGGTTCTGTCCGTCGGTGACGGTATCGCCCGTGTCTACGGCCTTGATAAAGTGCAGGCCGGTGAGCTCGTCGAGTTCCCGGGCGGCATCAAGGGCATGGCCCTCAACCTTGAGACCGATAACGTCGGTATCGTTATTTTCGGCGATGACCGGACCATCAAGGAAGGCGACATCGTCAAGCGGACCGGTGACATCGTCGACGTGCCGGTCGGCAAGGAACTGCTGGGCCGCGTTGTTGACGCGCTGGGCAATCCGATCGACGGCAAGGGCGATCTTGGCGCCAAACAGCGCGCCCTGGTCGAGGTCAAGGCACCGGGCATTATCCCCCGGAAATCGGTGCACGAGCCGATGCAGACCGGCCTTAAGGCAATCGATTCGCTGATCCCGGTTGGCCGCGGACAGCGCGAACTGATCATCGGTGACCGTCAGACCGGCAAGACCGCCGTCATCATCGACACGATCCTGAACCAGAAGTCGGTCAACGATAACACCGACGACGAATCAAAGAAGCTGTACTGCATCTATGTGGCCGTCGGTCAGAAGCGCTCGACCGTTGCGCAGTTGGTCAAGACGCTGGCCGATTTTGGTGCGCTGGAATATTCGATCATCGTTGCCGCCACGGCTTCCGATCCGGCACCGCTGCAGTTCCTGGCACCGTATACCGGTTGCGCGATGGGTGAGTATTTCCGCGACAACGGCATGCATGCCGTGATCTTTTATGACGATCTGTCGAAGCAGGCAGTTGCCTATCGTCAGATGTCGCTGTTGCTGCGTCGTCCGCCGGGCCGTGAAGCTTATCCGGGTGACGTTTTCTATCTGCATTCCCGCCTGCTTGAGCGTGCGGCGAAGATGGGTGATGCGGCCGGCAACGGTTCACTGACGGCATTGCCGGTCATCGAGACCCAGGCCGGTGACGTGTCGGCTTATATTCCGACCAACGTGATTTCGATCACCGATGGTCAGATCTTCCTGGAAACGGATCTGTTCTTCAAAGGCATCCGCCCGGCCGTCAACGTCGGTCTGTCGGTGTCCCGTGTTGGTTCCGCCGCCCAGATCAAGGCCATGAAACAGGTTGCCGGCTCGATCAAGCTCGAGCTTGCGCAGTATCGTGAAATGGAAGCTTTCGCCCAGTTCGCATCCGATCTGGATGCATCGACGCAGAAGCTTCTGGCCCGTGGCTCACGTCTGACGGAACTGCTCAAGCAGCGCCAGTATCAGCCGTTGCCGGTTGAAGACCAGGTTGCGGTGATTTTCGCCGGTGTTGAGGGTTACCTCGATGGCATTGCCCTCAACAAGGTAACCGAGTTTGAGCGTCGCTGGCTCGAAGAAGTGCGCGACAAGGGTGCCGACATCCTGAAAGCGATCCGGGAAGAAGGCACATTGTCCGACGCAACCAAGGAAAAGCTTTCCAAGTTGCTCGGCGAGTTCACGAAAAACTTTTCTTAAAGCGCGGATAAGGACCAGGTAGACGCCACATGGCCAATCTTAAGGACCTGAAAAGCCGGATCGCCAGCGTCAAGAAAACGCAGAAGATCACGAGCGCAATGAAGATGGTGGCAGCAGCCAAGCTGCGCCGGGCACAAGAGGGGGCTGAAAAAGCCCGTCCTTATGCCGAGCGCATGCACAGAATGCTGACCTCCATCGCCAAAAGCGTCGGTGCCAATGAAGGGGCACCACCGATGCTCGTCGGAACCGGCGGCAACCGCCAACTGTTCCTGGTTTGTGCATCCGACCGCGGGCTGTGCGGTGGTTTCAACGGCTCTATCGTCCGCGAAACCCGCAAACGCCTGCGTGATTGCGCATCCAAGGGCATCGAATTCAAGATCATCACCGTCGGTCGCAAAAGTCGCGACCTGCTGCGCCGTGAATTCAACGACAAGATCGTCGCCAGTTTTACGGATATCGGTCGTCGCGGTGTCGTCTTCGAAGAAGCATCGGAAGTGGCCGACAAGATTACGGAAATGTTCGAAGCCGGCGAGTTTGACGTCTGCACCGTAATCTACAACAAGTTCCAGTCGGCGATTGCACAGGTTGTCACGCCGCAGCAACTGATCCCGTTCGCGATGGACGAGATTGAAGACGGCGATGATGAAGCGGCCGCTTCCGGATCGGCCCGTGCGGTCTATATTTTTGAGCCGGACGAAGAGGAAATCCTCGAAGACCTGCTGCCGCGCAATGTTGCTACGCAAATATTCCAGGCACTGCTCGAAAGCTCGGCCTCCGAGCACGGTGCACGGATGACCGCGATGGACAACGCGACACGCAATGCCGGTGACATGATCGATGGTTTGACGATGACCTATAACCGGACCCGTCAGGCCGTGATTACCAAAGAACTTATTGAAATCATCTCGGGCGCGGAAGCGCTCTGACCTTAAGGACGCCGTAAGGCAACGGAGCAAAACGATGGCAAATAACGTCGGTAAAATTACCCAAGTCATGGGCGCAGTTGTGGATGTGCAGTTCGATGGTGAACTGCCGGCGATCCTGAACGCGCTTCATGCTCAGAACCATGGTAAACTATTGGTTCTCGAAGTCGCCCAGCACTTAGGTCAGAGCATGGTTCGCACGATCGCCATGGACTCCACCGAAGGCGTGCAGCGCGGTCTTGAAGCGGTCGACACAGGCGAAGCCATCTCGGTGCCGGTTGGTCCGGAATGCCTTGGTCGTATCATCAACGTCATCGGCGATCCGATTGACGAACGGGGACCGGTGAATACCAAGAGACGCGCACCGATCCACGCATCGGCCCCGCCGTTCGTCGATCAGTCGACGGAAACAGAAATTCTGACCACCGGCATCAAGGTCGTCGACCTGATCGCGCCATATGCCAAGGGTGGTAAAATCGGCCTGTTCGGTGGTGCCGGCGTCGGCAAGACCGTGCTGATCATGGAACTGATCAACAACGTCGCCAAAGGCCACGGCGGTTATTCCGTGTTTGCCGGTGTCGGCGAGCGGACCCGTGAAGGGAACGACCTCTATCACGAAATGATCGAATCCGGCGTTATCGATCTCGAGGGCGGTAATTCCAAAGCGGCCCTGGTCTATGGTCAGATGAACGAGCCGCCGGGAGCCCGTGCCCGTGTCGCCCTGACCGGTTTGGCGCAGGCCGAATATTTCCGCGATGAAGAAGGCCAGGACGTGCTGTTCTTCGTCGATAACATCTTCCGCTTTACCCAGGCCGGTTCCGAAGTTTCGGCACTGCTGGGCCGGATCCCGTCGGCGGTGGGTTACCAGCCGACGCTGGCGACCGATATGGGGAACATGCAGGAGCGTATTACGTCGACCAACAAGGGCTCGATCACGTCCGTGCAGGCCATTTATGTGCCGGCCGATGACTTGACCGACCCGGCACCGGCCACGTCGTTCGCGCACCTTGATGCAACCACCGTGCTGTCGCGTCAGATTGCCGAATTGGGTATTTATCCGGCCGTTGATCCGCTTGACAGTAACTCGCGTATTCTCGATCCCCGGATCATCGGTGACGAGCATTATGGTGTAGCAACGGCCGTTCAGCAGACGCTGCAGTCTTACAAAAACCTGCAGGACATCATTGCCATTCTGGGCATGGACGAGTTGTCGGAAGAAGACAAACTGACGGTGTCCCGTGCTCGGAAAATTCAGCGCTTCATGTCGCAGCCGTTCCATGTCGCCGAAGTGTTTACCGGCACACCGGGTGTTCTGGTTTCGCTGGAAGACACCATCAAGGGCTTCAAGGGTATCGTTGAAGGTGAATATGACCATCTGCCGGAATCGGCATTCTACATGGTCGGCACCATCGAAGATGCGATCAATAAAGCCAAGAAGATGGCCGCAGAAGCCGCTTAATCGTTTTCGTAGGAGCGACACATGGCCGATATGGTCGAATTCGAACTGGTCTCGCCTGCACGGCTCTTGATATCGGAGCCCGTCGAGATGGTTGTGGTGCCGGGTGCCGAAGGGGATATCGGTGTCCTGCCGAACCACTCGCCGCTGATCTGCACCGTCCGTCCGGGCGTCATCAGGATGTTCGAAGGGGGCAAGGTTTCTGAGGAAATCT
>JBBDOA010000004.1:0-8859 GCA_040877275.1 Rhodospirillales bacterium | reverse complement strand
GAGGCTGATTTAATCATTTCGTTCGGCTAGAGCCGATAATAGAGAACAGGGTACGTCAAGGGGGCTTGTGAGTATGCGAGAGTGGGGGGAAAAAATCACTGTTCGAGTGAGAGTGAGGCGGTTCTTCGACCGTGCTTTCCCCGAACGGCAAATCCACCTCCGCACCAAAGGCCGCATTCGTTTCTTCCGTATTCCCCAGGCCTTGCAGATTATTACCTCATTACTGATTATCGCTTCCGCTGGCTGGGTCAGTTTTTCCACCTTCAGTTTTATTGAGCATGACAAGATCGTCGGCACCAAAAACTCACAGATTGCCGACGCCAGACAGGCCTACGATGATCTTCTTTCAGATGTAAATTCCTATCAGCGCAGGTTTGTCGAGTTGACCAGGGAGCTTGAGGACAACCACAACCTCATGCTCAGCCTGGTTGAACGCAATGCCACCCTGCAGCGCAATCTGTCGACGGTTGAGAAGCGCCTTCAGAACACGGAAACTGATCGCGAGAATGTCGCTGACGCGCGTGAAGTTCTTCGCGGCAAACTGACGAGCCTGGAAAATGACATGCGCTCGCTGTCGACCAAGAATTTCTCACTCCGAGACAACCTGATGACCGTGGAAACGGATTTGCAGGCCGTTGTTCGCGACAGGGATAAAGCCATATACCACAATAATGAATTGAAGACCCGCGTCACCACCCTTGAAGATCGTTTGACAGGTCTACAGTCGGCGCAGGATACGGCCGTTGAAAAAATGACCGAGCGAACCATGGCGTATATCGGATCGCTTGAAAAAGTGATAGAAACCGCCGGGATAGAAATCAACAGTCTGCTGGCTTCGTCAAACAGCATCGTTGGCAAGGTCGCACAGGGCGGACCATTCATCCCGATCAAGCCGGATGAGGTTGGGGGCGAGCTTATGCAAAAGCTGACCCGGCTTGATGATCAGCTTGGCCAATGGGAAACCCTGCAGGCAATTATGGCGCGTCTGCCCTTGGCGGCCCCGCTGAACACCTATTACGTAACCAGTTCCTTCGGCAAACGCCGCGACCCCATGAATAAACGCTGGTCTGCACATTACGGCGTCGATTTCGGTGGTCCGTTGCATTCAAAAGTCTTCGCGCCTGCTGCCGGTGTCGTCAAACAGGCCGGCACGAAAGGCCGTTATGGGCGGTTTATTGAAATTGATCATGGATCCGGTATCGTCACCCGCTATGCCCATCTTCATTCCATTCAGGTCAAGCGTGGCGACAAGGTCGAATTCCGCCAGACAATTGGCCAACTCGGAAATTCTGGACGAAGCACCGGTCCGCATCTACATTACGAAATCGTATTTAACGGCAAACCGAAAGATCCGATGCAGTTCATAAAGGCAGGGCGGCATGTTTTCCAAAACCAATAAAAAAACGCCAGCGGATAACAAACCCGTCCCCGTACCGGCCCCCCCGTCGATTATCAGCCGCGACCTCAAGATCGTCGGTGATCTGCACAGCGACGGTGAAATCCAGATCGACGGGAAAGTCAGTGGTGACATTCGCACGCGCATTCTGATCGTCGGGGAAACCGCCAAGATCAGAGGTGAGATCGTCGCCGAAACCATTCACGTGCTGGGCCGTGTCGATGGCCAGATCAAAGCCAAGACCGTCAAGCTGGCCGATACCGCCCATGTCGTCGGTGACATCCTGCACGAAGACCTGTCAATCGAAACCGGTGCTTTCCTTGAAGGTCACTGCAAACGGATGATTATTCCCGATGACGTGCACAAGACTGAAAAACCGATGGCCACGGCAGATGTCGACAAATCCGTTGATGTCAACAAGCCAAAGATGCCCGGCGCTTTAAAGCCGGCTCCTGCAACCGTCAAATAGCCGGACCCCGGCCTCAATCCGTACCCGCAGGCATTCCACGCATTGACGAAATCGCGTTGATAGCTACTATATTTCGTTCAATTTAAGGGCCAGGCCACAAGGGGTGCGCCATGAGTAAACACGTCAAACCAGAAGAAATCCGCGATACACGGCTCGCCGAGGCCCTGTCCGAGCGTTATCTGTCGTATGCGCTGTCGACCATCATGTCGCGTTCGCTACCGGACGTCCGGGACGGCCTGAAGCCCGTTCACCGCCGTCTTTTGTATGCCATGCGGCAGCTCAAGCTGGATCCGGCGTCGGGTTATAAAAAGTGCGCCCGCGTCGTCGGCGATGTCATGGGTAAATACCATCCGCACGGCGACCAGTCGATTTATGATGCCATGGTTCGGCTGGCGCAGGAATTTGCGCAGCGTTACCCGCTGGTCGATGGTCAGGGCAATTTCGGCAATATTGATGGCGATAACGCTGCGGCGATGCGTTATACCGAGGCGCGTCTGACCGAGGTCGCGACACTGCTGCTAAAAGGCATCGATGAAGATGCGATTGATTTCCGCGACACGTATGATGGCGAGGAAAAGGAGCCGGTCGTCCTGCCGGCAGCATTTCCAAACCTGCTGGCGAACGGTGCCGCCGGCATTGCCGTCGGAATGGCGACCAATATTCCGCCGCACAATGTCGGCGAATTGTGCGACGCCATGCTGCATATCATCAAGACCGCCAAGCATACCTCGGACGGCGTTGCCAATTCCAGAGTCACCTTCGAGAAACTGGCCGAGTATATTCCGGGTCCTGACTTTCCAACCGGCGGCGTACTTGTCGAATCACGCGAAAATGTCATCGAAGCCTATAAAACCGGTCGAGGCAGTTTTCGGCTGCGTGCCCGCTGGGAAATCGAAAAGCAGGGCCAGGGCCTCTATCAGATCGTCGTTACTGAAATTCCCTATCAGGTTCAGAAATCCCGCCTGATCGAGAAAACCGCCGAGCTGCTGCTGGCCAAAAAACTGCCGATGCTGGCCGATATCCGCGATGAGTCTGCGGAAGACGTGCGGATCGTGCTCGAACCCAAATCACGCAATGTCGAAGCCGAGATGCTGATGGAACATCTGTTCCGTGAAACCGAGATGGAAACCCGGGTCAGCCTGAATTTGAACGTGCTGAACCGCGACAACATACCCGGCGTGATGAATTTGCGCGAAGCCCTGGTCGCCTTCCTTGAACATCGCGAGGATGTCCTGGTCCGCTGCACACGTCACCGGCTGGACAAGATCGAACACCGGCTGGAAATCCTTGGCGGGTTTCTGATTGCGTATCTCAATCTTGACGAGGTGATCCGTATCATCCGCGAAGAGGACGATGCCAAGAAAGTCCTGATGAAGGCGTTTGATCTGACCGACGTTCAGGTTGAGGCCATTTTGAACATGCGGTTGCGGCAGTTGCGCAAGCTTGAGGAAATGGAAATCCGCAAGGAAGACCAGACCCTCAAGGCCGAACGCAAGGAACTCAAGGATCTTCTGAAAACCGAGGACAAGCGCTGGAAAGTCGTTGAAGGCGAGATGAAGGATCTGAAGCAGAGTTTCGGACCGAAGACACCCCTCGGACGCCGCCGCACGGATATCGGTGACGTACCGTCCGTGGTCATCGTGCCGATTGAAGCAATGATCGAGAAAGAACCCGTGACCATCATCTATTCCGAAAAGGGATGGATACGCGCCGCCAGGGGCCATCTCGATGATATTGCCGGCCTCAAGTTCAAGGACGGCGACAAGCTCAGGTTCTGGCTGCATGCGGAAACCACCGATAAACTGATCATGTTCGCAACGAACGGTCGTTTTTACACCATCGGGGCCGACAAACTGCCGGGCGGACGCGGGCACGGCGAGCCGATCCGACTTATGCTGGATATTCCGAACGGCCACGATGTCGTCAAAATGATGAAGCTTGAAGGCGGTCGACGTTTTCTGGTCGCATCGGACAACGGACGTGGCTTCATTGTTCCGGAAGACGAGGTTGTGGCACAGACAAAGAACGGCAAGCAGGTGCTGAACGTCGGTTCCAGCGAAGAAGCAACCGCACTTTGCATCGTGCCCGAGAATGCCGATCATGTCGCCGTCATCGGCAGCAACCGTAAACTGCTGGTCTTCCCGATTGCCGAATTGCCGGAAATGACGCGGGGCAAGGGCGTCATCCTGCAACGCTATAAGGACGGTGTGTTGTCCGACCTGCAGGCTTTCAAAATCAAGGAAGGGGTCAGCTGGCAGACAGGTTCCGGTGTTCGCTCCGAGACAGACCTCAAGGCGTGGATCGGCAAACGCGCTGGTGCCGGACTGCTCAAACCGAAAGGTTTTCCGACCAATAACCGGTTTTCGTAATGCCGTTGCGCGCTTGATTTTTTGTTGTCGTTGAGGGATTTTGACGGACACGCTCACTCACATTGCGGAGACGAATTAATGGCACATGCGCCCCAGTCGACCACACTTGCCGATGCCTTGATACCGGCTGCTTCGGATTCCCATGGCTGGCTTCGCCACCTGGTCCTGGCTTTCGCCGGCAGCGTGCTTCTGGCGATCTCTGCAAAAATCAACATCCCGTTTTATCCAGTGCCTATGACAATGCAGACATTCATGGTGCTGACAATCGGCATGGCGTTCGGCTGGCGTCTGGGCGGCGCAACGGTTCTGCTGTATCTCTGCGAAGGTGCCTTCGGGTTACCAGTTTTTGCCGGCACCCCTGAAAAGGGGATTGGCCTTGCCTATATGGCCGGTCCGACGGGCGGATATCTTCTGGGATTTTTCCTGGCCGCCGTGTTCGTCGGCTGGCTTGCAGAAAAAGGCTGGGACCGCAATATCTTCACGACCCTTGCCGCAATGACCATCGGCACGTCCATCATTTTCATTCCAGGCGTCATCTGGCTGGGTATGCTGTTCGGCTGGGAAAAGCCGATCCTTGAGTGGGGCTTGATCCCGTTCCTGCCGGGTGCTGCATTCAAGATCGCGCTGGCTGCAGCCGTGCTGCCGCTGACGTGGAAATATATGGTTTCGAAAGACGCCTGACCCGGAGCCGGTATCAGAAATCAGTTGAACCAGATCCGTCCATCCGCTTCCAGCCGTCGGGCGTGATCCGCTCCAGCGGCTTGAAGCGCGATTTATAGACCATGTTCGAGCAGCCATCGATCCAGAATCCCAGATACATATACGGCAAGCCCTGACCGTAGGCCTCGCCAATCAGCCACAGGATCATGTACGTGCCAAGGCTTCGGTCCTGATCATTGTCGTCAAAAAAACTGTATACAGCGGACAGCCCGTCACCAAGCCTGTCAACAAGGCAGGCTGCGGCCAGCGTACCCGACGGGCGGCGGAATTCGACGACAAAGGTGCTGACCGGCGTGTCCTCGATCAAAGCCTGATAATCGAGAAAATCCATTTTCGCCATATCGCCGCCATTGTGGCGAGAGCGCTGATAATCGGAAAAAAGGGCAAACTGTTCGTGTGTTGCAATCGGCTCGACGATTTCAGCCGCCAGATCGTTGTTGCGTTTGAGGATGCGGCTGAATGACTTGCCGGGCTTGAACTCATCAACAACGACACGGACCGCAACGCAGGCATCACAACTCGGGCACGCCGGCACATAACAGATACCATGAGAGCGGCGGAATCCGGCCATCGACAACTGATCATGCAGGGCGTTGGCATCACGACCGACAAGTTCGGTGACGACGCGTCGCTCAATCCGCCCCTCGATGTACGGACAGGGCAGGGGCGCCGTTGAAAAAAAGAACCGTGTGTCGGGTAACGCCTGATGACGCAAGACTCTGGTAACTCCAAAGTTTAACTTGATAAAATGTTACGGTATTTCAGGGGGGTAAGGCAATTGTCTCGACCGGGCTTTCTTCAGAAAAACCTCAGCGATTATTTTGAATGTTCTGATCGAGTTCCAGACCGAGTTTAGGAACATTGCCCCCGGGTATGATCTGCGGTTTGCTCGAGCTGCCGCCGGCAGGGGTTTGTGATGGAATGATACTGCCTTGCTCCTTGCGGATTTTATTCAATCCAGGCAGGGCTTCGTTCTTGTCTTCTGCAGGCTTGCCACTTTCAGATTCGGCTTTGGCCACCGGGTTATCCTTGCCGGTGCCGCGCAGCATGATGATCGACAAGCGCCGGTTTGATGGATGCGCGGGGTTTTCCGGAACCAGCGGTTCCGTTGCCGCCTTGCCGACGACCCGGTCTATCCGGTTTTCCGGAACACCGATTTGCGCAAGCCAGCGACGTGCCGAATTGGCCCGGTCGGCTGAAAGTTCCCAGTTCGAATAATCATTACCGCCACCGAAACGGGTGGCATCCGTGTGCCCCGAGATCGAGATGTTCTGCGGCAGTTTCTTGATAATCTCCGCCGCCACTTCCAGCAGTTTCTTGGTATGCAGGAAAAGCTCCGATGCGCCGCTTTGGAACATTGACAGGCCATCCTTGTCGACCAGTTGTATTCTCAAGCCTTCGGGCGTGTTGTCAATCAGCAGGCTGTCTTTCATCGCCTTCAGTTGCGGGATACTTTCCAGGGTCGCTTCAAGCTGATCCTTGGCGTCGTCGAACTGTTTCTCCTCGCGTTTTTTAAGAATCTCCTCAGCCTCTGCTTCATCCGGAGACGTCGATTCCTGAGTATTTTCAGAATTATCTTCACCCCCTGTGCCGGCCTTTGGCGGTGGCAGATCGACGGTGACGCTGTCTCTGGACGTTGTATTTTGTGCCGCACCGTCCTCTGTGATGGTCTTGCCGCCGAGGATATCACCGGAACCACTGGTCGATTGCGAAGCCGTCACCGGGGCGAAATAGTTGGATATGCCTTCAAGCTGCTCCTGGGTGACCGAATTCAGAAGCCACAACAGCAAAAAGAACGCCATCATTGCCGTCACGAAGTCGGCATAGGCGATTTTCCAGGCACCGCCATGATGGCCGTGCCCGCCCTTGTTTATCTTCTTGATGATTATTGGTTTTTTTGCTGCGCTTTCTTCGGCCATCCATGGCCTCCGTTAACTTGGCGCTGGCAGGTTTTGGGTAATTTCTTCAAGCTCTGCAAAGCTCGGACGGTATTCGTCCGGCAGTACCTTGCGGGCAAATTCGACGGAAACCTGCGGCGCATAGCCCTGCATATGTCCCATCAGACCCATTTTCATACATATGAAATAATGATGTTCGGCATTGTAGGCGGCTTCAAGATTGGACGCCATCGGCAGGATGAAGCCGTATGCAACAAGAATACCTGAAAACGTACCAACCAGTGCCGCACCGATCAGCCCGCCCAGAACTTCCGGCGGTTCGGTGATCGAGCTCATCGTCACGATAACACCCAGAACCGCAGCCACGATGCCCAGTGCCGGAACGGCTTCACCAATCGTCCGCATTGCCGACGAAACCATCAGCTTTTCATGGTGATGCACGTCCAGTTCCTGGTCCATGATGGCTTCGATTTCGTGTGCGTTGCTCGCGCCCAATGTCAAAAGGCGTAGATAATCGCAGAAAAAGGCGATTGCATGGTGATCGTGCTGGAATTTCGGATAGTTCGCGAACAATGAACTGTCGTGTGGCTTTTCGACATGCTGCTCGAGCGCCAGATCACCCTTGGATTTGGCCAGCCTGAAGACACTGTAAATACAGCTCAACAACTCGACATAAGCATCTTTCTTGTACTTCGGTCCCTTGACCATGGTGCCGAAGGATTTGAATGCGCCGATGACAACCGCTTTCGGGTTGCCTGCCAGAAAGGCACCGAGTGCACCGCCAAGAATAATGACGTATTCAATCGGCTGCCAGAGGATGCGCAAATCACCATGAACTGAATATCCGCCGAACACACAGGCGATGACGAGGACGATACCAACGATGAAGAACATCTATGCAGGCTCTCAAACTTCAATTGTTACGCGCCCGCGTCACCAGTGGACGGGCATCTATTTCCTCATGACCGCTATAGAGTGATTCTATTTGAAACTCAAGCGTTTGGCATTATTCACAGATAAATTACAGAGCCGCTTCTAGCGTTTTAATCATTATCATTTGCATGCTAGATATCAACAATGAGTGTTACACCTGACGACTTCCGACAAACCCTTGCACGCTTTGCGAGCGGGGTCACCGTGATCAGCACGTACACAGATGCTGACCGGCCGATCGGCGTCACCGTAAGCGCCTTCACATCCGTGTCGCTGACACCACCGCTGGTGTTGATCTGTCTTGATAATGCGACATCGAATCTACACGCCTATGCCAGTGCTAAAGCGTTTGGAATCAATATCTTGTCAGTTGGTCAGGCGGATGTTTCCAGTGCCTTTGCATTTCCGGGACCGATGCCACCCTTCGAGCGGATAAAATACCGAAAGGGCGTTCTTGGAATGCCGATGCTCGACGGGACGCCGGCCAGCCTGGAATGCCGCGTGGAAGCGGTATATCCCGGCGGCGATCATGCCATCATCGTCGGTGCCGTCAAGCATGCTTCATGGCGCGATGATCTGCAGCCCCTGATCTACGCAACCGGTCAATACTGCGCCCTGACGCCTCTGGTCCCGACACCATGAACCGGGAAGCTTCGTGGCCGGTGCCACGCACATTGGCAACGTCGATTCTTGCAGCATCCGTGGCCTTGCTGATCTGGGGCTACGCGCCTCAGGTTTTTCCAAGGACTCACTTGACGATCCTCGGATTAGGCCTGTTTTCAGGGGTATTCGCCCTTTTTCTGGGCCGGGCCCTGCATCTCGGTACCGCTTGGCTGACGTTGGCGGCGATTGCAGCACCATCGCTGGTCCTGGTGCCCATTTATCAGCCGCCGGTATGGATTTTTCCAGCCATCATCCTGTTGCTTGGCGGGTTCTACATCAATGGTGTGCGCGAGAAGGTGCCGCTGTATCTGTCGAACAAGCGCACGCAACAGGCTCTTGCGGCCTTCTGCCAGGAGCAAAACGCCAAGCAGTTCATTGATCTTGGGAGCGGTCTGGGCGATGTCGTTGCGT
>JBBDOA010000003.1:0-8879 GCA_040877275.1 Rhodospirillales bacterium | reverse complement strand
ACGAAATCCTGGCGTCAGTGAAACGTTACTGTCTCCGCGTCGAGAAAACATTATGTACCGAACTTTAGATTCGGGTGACTAGGCTGCTTTATCTTTTAAATAGACGGGCAAAATCTGCCCTCACGTAGATGCTGCGGCGTGTGCTTTAGTTTTCTGATCAGGGACAAATGCCCTGAATACAAACCAGACGAACGCTAACACGCCGATAGAAAAGACGATGTCGCCGGGTACTCTGGCCCATACCAGCGCCTGCATGACCGGGCTTTGCATGAATTCAGCCGAGCGGGCAAAGACATAACCTTGCTCGATGCTGATATACGTCTGCAACACCCCTTGAGGCAGCAGTGACAGAAACGTCATCATCGCCAAGCCGATATTCAGCGTCCAGTAAGATACCTTTATCAGCTTTTCATTCCACAGCGCGATATCGGTCAGGCCGCGCATGCAATAAAGCATCAAGCCCAGCCCAAGCATGCCGTATACACCGAACAGGGCGGCATGGCCGTGATTGGCCGTCGTGTTCAAGCCCTGCATATAGTAAAGTGCGATCGGCGGATTGATCATGAACCCGAACAGACCTGCCCCCACCAAATTCCAGAACAGCACGGCCGCAAAGAACATGAACGGCCAATGATAATTACGTTCCCATTCGACTTCATGCTCGATCTTATAACGGGTATAGGCTTCGAACCCGACGACCAGCAAGGGAACGACTTCCAGTGCCGAAATCATCGCGCCGACACTGATCACCGAGGTCGGCGTGCCACTGAAGTATAGGTGATGGAAAGTGCCGAGGACGCCGCCGAACAGGAAGATGATTGTCGCGAACAGAACCATCACCGTCGCCGTCGACGTCCGCAATATTCCCATGCGCACGAATAGCAGGGAAATGATCGCCGTGGCAAACACTTCGAAGATACCTTCGACCCAAAGGTGAACAACCCACCAGCGCCAATATTCCATGATCGAAATATGAGTGTTCTGGCCCCACATGAGACCGGCGGCATAAAGCAAGCCGATCGCAATTGCAGATACCAGAACCAGATATATCAGCGATTTACCGCCTTTCTCCTGCAGCACCGGCCACAATCCACGAACCACCAAAGCAACCCAAAGGAACAATCCGATTGTCAGATATATCTGCCAGAAGCGGCCGAGGTCGACATACTCATAGCCCTGATGGCCGAACCAGAAATTCATCGTCAAGCTATCGAAAAACCGATGCACGGCCGCCCATTGTCCGGCGAAGGAACCAATGACGATAACCAGCAGGCTGATAAAAAGAAAATTGACGCCAAACCGCTGAAATTTTGGATCACGTCCACCCAACATCGGCGCCACATAGAGGCCGGTTGCTAGCCACGCGGTCGCAATCCACAGAACCGCTAGTTGCGTATGCCACGTCCGCGTCACTGTATAGGGCAGGTATTCCGCGAACGGCAGCCCATAGAGCCCCTGTCCTTCGACCGCATAGTGGGCGGTAACGATACCGAGCATGACTTGCCCAAGAAATAATGCACAGACGATCCAGAAGTACTTTGCCGTAGCGCGCATCGACGGCGTCACCACGACGCTATGAACAATATCTTCCTTGGCGATGCCATCTTCAGGCAATATATCACGACGCCAGACGTCAAACTGCTTGGCGTAATAGGCGATCAGCGCCCCCGCCGCCGCAAGCAGTAAAATCACCGAAGCAATACTCCACATCAGCACTTCGGTCGTCGGCTTGTTACCGACCAGCTTTTCATGTGGCCAGTTGCTGGTATACGTGAAATCTTGACCCGGGCGATTGGTCGTTGCTGCCCAGGCAGTCCAGAAATAGAACGCCGCGAGTTGTTTCGCGTCTGTATTGGACAGCAGGCCGTAAACCGGGAACGCGTAGTCTCGGCGCAGCGCGAGAGATTGCGGATCACTGCCTTCGTAAAGGCTAAGATAATGTGCCTCCACCTGCTTTATGGCTTGAGCACGCAGGTCACTCACGGTAATCGTGCCGGTGGCGGGGTCATAGGTGTTTCGCCGCATTTCCTCCTGCAAAGCCGCCTTTTTCAACGCTGTTTCTTGTTCTCCGGAAAGGCCTGCAATCCGACTTTGCATCAACAAGCCCAACAGAGTCTCTGCTTCTCGATGCAGCCAGTCGGCGCTCCAATCAGGGGCCAAATAACTGCCATGCCCCCAGATCGACCCCTGCTCCATGCCGCCGATCGATTGCCAGACATTTTGTCCAGTCTCAATGTCATCGCGAGTGTATAGAGTTTCACCGGATGCGGATTTGACTTCTTTGGGGATGGGCGGGATCTGCTGATATATCTCGGCACCCAGAAATCCAAGTATTCCGAACATGACAACCATGCCCGTAGCGAGGATTATCCATAGCCTACGGATGCTGAATGTCTGATGATAGGTTACCATTTCTGCCCCTCAAAAATTGTCCGTTGCTGCCGGTAGCGGCAGTATCCGGTATCAGCGCGGTGCTTATAGAGTTGCCAAAAACACGTCATGTGTTTTCAATGCCCATCAGAAGGCTTCTGGCGATCCGCTTCGCCGCGAGACGGAATGTGTCCGATGCCGCCGGACTGGGAGCAACCTCGTTCACTGTCCGATCCCAAAGCATGAGCCAACGCTCGAAATGCAACTGTTCCAAGCTGCCGATGTTTATATGTTTGTGCATTGGATTGCCATGAAATCGACCCGATTCCATTGTTACAGATGCCCAAAACTCTTTCATCCGCGTCAGATGCCACGGCCAATCAGCTACATGTGCGGCGAATATCGGACCCAGCAGATCATCTTTGCGAATGACGTTATAGAAGCGCTCAACCAATTGCGAGATCAACGCATCATCAATCCCCATCGCTATCGCATTTGCCATTTTTTTAGCACGCGCTTGTTCTGCGTAGCTTGGAAACGTCATAGCCTAGCTCTTTTCAATGCATATAGTATACATCTTTTATTGCAGTTGGCAGATAAATACAATATATGATATGCATCTTTTATGAGATTATCTGTTCATACTGACTATGCCCTGCGTACACTGATGTTTCTCGCCGCGAATGACGGTATACATTCGATTGCCGCGATCTCCGCACGTTATGGCATTTCAAAGAACCATATGATGAAGATCGCTCAAAGACTTGTGGCCGAAGGTCTTGTGAAAAGCGTTCGAGGCCGCAGCGGTGGCCTGACACTCAGCCAACCGGCAGATGAAATTAATGTTGGTCATGTTGTTCGCTCGCTAGAAAATATGGGCGGTTTCGTTGGATGCTTTGGTGCCGGCGGAGACGGGTGTATTGTAAGTCCGGTTTGTGGCCTAAGACACGTTTTTGTCGATGCAATTGAGTCGTTTCTCCAGCATTTGGATGGCTATACAATTGCCGAAGTGATCGGCGACAAGGATAGATTCAAATCTGTTTGGCCATGACCGCTTCTGATTATATCTAGACGGCATTGTCATGTATGGACGCCCCCGATCTTGCAAGGGGATATTGATCTGATATGCAGGTAGGGTTTGCAGTCATGTATCCGGCCTGTTGACGCGGCACATGACCGCTGGCCCTGATGGAATCCGAAGGAGCGACGCCCAGTCAGAGGATCGAGCTTGATGCTCGGACACTGCCTCGGGTTTGGTCGCTCCCGGTTCACCCTGTTTTGCCATCAAATCCTATTACCCTCGCAATCTGGTTCTATCTATTATGCCGACATCGGCTGGTAGTCGCGCTGATATCTAAGCAGCGCCCAGGCGACACGGGCCGTCTTGTTGGCCATGGCGACGAGGACGACATTGGTTGGTCGTCGCTCCAACAGCTGTTCGGCCCATCCCGCCTCGGTATCTGGTTTGGCACGACGCCAGCGCAATACGGTGCGGGCACCGTGGACGAGCAGGCGCCGGATATAGCCGTCACCGCGCTTGGATATGCGTCCCAGCCTGTCCTTGCCGCCACTCGAATGCTGCCGGGGCACAAGGCCGAGACAGGCCGAGAGTTGTCGCCCTGAGTGGAACTGGCTGCCATCGCCAATTGTTGCCACCAGTGCGGTTGCCGTGATGATCCCGACGCCGGGGATGGCTTCAAGACGTCGGCTTGCTGCATTCGAGCGGTGCCAGGCCAATAGTTCTGTTTCAAGCGCCTTGATCCGAGCCTGTAGCGCATTCAGTTGTTCGACCAGCAGACCGAGCGCTTCGCGCGCCAAATCGGGCAGACGGGTATCTTTCGGGTCATCAATGATGCGTATCAGATCGGTTGCTTTGGAGATGCCTTGTGCGGCGATCAGTCCGAACTCGGCGCAGTGACCGCGAAGCGCGTTGATCAGCATGGTTCGCTGGCGCACCAGCAATTCCCGGGCCCGGTGCAGCATCAAGACCGATTGCTGCTCCGCTGACTTCACCGGTGCAAACCGCATCGTCGGGCGTGTCACCGCCTCGCAGATCTCTTCTTCGTCCGCCGCGTCGTTTTTGTTCGTCTTGACGAACGGGCGTACATACTGCGGTGGGATCAATCTCACTTGGTGACCCAATCCCTGAAGTTCACGGGCCCAATGATGTGCACTCGCGCAAGCCTCCATGCCGATCAGACACGGCGGCAGTTCGGAGAAAAACGTCATCACCTGAGCGCGGCGAAGCTTCCGACGCACCACCGGTTGACCATCGCTATCCGCACCGTGAACCTGAAACACACGCTTTGCTAAATCCAAACCGATAACTGTAATCTGCGTCATGGACGCCTCCTTTGTATGAGGTTGTGAACACGCCTCAAAGTATGGCGCATCCGACGCCGGGGAAAAGGGGACGTCCATGCCATCACGTTAATTACTGATTTGAGCCTGTGTTAGGCTGAAGGCATCCTCACGTTAGCCGCCCATTTGGAGTTCGTGTTAGGCTTTTGAGATGAAACCTATCTCATACAACCGTCATCGCTTCCCGCCTGTTATCATTCAGCACACAGTCTGGCTATATTTCCGATTTACGTTGAGTTATCGGGATATCGAAGATCTGTTGGCAGAGCGTGGCATCGACGTGTTCTATGAGACGGTCCGCCGATGGGTCGAGAAATTTGGCAGCCAGTAAGGGAAACGGCTTCGGGTGACGCGACCGAAGCCCAGTTCAACCTGGCACATTGATGAAGTGTTTCTGAAGATCGGTGGCAGGCAAATGTATCTCTGGCGGGCCGTGGATGATGAAGGTGAAGTGCTGGATATCCTATTGCAGCCCAAACGAGACAAACGCGCAGCCATCAAGTTTCTTCGTAAAGTGATCCAGCGGACGACGTCCGTTCCGGAGATTATTGTCAGTGACAAGTGGAGACCGACTGAAGCCGCCATTCGAGTTGTCGTGCCTGGTGCAAATCATCTGAAGGGTAAGAGGCTGAACAACAGAGCGGAAAATTCGCATCAACCAACGCGACGACGAGAGCGTAAGCAGCAGCGATTCAAGTCAGTGAGATCAGCGCAGCGGTTCCTCTCGGTCTTCTCTGCTTTCTACAATCACTTCTATATTCAACGTCATCTTATATCCCGAACCACGATGAAGACGTTTCGCGCCGAGGCAATCGATACGTGGCAAGAAACTGCGGCAGCATAACGCAAAGACAAAGATCGTTTAATTGTCTTGGCTTCACCCGATTAACGTGACAACGTCAGTAAGGGCTTTGGCGCAATGTGGCATTGTAATTTACCAACAGTAGAGCATAGAATTTTATCGGATATATGTACGATGAGAAGCTCCGACTAGGTGTCTGGAGTTGTGATCACTGATTTAAGGGACATTGTTATGAAGGCAGACCATTCCATATTTGCGCGCACAGAATCATTTTGTGAGACTTACAAAATGCGTTTGCCGATTTTACTCGCACCCATGGCTGGCGCATGTCCTCCGTCACTTTCCATCGCCGTGGCCAACTCAGGAGGACTCGGCGCCTGTGGTGTACTCCTGATGCAACCAGATGCCATAAAGACGTGGTGCGCGGATGTGCGGGCTGGCAGTAATGGGGGATTTCAGCTCAACCTTTGGATTCCCGACGCAGCGCCCAAGCGGGAGGAAACTACGGAACAGGCTGTGCGCACATTCCTGGGCGCGTGGGGGCCTGAAGTTCCCGCCGCAGCCGGCGACGTCATGCCGCCTGATTTTGAAGAGCAATGCGAAGCGATGCTGGAGGCCAACCCGCTGATCATTTCCTCGATTATGGGGCTTTATCCTACGGCCTTCGTTGAACGGATGAAAGCCAAGGGAATCAAATGGTTTGCGACCTCGACAACGGTTGCTGAAGCCAGGGCTGCGGAGAATGCAGGCGCTGACGTCATCGTCGCTCAAGGGATGGAAGCGGGTGGTCACCGGGGCGCGTTTGATCCAGCAAAGGCCGAGTCTACCATGGTGGGTCTTTTTTCGCTGCTCCCGGCTATTGTTGATCATGTGAAACTGCCGGTTATCGCTACCGGCGGCATAGCCGATGCGCGTGGCGTTGCTGCGGCTCTTGCTCTCGGCGCTTCGGCCGTCCAGATAGGCACCGGATTTTTACGGTGCCCAGAAGCAAAGCTACCCACCGCATGGTCGGACGCTATCGGCTATACACTTCCGGAAGAAACATTGGTTACACGCACTTATTCGGGACGCTCCGGCCGCAGCATCGCATCGGCATATGCCCGGGCGGCAATCGCACCCGGTGCGCCGGTCCCGGCACCGTATCCTATCCAGCGCAACCTGACACAAGCCATGCGGGACATCGGCATCAAGAATAACGACATAGACAGGATACAGGCATGGGCAGGGCAGTCATCCAAATTGGCTGTGGCGAAACCGGCGGGGATGCTCATAAAAGAGATATGGGACGGCGCGAAGTCCATTATTTCTTAGGTCATTCGGATTCCAGCGCAATGACACTACCAGCCTGACCGATAATGGCAAAAAGAAGACGACATTGATCACGCCCTAAAATGTCTGCCGTTACCCTAAATCCGTAGTTATAAACCGGCGGTTTCAGGAACTTCTGAAAACCATCTCACTCAAGATTGACAACCCCGTTCGCCGAGCCTATATCCGGCTCATTATGATGATGCACACAGACCATTTCCGGTTGCTTCTACTGACACGCTCTTCTCCCCGGGCGGCGTAGGCGTTTGCACGTCTGACACACCCCCTGGGGTTTCCCATTTTCTGAATTGAACAAGTGACGTTGTTGTCCAAACGGAGGGCATGGCGATCACGGATAAAGCATGCACGGCTTCTGCAATGCGCAGAATCCGTATCGTGCTCTTACGAGTATTGCCTTCGCCTTTGCGCTCCCACTTCGCTGGTAATGAATTTGTGACTCACTTCCGATAACCAGTCGCCTATGATGGCGGCCAACATAACAGAGGCAGACATGACCGCCGTTAACGAAACACTTAGAACGCCCGAGCATCACCCGGATGTCGTCATCAATCAGGAAACACTGCACCGTATCGAGGCGCTCGCGGAAGGTGCCCTGAATCTTAATCCGGCCCTTGCCGAAAAACTACTGAACGAGCTGGTGCATGCGCAAATTGTCGCATCAGACAGGATGCCTGAAAATATTGTGGCTATCGGCAATGACGTGACCTATCGCGATGAGATGACCGGGCAGGAAAAGACCGTGATGCTGGCCTTCCCCAAGGATGCCGATATCGCGCGCCAGCGGGTCTCGGTGATGACACCGCTCGGCGTGGCTCTGTTGGGACTGGCAGAGGGCGCTGTCTTCTATTGGGACACCAGAGACGGCAAGCGGAGGATGCTGACCGTCATTCGGGTCAAACCTGTTTCTGAGGAATGAATAGCCGTCGCCGCTGAGGCCAATCAATGCAGGGTGTTCATGCCGGTCAGCATCTGTCTTACACAGATGCACACCACAACAGTGTTCAAGCGAAAACTGAAAGGCGTTTACAATGTCCACGAAACAGCATGCCGTTCGTCTTGTCTGGCCGACAATTCTGATGATTGTCAGCCTTGGTCTGGTCATTTTCCATACTGAACTGACCGACTTCTTCGGGCACAGTGAGACTTTATTTCTTGGCACAACGGCGCTGACATATTTTGTGGCAGCTTGGCTTGCCAGTCGGCTTCTGGCACTGGTCCTCAATCAAGCCGCGGTGCACCGTCGGCCCTACCCGCGGCTTCTCAAGGATCTAATTGCGGCGCTGCTCTTCACGGTGGCCTTTGTGGCTTCTGTGGCGTTGTTCATGGGGCAGGGGACGGTTGGTGCGCTGGCCGGTTCTGGTTTAGTTCTGGCTATGCTGGGGTTTGCCATCCGCAACGTGGTGGCTGATACGCTGTCAGGCATTGCTCTTGGCGTAGAGGGGCCGTTCCGCATCGGGGACTGGATCGACATCGATGGGCTGGCCCATGGCCGAGTCATCGAAATAGGCTGGCGCACAACACGTATTTTGACCAAGGATGCGACTTACATGATCCTGCCCAACAGCCAGATTGCACGGCAGCGTATTATCAACTATTCCGCGCCAAAACCCCAATACCGGGCGCAGATAAGCATTACGCTTGATCATAGCATGCCGATCGGAAAGGCGCGAGGGATTATGCTGGAAGCAGTGCAGCAGGCAGAACTGATCCAGCAAGACCCGGCCCCCGATGTCCGAGTTCTTGCCTATGAAGAAGGCGGCATTACCTATGCCGTGCGCTATTGGCTGTCGCGTTTCGACCGGGACGTGGATTGCCGCGATGAGGTCTACAGCCTGGTCGACGAAGCTTTGCGCCGTGCTGGAATGATCGCCCCGTGTCGTCGGATCGAATTGGTCAATGCTGACGAACGCGCCGTGTGCTTGTCGCCAGGACGTTGTCACGTTAACGGGGCGTAGAGATGATTAGGCTCAGGACTCATTGATTGAGATAGAAGATGACGGACGCGGCGATGAGGATC
>JBBDOA010000002.1:0-8923 GCA_040877275.1 Rhodospirillales bacterium | reverse complement strand
GGCTTCGACAATGCTGATCGGTCCACCGGCCGCCCGCGGTGCCACGGACTGAACCTGCTCGACGTAACGACGCAGATCAGCCTGATCGCGAAGATCGTGTTTCGGGATAACGTCCAGACGGATTTTCCCGGCCGGACTCAGATAGCGTTGCTTCAGCGTATCGGGCAAGCTGTCAATATCGATCACGGCAGGCTCCAAAGCGCCGGCCAGCGTGTTCAGGCGCTCCGGAAGATACGTGAACAGGGCCTGATTGATGCGACCCGCCATCTCTGCATCGGTACCGTGCAGGGCTGCCGCCAGCCGTTTGGCTGCAGGTCCCAGCGTCGCGGTGCCAGCAAGGCTTGCCAGTTGCGCCCTGACCCGTTGCAGCGCAGCGTCAAGCGCATCCCCCGACAACGCCGTCACGCCTGCACGGGCGAAAAATGCCGGCCCGAGTAACAGGGCCATGCGATCGATGATTTCCAGCTTTTCCGTCTGCCCGGCCGGGATCAGGTCAAGCACGCTTTCCACCCGCTCGACGCTCTCCAAAGCCTCAAGTCTGGCCATCAATCCCTCCGCATCGGCAAGGTTATCCATCAGTATTTCCGCCGAATACGGATGGATCGTGCCGTCTTCCCACAACTCGAAGAGGGCTGTCATGGATGGCGCGGTCGGATCCTTGAGATTCATGGGATCGAAATCGAAGTGCGTATCCCTGGCCACCCAACCGGCGACACAGGCACTGACAATACCGGCGGCAACGATGACCCGTGCCCATTTTCTGAAAAACGTATGTTCTGCGCCCTGCTCTGTTGCGACTTGCCTGAAGACGGGGGGCTTGCGCACAAAAAGGCGCAGCATCGCCGGCAGCACCGTCAGATTGGCCAGCAAGGCAACGAACATGCCGACACCGGCGATCAGACCAAGTTCGGCCAGACCGATATAGGCCGTCGGCGCGAACGAGAAAAATGCAATTGCCGTGGTCAGCGCACAGATCACCAGGGACGGGCCAACCCCGCGGCCGCCTTCGACAAGGGCTCCTCGCCATGCCTCGGGCGATGGCGTATGCTCCGAGACCCTGAGGGCATAATGAATCCCGAAATCAACACTGAGGCCGACAAACAGCACAGCAAATGCCACCGAGATCAGATTCAGAGACCCCAGCGCAAGAATGGCGAAAGCCGCCGTCCATAAAAGCCCGAACAGCAGCGTTGCCAGCAGCGCGATCATGACGCCGACTGACCGAAGCCCGACCCACAGAATCAGTATCACCAGCGCCAGTGATATCAGGCCGGCCAGCCCCATGCCGACCTCAACGCTTTTGAGTTCATCGCTTTCCAGCGCAGCAGAACCGGTCAGGCGGATCGCGAAGCCGTCAGAATTCAGGTATAATTCCCGGGCGATATCGTAAACGGCATCCTGTGCGCGTGCGGCCGGGTGCAATGATGCATAATCAAGATTTGGCTTGGCAAAGATCAACCGTCGGACAGGTGTTTTTTCCGGCTCTTCGCCCAGAAGAACCTCTGACCATACAAGTTTTTCGCTCTGCCCTTTGCGGACACTCTCGGTGACAGCGGCCATCCGTTCCAGGACGCTGTTCGCCTCGGCAAGTGTGTGTCCATCCAAACCTTCTGACCGTTCCAGCAGAGCCAGCATGTCGGCCAGGCCGTCCAGATTGGGCGCACGCCACAGCGTCCCCAGGAACGGCTGTGCCGCAGCCAGTCGGGCCGCGATATCTTCCAGCTTTGCCGTATCGAGATACAGAAATCCGTTTTTCAACAGGAACGGATCGGTTTGGGATGAGAACACGCTGCCGAAAATCTCCGGTTTCAGGCGCATGGCGTCAACCAGCCGTTTCGCCCCGGCGTCGGCAGCGTCGCTGTTCGGCGCTTCGAGAACAACCAGCAGATTGCTCTCGAGAATTGGAAATTCACGATCAAGCGCGATGGCGTTCTGACGAAACGGCAGGGACGCCGACAACATGTCTTCGGTATTGGTGTCGATACGGATATTTTGCGCCAGATAGACTGCCGCCAGCACGCTGATCAGAACCGCACCCAGAACCACCATGCCGGCGCGACGCTGGCAGAAATCCACCCATCGTCCAATGGCGTCGGGTACTGTCCGATCAGTATGCGTATTGGTATCTGACGGCACACGGCTCTCCCGCAGCTCACGACTTCTGACATGCAGGGCTTATACGGGGCACCATGCCTGCAAACAACGGGATTCTGATGGCAAAAACCCCGGGCCACACTCAACGCAAAATTTTCTGGGCGATCACCCCTCAGCAAGACCTTCAGAAAGAAAAGCCTTGAAACGTCTTGCCACTTCGGGCGGCTTCACGGTCGGTCGGCCCAGTTTGGCCAGCGATCCCGGTGCAATCTTCATGTGGATGAGGATTGGTCCGGTTTCGTCCAATGCCGCTTTCAGGGCGGCTTCAAACCCGTTAATGGAATCAACCCGGATACCCTGCCGATAACCGGACGCCACGGCAGCGGCAGCGAAATCAACGCCGGCGGAAACCGTCGGCTGGCCACCCGTCGAATCATACGTGCCGTTATCGAGCACCAGATGCACGAGGTTCCCGGGCGCATAGGCACCGATTGTCGCCAGTGTGCCCATCTTCATCATCAAGGCCCCGTCACCGTCGACGACGATGACCGGCTTCTCGGTATTCAGTGCAACGCCAAGCCCCATGCCCGCAGCGCAGCCCATCGAGCCGACCTGATAAAGATGCTGTTTGCGATCTTCGATCGTGAACAGCTCTCGGCCGGACTTGCCGGTGGTAACGATGATCCCGGCCGTATCCGGCACCACTCGCAGCATGGCTTCCAGCGTACTGTATCGACCTGGGAGCGTGCCACCCGTGCAATGCTCGGCGATCTTGCCGGCCGGTTTTGCTGCTGGTGCCCCCGCATCCGTCAGCGCCAGGTCCGCGACATCGCCCTTCTGCATGATGAAAGCGCTCGGTAATTGGCTCTCCGCCATTTGCGCCCTGACATCGTCAAGCATCGGCAGGACCCGATCTTCTTCGGCTGGGAACAGGGTATAGGGTATACGCATGACCTCAAACAGATCGGGGGTGATCTCGCCCATCAATTCGTGCTGCGGCTCGTCTTCCAGCCCGGGTCCAGCCCGCCACGTGCAGATCACCAGGGTCGGGATCCGGAACGGATAGTTCAGCGACGTCAGCGGATTGACCGCATTGCCGAGCCCAGAGTTCTGGAACATGACAACGGTTTCCCGCCCGCCAAGCCAGGCACCGGCCGCTATGGCGACGGCCTCGCCCTCACTCGATGCAGCGACATAACGGATGGCGCTGTCGTTCAGCACACCATTGATCAGCGGGGTCAGGAACGAACACGGCACGCCGGTATAGAAATCAAAACCCTTGAATTTGGCGTACCTGAGAAATGTTTCAGCGTCGATCAATGCAGCCCCCGGGAAAAGCTGTGAGCGTGATCACCACCCACAATGAACATGTGCCTAACATCTGGTTGAGTTAAACAAAACAAACAAGTAATTTGTTCAGGCTTTTCAAATCGTATGTTCCGAAACAGCAGGCTGCCCGGGCGCTATACGAAGGTCGTCATTAGCCAATTCCGAGGTGGATATGCTTACGACACCGACCCTGACGAAAGACGATATGAAGGGTATGTCCTTTCAGCCCGTGCCGACCGAACCGGGTGACATCGTGTTTTTCGACTGCTTCGCGCCGCATGCCTCCGAGGTCAACATGAGCAACGGCATCCGGCGCATATATTACGCCACCTATAACCGGGCGTCAGCCGGCGATCACATGGCGCAGTACTACGCTGACAAGCACAGGAACTTTCCGCCCGACATCGACCGCGATCCGGCCAGGGAATACGTCTTCAGGGTCTGAGATTTATCAGGGTAACCCGTTGCGCCCATGGCTGAGGAAAGCCGGACGCTCGCTCAGCAACGCGTAATAGGCGCTGACGGCCGGCATCTCGGGCCGCTCAAGCTCGTCCAGCATGAACCAGCGGTTGACCACCAGGCCGACGGCAATATCGGCCAGGGTAAATGTGCTGCCCGTCACATAGGGGCCGTTTTCGGTCAGATGATCGTTGAGCAGCCCGATTTCATGGATCAGGTCCTTGCGTCCCTGCGCGACGAACCACGGGTTGTTCCACGGTTCCTCGCCAAGCTGCCCGCCGAGGAAAGCACCCCGCAAGGCGTGCGTGACATCGTAGGCTACCCAGTCCAACCATTGTTCGATTTTCTGACGGGCGGGCAGATCGGATGGATAGATCGCCTCGTCGCCCGCCTTGGCTGCCAGATAGCGGATGATGGCATTGGATTCCCGCATCACGATATCACCGTCGATAACGACCGGCACCTGCGCCGCCGGATTGAGCGCCAGAAATTCCGGACTGGTACAGGCCTTGAAGCCCCGACCATAGTCTAATCGTTCAAAGGCGATGCCGATTTCGTCACACGCCCACAGTACCTTGCGAACATTGAATGAATTATTGCGGCCAAGAATCCGCAACGGTGCAGCAGAAGTCGCGGGGTCGATTTCTTGAAGTGATGCAGACATGGTGGCTCCCGGTTAAATTATGATTTCAGTTTCGGCAGGATGACCGCACGGGCACGTTCAAGGTCTTCGGGAAAATCGATTTCGATCCAGTCGAGATCAGAAATATCGACAACGCCAAAAACACCTGTCGGGCCGCCAACGATCACATCCCTGATGGCTTCCTCGTATGTTGCCATCAGTTGGCCCCCCTCGATATAGTTTTCAAGAGATGAAGCGAGCAGTGGCCCGGTTTTTGGCGAAACTTTCATGAACCCGGGCCATTCGCCAACGGCATCGAACTGACCGACGATACGTTTGCCGAAGTCGACGACCTGACCGTTGCGAAGGCAAATCCGCACCGGGTCATCGCCTTCATCAAGCACCTCATCATAAACAAAGGCACTGGCATCCTTGCTGTCGACCAGCCGTTCGAGAAGGGCGGGATCATAGAGAACATCGGCATCCATAAAGAGTACCGTCTGATCCCGACGATAGGTTTCCCGGGCGTACCACATGGAAATCAGGCTGCCGCCGCGATACATCGGGTTCTCGATCACGTCGAGAAAACCTGAAGGCGCACACCGTTCAGCCTCGGCAATCACCAGGTCTTTTTTATAACCGACGACCAGCGTCAGCTTTTCAATGCCGATGCCTTGCAGGTATTCAAAATGCCGGTCAAGCAGGGTCCGGTTGTCAAACTCAATAAGACATTTCGGCGGCTGGGAGCGGCTGTCGCCGAACAGTCGGCTACCGACACCGGCGGCAAGTATGATTGCGTGCATTTTCGGAATTCCCTGTCATACGGCTGATCATGAGGCGTCCAGATATCCGTTTTCACGAAACCATGCAACGGCACTGGAGAGCGGGCCACCGCCCGGTCTGCGGTGATTTCCTGGCGAAATGCACCCGACGGATCGGAACTGCCAAGTCGATAAAACCGATCGCACCGCTCACCAAATACGCACCTTTCGTCAATTCCATCGGGCTCGCCGCAAAAATTCTCTGCACAAGAAGCACTGAAATACAGAGTTTTCCATGGAAAATCCGCGGTAAAGACGTTAAACAGCCATTGTCGGGGAGGGTTTTTCTCCCATCTTGAAGGACAGGCGGCCCGCATGAAAGCATGTTAGCCGCTGATATACAGGGCTCCCGGGATTTAATCAGTCATGAGCAAACCCATCGAAATCATTCTTGCCAACCCGCGCGGGTTTTGTGCCGGCGTTGAGCGGGCCATTGAAATTGTCGAGAAAGCGCTCAGCAAATACGGCCCACCGATTTATGTGCGCCATGAAATTGTCCACAACAAGCATGTCGTCGAATCATTGCGTGCCAAGGGTGCCGTGTTCGTCGATGAAATCGATGAAATACCTGATGGTGCCGTGACGATTTTCTCGGCCCACGGCGTTGCCGAAAAAGTGGAGGATGCCGCCAGGCTAAGGGATTTACCCGTCATTGATGCCACCTGCCCGCTGGTTTCCAAAGTCCACAAGGAAGGCCAGAACCATGCCGGCCATGGTCGCCAGGTTATCCTGATCGGCCACAGGGGCCATCCGGAAGTCGAAGGCACTCAGGGGCGGATTCCGGGCGGCGTCCTGCTGGTAAGCAATCCCGATGACGCCGCAAGGATTGAAGTCGAAAACCCGGACATGCTGGCGTACGTCACCCAGACGACGCTCTCCGTTGATGAAACACGCGCAACCATCGATGCACTGCGCAAACGATTCCCGAATATCGTCGGCCCGGATGTGAAAAATATCTGCTATGCAACGCAGAATCGCCAACAGGCCGTTCGCGAGCTATCTGAGATCGTCGATCTGCTGCTTGTCGTTGGCGCCAAAAACAGCTCGAATTCAAACAGGCTTGCCGAGATGGGTGGTGAAAATGGCACACCATCTTATCTCATCGACGATGCATCCATGATCAGCGACGCATGGCTTGAGGGCGTCAGCAAAATCGGCCTGACCGCAGGGGCGTCGGCCCCCGAAGAACTTGTCCAGGGCGTCATTGAGAAAATCATACAATTGCGCGGTCCCGCAGAGGTCCGCAACCACGATGGCGTCAAGGAAAACGTCGTCTTCAAATTACCGCGTGAACTGTTAGATCAGAAGCCGGTCAGCGCAGTCGGAGATTGAAATGGCCGTTCCGTTAATCCAACAGGTCCGCGTCGGCGCCTATATTATGAAGCAGCGCCTGAAGGGTGTTGAAAAATACCCGCTGGTTTTGATGCTTGAGCCGCTTTTCAAGTGCAACCTGGCCTGCCCGGGCTGCGGCAAGATCGATTACGAAGATAGCATCCTCGCCAAGCGGCTGAGCTTTGAACAGTGCATGGAGGCCGTTGACGAATGCGGTGCGCCGATCGTCTCGATTCCCGGCGGCGAGCCGTTGATCCACAAAGAGATCAGACAGATCGTTGAAGGCATCGTGCAGCGCAAGAAATTCGTCTATCTGTGCACCAATGCACTCCTGCTTGAAAAACGCCTTGGTGATTTCACACCGTCGCCGTATCTGACATTTTCAGTGCATCTGGACGGGCTTGAACAGCATCATGATCATGCCGTGGCCCAGAAAGGCACATTCAAACGCGCCGTCTCGGCAATCAAGGCCGCCAAGGCCAAGGGATTCAGGGTCAACGTCAACTGCACCCTGTTCGATCAGATGACGCCCGCCGAGTGTGCCGAGTTCTTTGATTTTTGCACCAACGATTTGCAGGTCGAAGGGATCACCATCTCGCCGGGCTATGCCTACGAACGGGCACCTGATCAGCAGCATTTCCTGAAGCGCGGCAAAACCAAAGAGGTGTTCCGCGATATCTTCAGACTGAAGGGCGACAAGAAATGGCCGTTCAGCCAGTCGACCCTGTTCATGGATTTTCTCGCCGGCAATCAGCAATACCATTGTCAGCCGTGGGGCAACCCGACCCGTAACATCTTCGGCTGGCAGAAACCCTGCTATCTGCTGAGTGAAGGCTATGCATCCAGTTTCAGGGAACTGATGGATGATACGCCCTGGGACCAGTACGGCACCGGCAACTACGAGAAATGCGCCAACTGCATGGTGCATTGCGGCTATGAGCCGACGGCCGTCAGCGATACCGTCAAACATCCGTTGAAAGCACTGCGTGTGTTCCTGCGCGGCATCGACACCGAAAAGCCGATGGTCCCGGAAATACCACTCGAAAATCAGCGTCCGGCCGAATTCGTCTTTGAAAACCTCGTTGAGACGATGTCAGCCCGGCTTGAGCGCGAAAAGGCCGAAGCCGGGGCCAAGGGTCCGGGCCGCGCTGCTTAAGGCGTCCATTGCCGTTCTGTTGAAACGATTGAGATCCGCCAGTCGGCCGATTGTCCATGGCTGAAGGCAGAGCCCGGCAAGCACGGGCAGGATACTGACACTGCCATCGGGTCGGACGGTATCAAGCACATATCCCGGCATTTCAAAACTGACCGGATCAACGATGGCCCGCAGCACGCAGAACGGTATCCCCGCCTGGATGGTCAGTGACGCGGCGATATGGCTTTCCATATCAACAGCGGCAACACCGTGCTGATGATGCAAGGCTGATTTGGTCGCCGCACCGGCCACCTGATCCATGCCGGCGACCGTCACCGGCGACACACCCAGCGCCGCCGCAAGCGTTTCCGTCCAGGCCTGATCTGTTGGATGGACAATACCCGCCGGATCCCGCACGCCCGAGGCCACCAGGAGATCACCGGGCTTCATGTCCGGCGATGCCGCACCGGCGCTACCGAAACTCAGAATGCCGTCAACGCCGAGCGCAATCAGTGCCTGCACGCCGTCCAGGGCGCGTCCGGGTCTGGTACCCGAAAGCCTGACATAAGGCGCGTTGCCATGCCCCATAACGGGTGCCAGTGCTGCTGCTTCCGACTGAAGGCCACTGATGATGCCGATCTGCGGCACCGCAATCACATGCCGAACTTGGGGGAGCGTTCGTTGCTGCGCGAGAGCCTGACATAACGCGCCAGGGTCCAGAGCGGGAAATAGGCGCAGTATCCGTGATAGCGGAGATAGAACACTCTGGGGAAACCAACCGCGTTGAAATACTCTTCGTCCCATTTGCCGCCTTCCCGTGGCGCATCGACCAGATACCGGATGCCGCGCTGCACGGCAGGCTGGTCGATTTCACCGGCGGCAATAAGCCCCAACACGGCCCAAGACGTCTGTGACGGGGTCGACGTCTTGACCTCGTCGCGGCGGTGCTGCCAGTAACTGGCGCAATCCTCGCCCCAGCCGCCGTCAGCGCATTGCCGGGCCTTCAGCCACTCAACGGCCTTGCGGATATAGGGCGCATTCATGTCTTCACCGACCGCATTCAGGGCGCACAACACCGACCATGTGCCATAGACATAGTTGTTGCCCCAGCGACCGAACCACGATCCGTCC
>JBBDOA010000001.1:0-8947 GCA_040877275.1 Rhodospirillales bacterium | reverse complement strand
GATGAAGCGCCGGACCCCGGGTGCCGCCTCGTCGGTGGCGCGGACCCGCCAGCCGGCATCCGGAAAGGCTTCGGCCAGGGCCGTGCGCCAGCTCGCAGGATCGATACCGTCCGCCAACAGCACGCGGTAATAATAACGGATCAGGCTGCCCGGCTGGACCAGCCCGGTCTCGGCAAGACCGGGTCTGGCGATCATGACGCGGGGGCCGTAATTGATGACGCTGGTGACCCGGTCCGGTTCCCTGTCGATCACCGCGTTGATACGGAACGTGGCCTTGCCGATCTTCATGGTGTCGCCGACACCGATGCCGAGCCTGGTCAAAAGCCCGGCATCGACTACGGCACCGGGCAGATCATCACCGCCGGCGAACATTTGTGCGCGGGTGAGGTCTGGAGAGAGGGCCATGTTGCCGACCAGCGGGTACGCATCATCGACGGCCTTCAGTTCGACCAGGGTGCGGGTGGCGTTTTTTCCGGCCGAGGCCATCGCCCGCAGCGACACGGTTTCCGAAAGCCGGGTGCTGTTGGCCTGCAGATAGGTTTTCTCTTCTGCGTCGGACGGGCGGTGCACCAGCCGCAATTCCATGTCGCCGCCCAGCAGTTTGCGGGCATCCGCTTCAAGGCCTCCGACAACGGCGCTGGACGTCCAGTTGACCACGGTAATGGCCGCAACGCCCAATGCCAGGCAGATGACGAAAACCCTAAAGCCGGCAAGGCCGCCGCGCAATTCGCGTTTGGCGATGCGCCAGGCCAGCGCGATTGAGGGGGACGCGGACATGGCCTAGTCGGCAGCGAGTGCAGATTGTTTGTCGCTGACGATCCTGCCGTCGGCCATTTCGATACGGCGGTTACAGCGCTGGGCCAGCCGGTCTTCATGGGTTACCAGGATCAGTGTTGTGCCCTTGCGGTGGTGGTGATCAAACATCAGATCCATGATCATGGTGCCGGTTTCGCCGTCCAGATTGCCGGTCGGCTCGTCGGCGAGGATCAGCTTCGGCCCCGGCGCCAGCGCCCGGGCAAGCGCCGTGCGCTGCTGTTCGCCGCCGGAAAGCTGGCCCGGATAATGGCTGTGGCGATGCCCCAGACCGACGTCGTCGAGCGCCTGTCCGGCGCGGGCAAAGGCATCGGCAGTACCGGCCAGCTCAAGCGGCAGGGCGACGTTTTCCAGCGCCGTCATATTGGGGATCAGATGGAAATCCTGAAACACGATGCCGATACCGGCACCGCGAATGCGGGCCAGCGCGTCTTCGTTGAGGCCGGCAAAGGCGACGTCGTCAATGCGGACTGTGCCCCGGGTCGCCCGCTCCAGCCCGGCCATGATCATCAGCAACGAGGTCTTGCCGGACCCCGACGGGCCGACGATGCCGACGGTTTCGCCCCGTCCGACAGCCAGATCAATGCCGCGAAGAATATCGACGGGACCGGCATCACTGCCGAGCGTCAGTTCAACATCGCTCAGGGAAACAAGAGGGTGGGCGGAATTTTCATCGTTCATTTGTCGGCTTCCGTGCGTATATGGTACGGATGGCGCTGTACCGGGTCGAAGGCATCAGTTGGATATGTGGCTCAAAGAAATAATTGCAACGGCCTTCGGCGGTTTATGCTGTGCGGTCCTGATATCCGTTCAACCCCTGCAGGCGTCCGAGCCGGTTAACCTGGTTGTGATCGGCGACAGCCTGACGGCCGGTTACGGTTTGCCGGAAGCCGATGCTTTCCCGGCCAGACTGGAACAGGCCTTGCTGAAAAAGGGTCAAGCCGTCCGGGTTGTGAATGCCGGCGTGTCCGGTGACACGACGGCCGGCGGCCGGGCCCGGCTGGCATGGGCTATCGGCGATCAGGTGGATGCCGTGATCGTCGAGCTGGGAGCCAACGATGCGTTGCGCGGTCTTGCCCCCGAACAGGCGTTCGAGAATTTGTCGGCCATCCTGAAGGTGTTACAGGACAGGAAAATGCCGACGCTTCTGGCCGGCATGAAAGCGCCGCCGAATATGGGCGAGGACTATGCGCGTGAATTCGACGCCCTTTATCAGCGGCTGGCATCCGCATACGACGTTATTTTTTACCCGTTCTTTCTGGAAGGTGTCGCAGGCCAGCCCGGGTTAAATCAGGACGACGGCCTGCATCCGACAGCGGCGGGCGTTGATGTTATCGTCGAAAACATCATGCCGGCTGTTGAAGAATTGCTGGCCAGAGCTAACAGAAAATAAGAGCTAACAGACAATAAAGGTGCTGCTGAATGACGACGTTTGCCCACGCCTATTCCGATGCAACGGACTGGACGCAACTGGCGATGGACCTCACAGAGGGTCTGATGGCCGGTGGCGCGTCGGGGGTCGGCCTTGGCGTGCTGTATGTCACCGACGGCTATGCGGATGATTTCAAATCCATCGCCCAGGCGCTGCGCCAGTCGACCGGGGTCGAAACGTGGGTCGGCACACTCGGGCTTGGTGTCGTCGCCAACGACAGGGCCGCTTTCGACCGTCCGGCCGGCGCGGCGATGATCCTGGACCTCGCCAGCAACGACTATCGGCTGATCACCCGCACACCGATCCCCGACCGGTGGCCGGACGAATTGATGCATTGGGCGGAAACCGTCTGTCCCGGTGCGGCGCTGGTGCATGCGGACGGCACCACGCCGGGGCTGGCGGCCTTGATCGAAACCCTGGCCCGGCGATCCGGGGCTTATCTGGTCGGCGGCCTGACATGTTCGCGCGGTGCCCAGCATCAGCTGGCCGACGATCTCGGCGCCGGCGGTGTTTCCGGTGCCCTGTTTGCGCCCGATGTGCCGGTGACGGTCGGCCTGACACAGGGCTGTTCCCCGGTCGGCGTCAGTCACGAGATCACCGCCGGCGAAGGCAACGTGATTACCGAAATCGACGGCCGTTCGGCGCTCGACGTGTTCAGGGAAGATATCGGCGAGATGCTGTCCCGTGATCTGCAGCGCGTCGCCGGTTATGTGCACGTGGCGTTTCCGGTCAGCGGCAGCGATGACAGCGCTGATTACCTGGTCCGCAATCTGATGGCGATTGATACCGAGCACGGCTGGCTCGGGGTCGGGACGGACGTCGCCGCCGGTGATCGGATCATGTTTGTCCGGCGCGATCCGCAAAGTGCCAGGAAGGATCTGGACCGCATGCTTGACGATGTCCGGGACAGACTGCCGGGGCAGGCCCGGGGCGCACTTTATATCTCGTGTGTGGCCCGCGGCCCCGGCATGTTCGGCACCGAAAGTGCCGAGGCGGAAATCATTGCCGCCGGTCTGGGTGACGTGCCGGTGATCGGATTCTATGCCGGTGGCGAGATATCCCACGACCGGCTATACGGCTATACCGGGGTGCTGCTGGCGTTCGGGTGATCGACGGTGCAGTGATCTAAATCAATAAACAGAGTTGATGACGGGGTATGTGTCAATGCTCGTCATTCCGGCGCACGCCGGAATCCAGAGCCACTGGCACGGCCCTGTCCCTGCCAGATCCGGATGTGTATCACTGGACCCCGGTCTGCACCGGGGTGACCCCTGTTTAAAGATCGGACACTCGTCCTGAACACACCCTTCGTCACCCTGAACGCAAGGATCAGAGATAAAATCTATAAACAGAGTTGATGACGCAGGTGTTGTTTAAAGGCATTATCATTGAGCCCGTCCTCTGATTACGGACATCTGACCCGCCATGCGCCTGTTTATCGCCATTCCCATTCCCGATGATCTGCGCAGCCCCCTGACGGCGATCTCATCGGGTGTGCGGGGTGCCCGGTGGGTACGTCCGGAGGGCATGCACATCACCTTGTCATTCTGTGGCGAAACGGACCGCGCTCAGGCGCGCGATCTGGACACCGAGCTCGGCGAGATCAGCCTGCCGCCGTTTGATCTGCGGTGCAGCGATTTCGGGTTTTTTGAGCGTGGCACGAAAATCAATTCGATCTGGGCCGGGATCGAAAACAACCCGACACTGACCTACCTGCACGGTCGGGTTGAAACGGCGACGGTCAGGGCGGGCTTTAAGCGCGAAACCAGAAAGTTCAAACCGCACATCACGCTGGCCCGGCTGAAGATGGCCCGGGCCGAGGATGTCGGGCAGTGGATCGAGACGCACGATACCCTGAGCCTGCCGACGTTCACGGTTGACCGGTTTATCCTGTATCGCTCGCACCTGGCCCGCGAAGGCGCGATGTACGAGCCGCTGATCGAATACCCGCTGAGCCTATAGCAGGCTCGGCAGGTGCGTCATATCGGCAAACACCCGATCCGCGCCGGCCTGCAGCAGCATTTTTTCATCCGCCGGAACGCGGTGCGAAGCACCGATAAAACCGAACGCCCGCATGCCGGCCCGCCTGGCGGCTTCGATGCCGAGCGGTGTGTCCTCGATGACGGTGCAGCGATCCGCAGCAAACCCCATGCGGTCTGCCGCCAGCAGGAAAATATCCGGTGCCGGCTTGGGCTTTTTGACATCTCTGGCCGAAAACAGGAAGGGATCGAAATAGTGCAGTAGCCCGGTGGTCTCGAGGTTGCGGCGGATCTTGTCCGGGCTGCCTGACGAGGCGACGCATTTACGGAACCCGCCCAACTGTTCCAGCGTCGACTGCATCCCGTTGACCGGGCGCAGTTCCCGGGCGAAAGCGACGATATCCTTTTCACGTAACGTCGCTTCGAAATCATCGGGCAGGGTGACGCCTGCGTCGGTCACCATTTTGATGATGCCGGGGATCGTCCGGCCGATAAACCGGGCCCGGCTTTCAGCCCCGGTGACGGGATAGCCGAAGCGGCTGAGATGCGCTGCCAGGACCCGGTTGGAAATGATTTCGCTGTCGACGAGCACGCCGTCACAATCGAAGATGATCAGCATTTTTACAGGCCCACGGCATGGTTCGTCATGATGCATTAAGGGGCAGGCGGTTTTTCCGGATATCCTCGAGCAGGCCCAGCGAGGCTGCCTCGATCATGTCGAATACGGTATCGAATCCATCGTCGCCACCATAATAGGGATCGGGTACCTCGCGAACGGAAAGCGCCGGTGCGAAGTCGAGCAGCAAGTGGACCTTGCCCCGGCAAGGCGGCGGACACAGTTGTGACAGCCGGTCCATGTTCTGTTTGTCCATGCCGAGCACATAATCAAAGTCGGTGAAATCATTCACACAAACCTGCCGGGCCTTGAGATCGTCGAGGCTGATGCCGCGCTTTCGGGCTTCCTCGCATGCCCGGCCATCGGGCGGGTCGCCGATGTGCCAGTCGCTGGTGCCGCAGGAATCGGTGCCGATCAGATCCTGCAGGCCTTCACGGCGCACAAGAGCGCGAAACACCCCTTCGGCGGTGGGTGAGCGGCATATGTTGCCGAGGCAGACGAACAGCACGCGGATCATGGCGCTTCCCTGGACAGGCGGACGCCGTCAAAGCGTGCGAGGTTGTTGTAGTCCATCATCTCACGCAGCCGGATTCCGTAGTGTTCCGGTATTTCCGAATAGGATGTCAGATAATCGGTCATCTTGCGACCGTTCGGCATTGCGTGTTCAGCGTGGTTTCGGGCACGCGCGGCACGAAATTTGCTATAGGCACTGTTGGTGTTCAGGTTTTTCATATAGGCGCGGACGCTGGCGGCGATGTCCCTGAACACCATAACCTTGAAGCCTTCAGCCTCTTTCGGGTCGATGCCTTTGGCATCCATGTCGTAGGTTCGCATGCCGAAAAAATTGTTGCCGTCGCGGGCAAACCGCGATGTACCCCAGCCGCTTTCCAGTGCCGCCTGCGAAAGCACCAGCGACGCCGGCACGACATCGACGCGCTTCAGCAACTCTTTGACGTCGCCGCGTTCGACCTTGTATTTGTCGAACAGGGCATCCGGCGTCTGCTCCGGCCCTTTGGTGATTTTCTCCCGCTCGGCCCGGATTTTGTCATTCTCGCGGGCGATGTGCGGCAGCATGATGCGAAAAAAAGTGGTTTTCCGTTCATCGACATCAAGGATGCGTTCGAGGTCAACGTCGATTGATGAAACGAATACCGGCGGCACCACTTTTGCTTCTGCGACCTGATCCAGGGGGTATGTCAGGCCACTGTGGATGTCTGTGGCCGACAGGGGTGAGCGGGGCGGCAGGGACGCGGTTTCGACATCGGACGTTTCGGTCGTGGGCTCACGGCTTGCAAACAAGCTCCATGCGGTCACGACTCCGAATACAGCAAGGACGCCCAGCACCGTATAGGTTCGTCTGTCTGGACATTGTCCGGGATGGTCGCGCATGGTCCCTCATAATCAGCGATTTCAGAACGTAACACATATGGACATATGGTATGCAGATATCATGGCACAAGCACACTCATCCCTTGACGCCCTTCTCAAACGGGTCCGTGCCTGCACCTTGTGTCAGGCGCATCTGCCGCTTGGCCCCCGGCCTGTGGTCCAGCTCAGCGCCACGGCGAAACTGCTGATCATCGGCCAGGCGCCGGGCACGAAAGTCCACGAAAGCGGCATCCCGTGGCATGATCCTTCAGGCGATCGGTTGCGTGACTGGCTCGGGCTTGCCCCGGAGGTTTTCTACGATACGGCACAGATCGCCCTCATGCCGACCGGCTTCTGTTATCCGGGACGTGCGCCGAAAGGCGGTGATCTGCCGCCGCGCCCGGAATGTGCGCCGACATGGCATGGGCCGCTGCTGGAGCATCTCAAGAGCGTTCGCCTGACCTTGCTCGTCGGCATGCATGCGCAGGTATATTATCTCGGAAAGCGTCGCAAGCGGACCATGACGGATACGGTCGCGGCGTGGCGCGATTACGGTCCGGCGCTGATCCCGACCCCGCACCCGAGCTGGCGCACGGCGATCTGGGCAAAAAGGAATCCCTGGTTTGAGGCCGATCTGGTGCCGGTATTGCGGTCCAGGGTACAAGGTTTGCTGAAAACGTCGTGAACGGGTGCCGGGCGTCCCGGTATCGCTTGACAGGGTTGCGGATTAAGGTCAATTCTTCGATCTAATATAATAAGATCATGACGCTGAGCATCAGTGCGTGATCAGGGCGCCGATCCAACGGATGTCCGGAGTGTTGCCGTCGGCAGGTATGAAAACGGGGATTCATGCATACCATTACCGACAATGATCTTTTTCATCGGCTGGCGTTTGATAATCCCTGGTGGGAGTTCACGGACTCAACCCGGGTTGCCTTCAAGAATCCACCGAAGCGGGCATTCTTCAAAGCCTTCCATGAACGTGTCATGGCGGCCGGGAGCAGCAATGTGATGGTGCTGGCCGGCCCGCTTCGCGCCGGGAAAACCGTGATGATGCGGCAACTGGTTGCGCAGCTGGTGGAAAGCGGCGTCAAATCGACCAGCATCCTGTATTGTTCACTGACCACACCAAGCTATACCGCTGCCGACCTGTCCACCCTGTTCGAAATGTTCTGCCGCCGCTACCGGCACGGTGCGGATGCCGAGATTTATATTTTTTTCGACGAGGTGCAGTACTGCAGGGACTGGGAAGATCAACTGTTGCTGCTGGCCAAAATGCGGCCCCGGGCCAGGATCGTCGGTGCCGTTTCCTCGGCCGCACCGGCCATCGTCAGCGGCGTCAAAGTCAAGAATGAGCGGATGGAGGTCTTCGTTCTGCCACCGCTGAGCTTTCTGGAGTTTCTGCGTTTCCGCGGCACCGAAGAAAAGCTGTTCGGTGCACGCCAGGGCGAACAGCAGAAGGGTGCGATGACGCTTGAACCGAATGCCCTGCCAGCGCTCAATCAGGAATTTCAACGCTACGTCAACTTCGGCGGCTTTCTCGAAGGGATCCTGTCGGGCAAGGACGGGATACCGGCCCCGGCGTTTATCCGCGACGGTGTCGCCGACCGGGTTCTGCACAAGGATCTGGCGTCGCTGGCCGGCGTCAATGATCCGCAGGAGCTGAACCGGCTGTTTGGTCTGCTCGCCTTCAACACCGCCCGCGAGGTGTCGATGGACGAGTTGGCCAAGGCGACCGGCATCGCCAAGAACACGCTGCGCAAGTATCTCGATTATCTGGAACAGGCGTTTCTGATCCGCCGCATCAACCGCGTTGACCGGGACGGGCAGCGATTCCAGCGGCAGGTCTTCTTCAAGGTTTATCTGACCAGCCCGTCACTGTATGCCGCCCTGTTCGCCCCGGTGCCGCCGTCCGACCAGTTCTTTCAGCGTCTTGCGGAAACGGCGCTGGTGTCGCAGTGGCTCGGCTCTTCGGCCATTGATAATCTCTATTACGCAAGCTGGCGGGGTGGATCGATTGATCTGTTGACGCTGCATCCCGAAACCGGCAAGCCGGATCACGTCTATGATCTGGACTGGTCCAACACGTATGTCCGGACAGACACCCGACCTGATCAGATGGTCGGTTTCATGCGCGAGAACAATCCCGAAGCGAAAGCCTATGTGCTGACCGGCAGCGTCGCCCGTTCGGCGACGATGAAGGGGATCACCATGACGCTGGCCCCGATTGCGCTCTATAGCTATTGGCTTGAACGCGACCCGACCCTGCGGTCATTTCACAAATAAAAAGCCGTTTCAGGCGGCACGACCGCTCTGCTCGGGCCGTTCGTTCCTGATGGCGCGGACGATGTCATTGAAGAAGATCGAGACCAGAATCCCGGCGAGGCCGAAGCACAGCAGCAAGGCACCGCTGCCGAGTGCCGGGACCGAGCTGTTATGGAAAAAGATGCCAACGCAGACCGCCCCGGCGATCACGGCGAAACCGGACATGAAATAAAGAATTACCTTAAGAGCGGCCATTTCGCATACTTCCCCCTTGTTCGTATATGGTTAATCCGAGTTTGCAGAAAACAGGTGCAACGGTCAACTCAATACCGGATCAATATCGGAAAAGCCATGAATACCGGGCCATTCAGCTGCTCGGCAGCCGCCCGGCAGCCGCCCGGGGTCTACGCGAGATCGGGGCGTGAATTAACGCCGAGCGAGCAAACGCAAGCGGAGCGCGTTCAGTTTGATAAA